>NZ_JAYEZN010000001.1:2400000-2756233 GCF_037031225.1 Halorientalis sp. LT38 | reverse complement strand
GCGGTCCTTCTTCGTCTGGCCGCCCAGCCCCTTCATGTCGGCGGCGTCGGTGCCGGGGCGCTTCGAGAAGCGCGTGACGTTGATCTTCTCGGGGCGCGTCTCGCGCATGAGCGCGAG
The DNA here is from genome assembly GCF_037031225.1 of Halorientalis sp. LT38. Lineage (NCBI taxonomy): Archaea > Methanobacteriati > Methanobacteriota > Halobacteria > Halobacteriales > Haloarculaceae > Halorientalis > Halorientalis halophila. The sequence continues at coordinate 2,756,116 of NZ_JAYEZN010000001.1, read as the reverse complement.
GCTCTGCTCGTGGTCGCGGTCGGTTTCGGTCGGGAAACCCGCGATGAAGTCCGTCGAGAGCGTCCAGTAATCGAGGTGCTCGTCGAAGGTCTCGACGACCTCGACGTACTCCGACACCGCGTGCTGGCGGCGCATGTCGGCGAGCACGTCGTCGCTGCCCGACTGGACGGGCGCGTGCAGGAAGTTGTACAGTTCGTCGTTCTCGGCGAACACCCGGGCGAGGTCCTCGCGGGCGCCGTGGACGCCCTTCGGGTTGGCCATCCCCACCCGAACCCGGAAGTCGCCCTCGATATCGCAGATGCGGTCCAGTAGCTCGGGGAGGAGGCTCTCGCCCTGATTGCTGTCCCAGCCGTAGACGCCGGTGTCCTGGCCGGTGATACGTATCTCCTTCGCGCCCGCGTGGACGAGCGCCCGGGCCTTCTCGACGTTCTCGTCGACCGACGGGCTGTCGATGCGACCGGTGGCCTGCTTGGTGATGCAGTACGAGCAGTCGCTCATGCAGCCCCGCGCGATGGGGAGGATGCCGGTCACGCCGTCGAGCACCGGTTCGACGCCGTCGGTGACGGTCGGGCACTCGCCGTTGCGGACGTGTTCGGGCACCTCGTCCCAGTGGAGGATCTCCGCGTCGAACTCCTCGTCGCGGAAGAGGTCGCCCTGGGCGAGCGCCATGCAACCGGTCACCACCAGGTCGCCGGGCGTCTCCGCGTCGAGTTCTCTGGCCCGCCGGAGCATGTTCTGCTCCGTCTTCTCGAGGACCGTGCAGGTGTTGAGGATCGCCACGTCGGCCGCTTCGGGGCCGTCGACGGGGTGGTGGCCCCCCTCGCGCAGCGCCTGCTCGATCTGCTGGGTCTCACCCCTGTTGGAGGTACACCCGTACGTCTCGATGTGATAGCGGGCCATTCGCTACTCCGTCCTCGGGGCTCGCCGAGCAAAAACGCGACGGATCCGTCACGCCCCGTCCGATCCGGCTCCGGTCGATGGCTGCCCCGCCGCCGCCCACTCCTCGACGATGGCGACCCCGCTGCTCGCGCCGATGCGTTCGGCCCCGGCGTCGAACATCGCTTTCGCCGCCTCCCAGGAGCCGATCCCGCCGCTGGCCTTCACCGGCAGGTACTCGCTCAGCAGTTCGACGTCGGCCACCGTGGCGCCGCCCTCGGCGAACCCGGTCGCGGTCTTGAGCATGTCGGCGTCGGCGGCGACCGCGAGTTCGGCCGCCCGGCGTGTCTCCTCGTCGCTGAGCAGCGACGTCTCGAGGATGACCTTCACGGGCATCGGGGTAGCGGCGACGACTTCGCCGATTTCGTCCTCGTAGGTGTCTTCCTCGCCCGATTTCAGGCGCCCGACGTTGGCCACCAGATCGAGTTCGTCGGCGCCGTCGGTCCAGGCCCGCTCGGCCTCACTGACCTTCGTCTCCGTCGCGTGCTGCCCCTGGGGAAACCCGATCACCGTCGCGAGCGTCGTCTCGGGCGCGTAGTCCGCGACCAGATCGACGTAACACGGCGGGACGCAGGCGTTCATCCCGTGTTCGACGGCCTCGTCCACGACCCCCAGTACCTCGTCGCCGGTGGTCGCCGGCCCCAGTACCGTGTGGTCGATCCGCCCGGGTACGTCCATGGGCCTCGATAGCAGCGGACGGGGAAAAAGGGACGTGGCCGACCGGAAGGCTTTCGGCGGCCGGCCGACCCCCTCCGACATGTTTCGCCAGGTGTTGCCTGAGGGGCTGGCCGTCCCCGCGACGCCGTATCTGCTCGTGCTGGTCGTCGCCGGCCTCGCCGTCGGCGCCGCGTTGTACAGTCGTCGACCACCTGTCACGCAGCGACTCGTCCTCGCGTTCACCCCGTGGATGACCGCGGGCGCAGCCCTGCACGTCGTCTACCAGCTCGGGGCCGCGCCGCCGGCCATCGCCCCGCTCCTGGGCGCACCCGCAGTGTACGTGACGACCTTCCTGCTGGCCGGGGCGGTCTGGGTGGGGCTGCTCTCACTCGACCGCCGGGTTCCGCGTCCCCTCGCCGTCGTCGGCGGCGTCGTGACGCTCGTCGGTGCCGCGAACGTCGTCGCCACGGCGACCACCCGGGGGACGTTCGCCCCGGTGCTCCCGCTCGCGGCGCTCGTCGCGTCGGTTCCGCTCACTGCTGGGACGTACGGCGCAGTCCGACACCTGCGACCGACCGTGACCGCCCGAACGGGGGCTCTCGGTGCGGTCGTCGTGTTCGGGCACGTTCTCGACGGCGTGTCCACCGCGGTCGGCGTCGACCTGCTGGGAAGCGGGGAGCGAAGCCCACTTCCCGAGGCGATCATGGACTTCGCCGCCTCACTGCCGACCGAACCCCTGCTCGGTAGCGGCTGGCTGTTCGTGCTCGTGAAGCTCCTGATCGCCGCCGGCGTCCTGGTGCTGTTCGCGGATTTCCTGGAGGAGGACCCGGTCCAGGGCAACGCGGCGCTCGGGCTCGTCGCCGCCGTCGGACTCGGGCCCGGGACGCACAACGTGTTGCTGTTCGCAGCCCTGGGAGCGGCGTGAGCGGCGCTCGCGAGTCGGGTATCGAAAGGGAACGAGAGTGAGGGTCGGTACCGGTCAACCCCGTGGTGTTGGGTTTTGGTCCGTCCGTGCGGGTCGCGGACGCGTGGTGATCGGTCGGAGTGGCGAGCTCCACTTCCCCCGCGCCCTCATCCTACCCATGTCCGGCCGAGAGTATAAAGGTTACTGCTCTGGAACCTTATTTCGTAAGCGCGAAGTTCGGATTGCGAGGGCTTACAGCCGTCGTCTAGGTCCCCCAAGATTAATGCGCATGGGCGAAATATGGATTCCCATGCCCTCAGACTCCGGTTCCGAGGAGTATCCGCGGGCACCCGCCCAGAAGGCCCGTGACGAGAACATTCTGGGCGTCTTCGAGGCGACGGCGGACCCCGTCCTGACGACCTCCGAGGTCGCCGAGGAACTCCCGATCGGGAAGCGCGCGACGCTGAACCGCCTCGAGGACCTCGTGGACCGGGGGGAACTCGACTCGAAGGACGTCGGCGTGGGCCGCGTCTGGTGGCGCGAGCCCGCTGGAACGGAACCCGACGAACCGGAGATTGCGGCCGAGAGCGGTCCGGAACCGGCGAGAGCGGGGGATCCGAACGCCCGCCGCGATCCAGCGCCGGACGCGCCCGTGACCGGTGGCAACGAACCGGTCGCGGCGGCCGACGATACCGACCCTGCGGTCGATACCGGATCCGAGAGCACCGAAGACGACGTGGAACCCCTGGAGAGCGAGAGCCCGCGCTGGGCCTTCATCGGGAGCCTCGGCCGGCATTCGATCCTCGCCGGCGTCTTCCTGCTCGGCCTCCTGCTCGTGGAGGGGATCATCCAGCAGGCGCTGCTGCCAGTGTCGCCGGTCCCGGTCTTTCTGACCGCGGTCGTGTTCTTCCTCATCGGCTTCCCCGCGCGGGGCGCCTACCGCACGAAGAAGTACTTCGAGTCGACCGATCTCTCGATTTCGCAGTTCGTCGGCCCGCTGGGACGGGTCTTCGGCCGGGACGACTCGCGTTCCTGAGTGGCGACGCCGGCCGAACACCCGACGGTTTTGTACCGCCTGCCTGAAGAGTGGGTATGGCGAAACAACCACACCTGCTCGTCGAGGACGGTGCGCTGGCCGACGTCGCGCTGTTGCCGGGCGACCCCGGCCGCGTCGACCGGATCGCCGACGCCTGTGACGAGGCGACGACGGTGGCACAGAACCGTGAGTACAAGGTCGTCAACGCCACCTACGAGGGCCGCGAGCTCACCGTCTGCTCGACCGGGATCGGCTGTCCGTCGGCCGCCATCGCCGTCGAGGAACTCGAAGCCGTGGGCGTCGAGACCCTGATCCGGGTCGGCACGACCGGCGCGCTCCAGTCCGGCATCGAGATCGGGGACATGGTCGTCGCGACGGGCGCAGCCAAAGACGAGGGGACGACCGGGCGGTACGAGGGCGACACCGTCCCGGCCGTGCCGGACTACGACGTCCTCTCGGCACTGGTCGACGCCGCGGAGAAGCGGGGAGAAGACGTCCACGTTGGCCCGATCGCGACGGATGACGCGTTCTACGCCGAAACTGACGCCTACGTACGCGACTGGGAGGAAGCCGGCCTACTGGCCGTCGAGATGGAGGCCGCGGCGATCTTCTCGCTGGCCCGTCGCAAGGGGATGGCCGCCGGCGCGATCTGTACGGTCGACGGCAACCTCGTCGAGGGGACCCAGAAGGGCGAGACCGAGGCCGAGGAACTCCCCGAGAAGGCACAGAACAACGTCGAGCGGGCGATCGAGATCTCGCTGTCGGCGGCGACCACAGTTTGAGACCGCCGCGCAGTTTTAGTCCCCCGCTCGCCAACGACCGCCATGCGCGATCGGTTGCGTCGACGACTCGCCGCGGTCCGGGCCCGCGTTCGGCGCCTCGAGCGCCGCGAACTGCGGGCGATCCGGCGCTGGCTCGAGAACACGCGCAACCTGATCCACCTCTCGGTGATCGTGTTCGTCCCCCTGCTGATCGCGATGGTCACCTGGCTCTCGAACGCGGTCTCCGTGCTCCCGTTCCTGCTGTTTCCGCCGCTGGCGTCTGGCACGTTCACGCTCTTCTCCAACCCCGAGAGCGAGTACGCCTCGCCGACGCGGTTCGTCGGCGGCCTGACCGTCGGGGCGTTGTGTGGCTGGATCGCCTACCTGATCGCCACCGCGCTCTGGGCCGCACCCGGGGAGACGGCCGTCGATCCCGGCGCCGCGGCGCTGTCGATCTTTCTTACCGGAGTCGTGACCTGGCTCCTCGACGTGGAGGAGGCCTCGGCCTTCTCCAGCGCCCTGCTCATCCACGTCATCGACGTGAGCCAGGCGAACTCGATCACGCTCGAGGTGCTCGCGGGGCTGTCGGTGACGGTCACGCCGCGGCTCGCGTACGTCGGCAGCGTCCTCGTGTCGTCGGCGCTGGTGGCGACCGTCTTCCTCCTCTGGCGCGAGACGGTCTACGAAGAGCGGGCTCGCTATCTCTACCAGTCGACCAACGGCGACGACCACGTCCTCGTGCCGATGCGCACCGACACGGCCGAGGCGACCGCCATGCTGGCCGCCGCCCTCGCCGCCGCCCACGAGGCCGGAAAGGTCGTCCTGCTCGACGTGGTCGACGACGAGCGACTGGCCGCGGCCGAGCGGGAACTCCTCTCGGAAACCCGGAGCGCCCGGACCGACGGCGGGCGCCCCGGCGACGCGGCGGGGACCGACGCCGGGTCGGCACCCGAGCCCGACGACGCGGACCTCGACGACGAGGCGCTCGAGGATCTGACCGAGCGTCGCGCCGCCTCGACGGCTGCGAACCGGCTGGAAGCACAGGCTGCGCGCATCGAGACGGAGGTGGGCGTCCCGTGCGAGTCGGTCGTGGCGGTCGCCACCGGGCGCCCGTCGAAGACGGTGCTCACGACCGCCCAGGAGACCAACTGCGACCTGATCGCGACGCCGTACGAACAGCACCACGGGAGCCTCTCGCCGTTCGTCCGACAGCTGTTCAGTGGTGACGTCGACGTGCTGGTCCATCGCTCCGTCGACGGGCGAGTCGGCTGGCGCCGGGTGCTCGTGCCGGTCCGGCGAGCCAGCGACGTGGCCCACGCGATGATCGACTTCGCGCTCCGGTTGACCGGGCGGACCGGGCACGTCGGCGTCGCGCACTGCATGCAGGAGGGCGGGAACCGCCGTCGGGCGGAGAACATGCTCTCGAACCTGGTCGAGCCGTTCGACGGCCCGCTTGAGACGCGCGTCTCGCGGGCGTCGATCGAGACCTTCCTCCGAGACGGCGCGAACAGCTACGACCTGATCTTCCTCGGCGCGAGCACGGACCGGAGCCGGGCCTCCCGCCTGATCTCACCGCCGACCTTCGAGCGCATCCGGGATCTCGACTGCGACGTCGCCATCGTCGACCGGAACCGGTGATCAGGCCTCGTCGCCCGATCCGTCGTTCGCCAGGATCCTGTCTGCGAGCGTCTCGACGTCCTCGTCGCCGAGGGCCGACTCGACGAGCAGGTGGCCGCCGATGACCGCCGGGCTGATGACCGAGTCAGCGCCCGCCCGCCTGAGTTTCTCGACGTTCTCGCGGTCGGTCGCGGCCGCGACCACCCGAAGGTCTGCGTTGAGCGACTTGGCGGTCAGGATGGCCAGCGCGTCGTTGGCGTCGTTCTCCGTGGCCGCGACCACGGCGCGAGCGTCCTCGATGCTCGCGCGGTGGAGGGGCTCCTCGTCGCTGGGATCGGCGGACAGGACCGCGATGTCCCGCGCGTTGAGGTGAGCCGCCGCGTCCTGGTCCGGCGTGATGACGACGAAGGGCGTCGTCCCGGAGAGTTCCTCGATGATCGGTTCCGTCAGGTCGCCGTAGCCGAGGACGATGACGTGGTCCTCGAGCAGTTCGAGTTGTCGGTCGGTCATGGTTCCGAGTGCCTGGGCGAACCGCGCCTCGATGGCCGGGCCGAGCAGTGACCCGAGTGCGAGCGTGAAACTGGCGACGCCGAGCACCAGCACGGAGATGGAGAACAGACGGGCCTGCTGGCTCTCGGGGATCGCGTCCCCGTACCCGACGGTGCTCGCGGTGACGATGGTGTAGTAGACCGCGTCGAGGACCGTCTCGACGTTCGCGAACTCCCCCCTGAGGCGGTAGGTCCCGGCGGTCCCGTAGACCATCGTCCCGACCAGTGCCGCCCCAGCGGCAAGCTGCGTCGTCGAGAGGGCGAGGGGTCGGTCGAACCGCCGATAGTTGATGAGGACGGTCGGGAGCGAGAGCAGCGAGAGGACGATCAGCGGCGACGAGAGGACGTTCGACTGGGCCAGCCCCTGTGCGGCGGTGACCGGCAGGAGGACGACCGTCGAGTACCACGCGACGCGCAACCCGCGCCGGAGCCCGAAGGCGCTCCCGAGCATGAGGAAGCCGGTCAGCGCGCCGGTGAACCCGGCCGCCTGCTCCACGTCATCGGGGATGAACGGCCCGAGCGGGCCCGCTATCTGGGTCATCCCGATGTTGACGACACCCGTCGTGAAGGAGAGCAGGGCGACGAGCGCCACGAGCACGACGGCGACTCGCGTTCGCAGCAACACGCCTCGGGACGACATGTCCCCCCATCCGGCGTGGCCCGGGATAAAACCGCCGGACCGGCCCCTTCGCGCCGGAAGTCGTCGGTACTGGTTAGTACGAGGCGTTCCCAGCGAACCCCATGGCTTCACTCCCGGTCGAGGTGTTGCTGGGGGTCTATCTCGGCTTCCTCACCGGGATCATCCCCGCGCTGGTCGCCTGGACGCTGGGCTTCGGGTTCAAGTACTTCACCGGCGTCACCATCCCCGGCTTCGGTGTGGTGGTGCTCGCAGTCGCGCTCGCCGGCGTCAGCGGTGGCCTGCTCGCGCTGGCCGACCCGACGGTCACCCAGTCGGCCAACGCGCCCATCCTCGTGACGGCGATTCTCGTCGTCACGGCCCTGTCCCTGTACGCCCACGCGAAGGGCGACCAACTCGGCGCGAACTTCCCGCGTCGGCTCTCCTTCTCGAAACTCCGCGAACGCACGCTCCCCCGGGACGTCGTCGAGTTCGTCGGCGGCCGCGACCAGGTCCGGATCACCGTCGTCGGCGACGTCTCCGACGTGGAGGGGTACCCGCCGCTGCCCGACGACCTCCGGTCCGAGATCGGGGAGGCCGAGTACACGCTCCCGGCGGATCTGCGGGTCTCCGAACTCGAGGACCGCGTCGCAGAGCGCCTGCGCACGGAGTTCGACCTCGGGGACGTCACGGTGAGCATCGACGAACGCGGTCGCGCCTCGGTCGCCGCCGCACCGCCCTTTTCCGGGCTCTCGAAGCGGATCCCCGCCGGCAAACGCGCCGTCTCCGTCGACGCGCTGATCCCCACCGGCCTCGCGCGCGGGGACGAGGTGACGCTCGTCACGAACGACGCGCAGGTCGGCGGCACCGTCGTGAGCGCCAAATCCGACGACCCAGCCGCCGACCGCCGACTGACATCGCCGACTGCGGCCGAAATCGAGGGGGCAGAGGCCGAAGCCGGCGCCGACGCGGTCGAAGACGACGACGCACCGGCGCGGGCTGTCAGGGCGCCGACGACCGGCGGCGGCGAGGGCCGGCTCACCGCGGCGGTCAGCCGGACGGACGCCGAACCCCTCGTCCGGGCCGACCGGGCGCGGGTCGTCGTGGAGGCCCGCGGCACGCGCCTGGAGTACGAACTGGTCTCACTGCTCCGGCGTAGCGGCATCCGGTTCCGCCGGTTCACGGTCGGGGCAGAGAGCGAACTCGACGGCGTGACCCTCGGAACGGCCACCGTCCGGGACACGCACGGCGTGGCGGTGCTGGCGGTGCGGAAGCCGACCGGCTGGCTGGTGACGCCGCCCGGGACGCTCGGTATCGCGGCCGGTGACGAACTGTTCGCGGTCGGCGAGCCCAGGCAACTCGACGCGTTCGCGGAGGTGGTCGCGTGACGCTCCAGTTCGCCGCGGTGCTCGACCGGCCGACCGTCGCAGCGGCGCAACTGCTCGGCCTGGCCGTCCTCTCGGGCGGCCTCTCCGCGGCCGTGGCGCTCCTGTACCGCTGGTACACCCGCGAGCGCGTCCAGCGCGGGCTCCCGGTGCTCGTCGGTCTCGCCGGCGTCGCCGTCTCCTTCAACACGACCGCGATTCTGGGGCAGGTACTCGCCGGTGGGACGGCCCCGCTCTCCCCCGAGACGGCGGTGTTCAACGTCGCCGCCTTCCTCCTCGCCGGCTTCACGGCCGCGGGGGGCGTCGACGTCGGTGACCGGTTGGGCAACGACCTCTTCGCCGCCACCGGGAGCAGGAGCGTGGAGGGGGAGGTCAGCCGGGTGGTCGAGGCCGTCGGGCGCGTGATCGCCGTCGAACTCCCCGAGGAGATCGACGACATCGTGGGCTACGATCCCGTCCCAGACGAGACGAAGGCGCAACTGGCCGGCCGGACCTTCCTCTTCCCCCGGCGACTGACGGTGGCCGACCTCGAAGACCGCCTGCGTACGCGACTCAAGAGCGACTACGGCGTCGGTCACGTCGACGTCGACGTCGCAGCCGACGGCAGCGTCGAGTTCCTCGCCCTCGGTGCACGGGTGGCCGGCATCGGCCCGACGCTCCCGCCCGAAACCGCAGCCGTCGTGATTCGGGCCGACCCGGCTTTCGCCGCCAGCGCCGGCGACGTGGTCCAGGTGTGGCGACGGGATCCGGTCGAGCGCGTGACGACCGCCGAAGTCAGGGGCGTCGCGGGCGACGCGGTGACGCTGGCTGTCGACGCGGCCGACACCGAGGTGCTCGACGCAGACACCGAGTACCGGCTCGTAACATTGCCCACGGAGGCCCGCCTCGACCGCGAGTTCGCCTCGCTGCTGCGCGGCGCCGAGGAGACGATGAGCGTCGTCGAACTCGACGCGACGAGTCCGCTCGTCGGCCAGCCCGTCGGCTCGCTCGACGTCGCCGTGATGGCCGTGCGGCTGGCCGACGGCGGCATCGAGGCCATCCCCGGCCGGGGCCACGTCCTCGCGGCCGGCGACGCCGTCTACGCCGTCGCCAGGCCCGAACTGCTCCGGAAACTCGAGGTCGCCGCGGCGGTCGCCGACCCGGCGGCGGCCCGGGCGGCCTCGTCCGAGAGCGACGACTGACACCGAACGCTCTTTGTCGAGGCGCTCCGGACCCACGGTATGGAGTGGCAGCTCTTCGCCAACCTCAAGGAGACCGTCGGGCAGTCCTACGTCGAAGTGGACGTCGAACCCGGGGCGACCTTCGGCGAGGCCCTCGACGCCCTGCTCGAGGCACACCCGGAACTCGCCGAGGAAGTCCTGGACGACGACGGCGAGCTCCGCGATCACATCCGCGTCCTCCGCAACGGGGACAACCCGTTCGTCTCCGCCGAGGGCCGCGAGACCGAACTGGAAGCGGGCGACGAACTCGCGCTCTTTCCCCCGGTCAGCGGCGGGTAACGAGTCAGATAATTTTCACAGGTATTATCACCGCGCCAACCCCCTCTTCGGACATGAGTGCCGATCGGAAGCCGGACGAGACCGAGCAGTACTGTTCGTCCTGCGGCGAGATCATCAAGAAGGAAGCCGAGATCTGCCCCGAGTGCGGCGTCCGACAGAAACCGGCCGTCAGCGATAGCTCGAAGGACCGGGTCACCGCCGGCGTCCTCGCCATCTTGCTCGGCATCTTCGGCGTCCACAAGTTCTACCTGGGCGACAACAAGATGGGGATCCTCTACCTCTGTTTCTTCTGGACGGCCATCCCCGGCGTCGTCGGACTGATCGAGGGGATCATCTACCTGAGCAAGACCGACGAAGAGTTCCAGCGCATCTACGTCGACGAGGAGTGACCGAGGAGCATGGCCCACGACGAGAGTTCCGTGCCGGCCGAGATCCGCGCCGGACTCCGTCGCACGGCCCCGTTTTTCCTCTCGCACCACCTTCCGGACGAGTACCACCGGTGTCACACTCTCTCGATTCGGGGCCGAACCGTCCGCCTCTGTGCCCGCTGTTCAGGAATCTATCCGGGGATCGTCCTCGGGATGGCGGCGGCGCTTTGGGGCCTCTGGCGGCCGTGGCACGCCCTTGCCATCCTGGCGTTTCCCGCTCCCGCGCTGGTCCAGTGGGCGCTCGTCACCTTCGGGGACCGACGCGGACGGAACGCGACGCGGACGGTCACCGGCCTGCTGCTCGGAGTCGGCTACGGCCTCGGTGTCGTCACGTTCCTCGGAGACCCGTTCGCCCCCGTCCCACTCGTCGCCGCGATCGGATACGGGGGGCTAGCGGGGGTGCTTCTCTATCTGGAACGCGCCCGGTCCGCAACCGTCGCGGGCGAGTGATCGGACGTCGCGCGGTGCGGTTCAATACGTGTCGACGGAGAGCCCGTCGATCCGGCGGAAGTCGGTCGGATTGGCGGTCAAGACGGGTTCGTCGTGGACGACACCCGTCGCACCGATGATCTCGTCGCCCGGGTCGTCCAGCGGCAGTCCCTCACTCCGGAGTCCGCCGCCGATCCGCCCGGCCTTCCGGAGTATCTCGGGGGTCACGTCGTACAGCGTTCTGGACTCGACGACGGCCTCGATCTCGGCCCGCTCCTCGGCCGACCGATCGGTGTACCCCAGTCCCCAGTGGAGTTCGTACAGCGTCATCGCCGAGAGTCGCTGCGCGATCCCGTCGGTTTCGAGTTCGCGGACGCGCTCGACGGCGTCTCGATCGTCCCGCATCAGATCGAGTACCACCGACGTGTCGAGGATCATCGATCGTCCCAGTCGGCGGCGAGGTCGTCGGCGTAGTCACCGTAACTGTCATCGAGCGCCGCTTCGACGTCGTCGGCCTCGTCCTCGTCGAGCATCCCTCTGAGTTCGAGCAGCGATCGTTCGCCGGCGAGCCGAGCGACTACGTCCGAGAAGGACTCCTCCTCGCGTTTCCGACTGCGGAGCTTCTCGTAGGCCTCCTCCGTCAGGCGGACGTTCTTGTACTCAGTCCCCATGTGCACACGTATGTGTGCATCGGCCTAAAGTCCTCGGGCCGTGGCCCCCTCACCGCCCGGTCAGGTCGGCTTCCAGCACGAAGTCGGGTTCCTCGCCGATCTCGACCCCGACGGCCGCCGCGTCGCTGACGGCCCGGGCCGTCTCGGGGATCAGCACGCGCGTCCGGTCTGCGTCCACCGCCGCGGCGTCCCGCGCGATGGCGGCGAACAGCGACCGTGCGGCCGGGTGGTTGGCCCACGCGGCGACCCCGTACTCGGCGATCCGCTCGCCGCTTTCGGCCGAGTCGTAGTCGCGGGCCCGGTAGGCCATCGCCCGCGTTCCCTCGTCGGTGCTGACGGCGAAGACTCGCGTCTCGTCGGCGGCCCGGCGGAGCACGTCGCGGGTCAGCTCCCGGACGGCCCAGGACTCGTCTGGCGCGAGCGTGAGTCCCCGGAGCGCCCGGTTCGCGTCGCTGCGCTGCCAGTAACTCCAGGCCGCGTCCGGGCGGTCGTCGGCGACGACGTGATCGGGCTCCGCTTCGGCCCCAGCGTCGGCGTCCGCGTCCGGTTCCGGATGCACCCACCGGAATTCGGTGACCGGCTCGAAACCGACCCCTCTGGAGGTTCCCAGCCCCTGGACGTTCCAGGAGAAGACGAGGTTGCGACAGACGGTCGCCCCGCGGTCGGCCGCCCAGTCGAAGACCGCGTCGGTGAGCCGGTGGGCCAGCCCCAGGCCGCGGGCGTCGGGTGCGACGCGCATCCCCTGCGCCCAGGCCTCGTGGTCGGAGAGCAGGACGCCCTGACAGACGCCTGCGGGGGTGCCGTCGACGGTCGCGACGAAGGTGCGCTGGTCGGGACCGTCGCTCTCGACCCACTCGGGGAACACGCGGGGGAGGTAGTCGCTGACCTCGCGGTCCGGCCAGGAGTCCTCGGTAAATTCGGCGACGGCCTCGTGGTCGTCGGGCCCGGCCTGGCGGACCGCGAGGTCGGCCCCCTCGTCGCCCATGTCAGGTCCAGGGCCGGGACTGGGCCTGGATCTCGCCGGCCAGGGGCGTTTGCATCGCCGCGGCCGGGTCGTCCCGGTTCGCGAGCACCCACATGAGTTTGACTTTGGCCGTCCCGGGCAGGAGGTCCTCGCCCTCGACCACGCCGGCGTCGAGCAGGTCCCGGCCGGTGTCGTACACCCGGTCGCAGACCCGCCCTTCCAGACACTGGCTGGTCATCACGACCGTCGTCCCGGCCTCGGTCAGTGCTTCGACCGTCTCGATCCAGTCGGTGTTGACGTGGCCCAGGCCGGTCCCCTCGATCACGACCCCCTCGGCGCCGTCGGCCGCGGCGTCGAGCATCGCGGGATCGGTGCCGGGCGTGAACTTCACGAGGCCCACGTCGGTCGCCAGGTCGTCGTGCAGGGCGAGGTCGGTCTCGCCGCGCTGGGCGTGCTCCCGGTGGAAGGTGACGTCTTCACGTTCATAGTCCACCTCGCCGAGGGGTTTCGCGCCGACGGTCTCGAACGCGTCGCGGCGGGAGGTGTGGTTCTTCCGGACGCGGGTGCCGCGGTGGAGGGCGCAGCGCTCGTCCGCCTCGTCGGCGTGCATGCAGACCAGCACCTCCGCGCAGTCGGCCTTGGCGGCCTCGACGGCGCAGACGGCGTTCATGACGTTGTCCGAGGAGGGGCGGTCCGCGGAGCGCTGGCTCCCGGTGAAGACGATCGGGACGGGCGTCTCGAGCATGAAGGCGAGCGCCGACGCGGTGAACTGCATCGTGTCGGTGCCGTGCATGACGACGACGCCGTCCGCGCCGGCCTCGATCTCCTCGTGGACGGCCTGGGCCAGCTCCTGCCAGACGTCGGGCGTCATGTTCTCGCTCAGGATGTTCGCGACGACGCGGCCGCGGTAGTTCGCCCGGCCGGCCAGGTCCGGCACCGCCCGCAGCACGTCCTCGGCGTCGAATTGGGCGGTGACGGCGCCCGTCCGGTAGTCGACCGTCGAGGCGATGGTGCCGCCGGTCGAGATCAGCGAGATGGTCGGCAGGTCGTCGTCGAACGCGATCTCGGACTCGCCCGCGGCGTCCTGTGCGCCGGCGACGTCGTAGGTGTCGGCCTCGAGCACTTCGACGGCGGCCTCGGCCCGGTCGACGCCGACGTTGTAGCCGCTGTCGAGTTTGACGACGAGGTTGTCGTCCGTCGTCGAGGGCAGAAGGACGCCCTCGTAGCGCTGGTCCGCGCGCTCGACGCGGACCCGGTCGCCTGGGTTCATACCCCGGGCTACCGCGTGGCCGGACTTGAAACCACCTTTTTCACCGCCCCGCGGGGGAAAAGACTCACGTCGCCCGAGGCGGACCATTCAGCATGGCCGAACGTTCCGAGCAACGGTCTCGATCCGCCCGGGCGCCTGAGGAGGAGCCGCCCGTCGAGTCGTCGCTCGGGCTCGCGGACGAACCGGCGGTCGACGCCGGGACCGCCCACGGGACCACGGAGGAGTCCGGAAACCGCGGAATCAGTGGCCGCCTCGGTGCGGTGCTCCGTGCACCCTTCAGTGCGGCGGCGTCTCGACTGACCACGCCCTTCGAGGGACTGTTCTCGGTCCGGGCGTTCCTGCTCCTGTTCGTCCTCACAGCCGTCGGGATGGTCGTCGCAGGGGCGACGCTCCCCCTCGGATCGGTCGGCGGACTCGTCGGGATCTCGGCGGTCGCCTTCGCCGCCGGTCTCGGGAGCGAGCACCGGCGCTACGCCGAGGTGACGCTGTCGGGTGGGCTGGCCGCGGGGCTCAGCTGGGTGCTCGGCAACCTCGCGATTTCGGTGCTGGGTGCGGGCGTCCCCCTCGTCGCCGTCGGAGTCGGCGTCGGCGCGCTCGCCAGTCTGCTGGGTCACTACTTCGGCCGGGACCTCCGCGACGGGTTGACCCGTGACCTCGCGTCGACGGGCGGCCCCTAATCGCGGATCCGCCACTCGTCGTCCGACTGCGCCACGACGCCGTGCTCGCTGAGTTCTGAGAGCGCCTCGCGGACCACGGGGTTCGGCGCGTCGACCGCGTCCTCCACCGCGTCCGTCGACGCCGGGCCGTCCGCCAGCGCCCCCAGCACGTCGGCGTACAGTCGCGTGTCCTCCACGCCGAGTTCGTCGCCGAGTCGCTCCATGACCGTGGCGAGGCGGCCCTGGACCCACCGCTGGGCCATCGACAGCTCGTTTTCCAGCTGATCCAGCCGTGCGAGTTCGGCCGCGATGTCGGAGACGTCACCGGGTTCGCGGGAGCCGACGTCGATCTTCAGGTACCGACAGCTGGCGGTGACGTCGAGGCTCTGGCTCGCGGGATAGGCGCTCTTGGCACCGAAGCCGTAGGGCGAGACGCTGACTTCCAGCCGCAGGTTCTGGGAGATGAAGTAATATTTCCGCCGCTGGTCGTCGGTCCGGCTCTCGACCAGGCCGGCCGTCTCCAGTTTGCGGAGGTGGTCGATGACGGCCTTGGGACTCACACCGAGGTACTCGCTGATCTCGGTCACGTAACAGGGCTTTCGGGCGAGCAGCCGAAGGATCCGCCTGCGGTTCTCGTTTCCCAGGAGATCGAGTAGCTCGGCCGAATCCATTTACCGAACGTAAGTGATGACCAGTGAAAAGGCTATCTGGGTCGGGCCGGCCGTTCGCGGCGAGTCCCTCCCCGGGCCGACCGGGTCACTGGCCCCCGAGGAGCCCGTCGTCGCCGGATCCGTCGGTCCCGTCCGAGTCGGCGCCGTCGAGGACGTCTGTCCCGTCAGTCAGGTCCGAGTCGTCGGTGCTGTCCCGACCGTCCGAGTCGTCGATCCGGTCGTTGCCGTCGGAATCGGCGCCGCCGAGGCGGTCACCCTCGTCGAGGCCCGAATCCAGCGGAGAAGAGCCGTTTCCGTCCGTCACGTTCGCGTCGGAATCGTCACCGATCGGCAGGTCGCCGTCGCGGCCGCGGTCGCCGGGTGGTCCGCGGTCGGACCCGTCGGTCACGTTCCGAGGCGGCCCGGTCACGTCGGGGCCGTCGGGTCGGTCCTCGGCGTCACCTGGCGGACCGACATCTCCCGGCGGGCCGGCGTTCCCCGGTCGCACGACGGAGAGATTCCGCGCGACGGCCGCGACCTCCTGCCCTCGCATCTCTCGCGCCCGGTCGCGAATCGCGTCCAGACGCGAGGTGTTCACGCCCACGGCGCGGGCGCGGTCTTCGGTCCGGTTGACCGATTCGTCGAGGGCGTTCAGTTCCTCTGCGAGCCGGCTCGCCTGGGCCACGTAGGCCACGCGCGGGATCTCGCCGCTCTCGTAGCGCGCCTGGAGGGCGGCCATCCGGTCGCGGAGTCGGTCACCGCGCCGGTCGAGGCGGTCCACGCGAGCCGAGACCAGATCCGCGCGCTCGGCCTCGCCGGTCGCGTTGTACCGGGCTTGCCACATGCCTTCCTCGACGGCGGATTCCGTGTCGGCGCTGTTGGCCTGCATGAACGCGCCGATTCGGGCACCCAGGCCCTCCGTCCCGTTTCGGTCGGTCTCGTTCTCGTCGGTGGTCTGTGCCGGGGCCGCGTCGGTCGCCGGTGCGGGTGCGCCGACGGCGCCGAGTACCGGCACGGCGACGAGCGCGAGGGCGACGGTGACGACCAGGGCGGCCAGCAGGGATCCACGGGCTCTCATTGTCAGTCGGTATGCCAGTGTGGTACAAAAAAAGGGAGATCCGTTCTCACCGTTCACCGACCCTCGCTCACGGCCCCAGATAGTCCAAGAGCGTTCACGCGACCCGCTCCACGCCCGGACGGCCGAGCCCCTCGCCGAACCGTTCCCGGCCCCGGTCTCGACGGTCGAAGCTCCGATCACCGACGTCCGGGCCGCAATCCGATGAAAGCACGGCGACATAAACGCTCCGGCCAAGGCTTATCTACTGCGATGTGGTACGTGTCACCGTATAGCATGTTCGAGCGGTTCTCGAGCGGGTACTACCTCGGCCGGCTCTACGTGACGCCGGGCGAGAGTGACACCGCAGCCATCAGTCGCGAACAACACGAGCGAGTCAACGAGCAGCTCTACGCCACCGGCGAGGGGGTAGAGCGGCTCGATCGACCGCTGGTCATGAAAGTCGACGAACGACACTTCCCGGTGACCGGGGCCGAGGGCGTGCCCGAGGACACGCTCGCGGTGCCGCGGTCGGTGCTCGAAGACACGCGGATCGACAATCCGCCGGCGCTCACGGAGGTCCTGCTCGCGAAGGCCGACCGGGCCCAGCAGCTCCTGGCGCTTTCGAGCGACAGGACGACAGCCGTCGACGACCCGGACGAGGGGCCCGAACCCGGCGGCCCCGCAATTTAAGCCGCCCCGACTACCCCATCCGGTGATGCTCGACGAGCTGCTGGGGCGGGCCGCGCTCAAGGACCGGATCGAGGAACTCGAAGAGGCAAAGCGCCACCTCGAACGGCAACTCGAAGCCGAACAGGAGCGCCGCGCCGAGGCCGTCAGCGCCCGGCAGGAGGCCCAGCAGCGGGCCAACCGCCTCGACGACCGGATCGCCGACCTCGAGGGCACCGTCGAACGCCTCGAGAGCGACAGCCAGCACGTCGACTACCGCCGCCGCGAGCGCCTCAACGGCGAGCGCCTCGACGCCGTCCTCGACCGACTGGAATCGGTCGCGACGGATCCCGAGGGGGCACTCACCGCCTACGTCGACGACGAGCCACCTGCAGAAGTGCGGGAGGCGTTCGGCGATCGCTCGCCGCTCGTCACCGACGCCGCCCCGTGTCTGGCGGTGACCGACGACGCCGGCCTCGTCAGCGCCGCCCTCTCCGTCCCGGTGTCCCCGGAGCCGTTCGTCGACTGGGCCGACGGGTTCGCGTTCGACCGGTCGTGGTTTCGCCCCCGCGGGGAGTTCACCCTCGCGCTCGTCCGGTCGGACCTGTTCGCGATGGGGGAGTACCTGGGTGCGGAACGGACGGCCTTCCACGGCTTCGACTCGGAGCTGAAGAGTCAACACTCCAAGGGCGGCTTCTCGCAGTCACGGTTCGAACGCCTCCGCGACGAACAGATCGACTCCCACGTCGACCGCTGTCTGGAGGCCCTCGCAGAACGGACGACCGATCCGCTGTACGTCGTCGGCGAGCGGACGGTGCTGGGCGAGTTCTCCGAGGTGGCGGACGTGACCGCCA
Organism: Halorientalis sp. LT38; assembly: GCF_037031225.1. Taxonomy (NCBI): domain Archaea; kingdom Methanobacteriati; phylum Methanobacteriota; class Halobacteria; order Halobacteriales; family Haloarculaceae; genus Halorientalis; species Halorientalis halophila. The sequence continues at coordinate 2,738,512 of NZ_JAYEZN010000001.1, read as the reverse complement.
CCGTCGACGCGACCGGCAACCCCGAGCCCGCCCTCGAGGACGCCTTCCGCGATTTCTGGACGGTCCGGCTGCGCGCTATCTGACGCGTCGCGAAAGCAGTGCGACGCTGGCCAGGGCGACCGCGAGCAGGGCGGTGAGCGGCGTGAAGCCGGGGCCGAGCGCCCCGCTGTCGGTGACGGTGACGGGTCCGTCAGAGTCGTCGGTCGTCGCTGCAGCCGTCTCGGGGCTCGATTCCTCGGTCGGCGGCGCCTCGGTCGGTGGTTCGGTCGTCTCCGGCTCCGGTTCCGTCGTCGTCTCCGGCGGCGCCGCGGTGGTCGTCACGTTGATCGGGTCAGAGCCCACGTCGACCTCGTCGTCGAGGGGGTCGTCCTCGCTCGCCAGCGCGGCCCGGGCGACCGATTCCGGGACCTCGGTGACCGACAGCGGCACGGGGAAGGCGCCGGTCCGGAGCGTCATCGAGAGCTGCGTGGCCTGCTCTGCGGTGTCCGTGTAGAGCAGGACCGACGGGTCTTCCTCGTAGTTCTCGAAGTCGATCGACCAGGCCAGGTCCCCGCCCAGCGACGTCGCGGTGACGACCTCGCCGTTGACGACGCTGTACAGGCAGTAGCCCTCGGCTTCGTCGGGATTCTCGGCCGCGTCGTCGGGACAGCCCGTGACACCTTCTTCAGTGAACCCGGCCTCCTTGAGGAAGACGGCGGCCTCACGGGCGGCCCGGGGATCGAGGTGGACCTCGACGCTGGGCCGGTCGGTGTAGGGACGGCTCGCCGCACCCGGCCCGACGCCGACGAAGTCGTCCTGGGTCAGGATCGTCCGCTGGCGGTAGACCGTCGTGGAGCCCATCTCTACCGGGAAGTGCGCGACCGCCGAGACCGTGCCGCGGTTCCGGACGATCTCCGTCACCGTCCGGGGACTCGCCCCCGTGACGACGACGTGCTGGCTGCCGTCGACGGTGACCGTCTCGGCGGTGGCGTTCAGCCCCCGGGCCCCGAGTCGGTTGCGCAGGACGCCGACGATCTCGTTACGCGTCGCCTCCGTCACGCCTCGCCGGACCGTATCGGGCGAGAACCCGGCCGCCTCGAACCCGGCCCCGATCCCTGCGAGGGTGAGGTTCGCCCCGTACACCTCGGCCGTTTCGTTCTCGGGTTGCAGTCGGACGTTCTCGGCCGGGACGCTCAGGTTCGCGGCCAGTGCCTGCCGCGCCCGCTCGACCGATTCGTTATCGGCTCCATCGACCGTGACTCCGGAGACAGTCCAGGCGTCGACGCCGATCCCCAGGACCGTCTCGTTCCCCTGCGTCTCTGTCTGTGCTCCTGCCGCCGGCGCGGCGACCATCGTCAGTGCCAGCACACCCCCCACGAGGAGTGCTATCGCGAAACGACGCATATCCTCCGTGACGGTAGATCGACATAAAAATCCTTAGGTGTCAATGTTTATGTCCGCACCGACCGACCCCTCTCGCATGAACGTGGCCCTCCTCGCCCACGAGGGGTTCCCCGACCGCGCGAAGACCGCCGTCGGCGTGCTCCGCTACGCCGAGTACGAGGTGTGCGCCGTCCTCGACAGGGAGCACGCGGGCGAGCGCGTCCGCGATCACCTCCCGGACGTGCAGGACGCGCCGATCGTCGCCGGGATCGAGGACGTTCCCGAGCGGGTCGACGCGCTGGTGATCGGCATCGCCCCCATCGGCGGCGACTTCGACGAGCGCTGGCGGCCGGACGTCCGCGGCGCCATCGAGCGCGGCTGCGACGTACTCGCTGGCCTGCACTATTTCCTCGCCGAGGACGACGAGTTCGCCGCCCTCGCCGACGAACACGGGGTCGAACTCCGGGACCTCCGGCGACCGCCCGACGACCTCACCGTCGCCGAGGGACGCGCCCGCGAGGTCGACGCCGACGTCGTCCTCACTGTGGGGACGGACTGCTCGACGGGGAAGATGACCACCAGCGCCGAGCTCGTCGCGGCGGCCCGCGAGCGCGGGATCGACGCGGCGCTGGTCCCGACCGGCCAGACCGGCGTCCTGATCGAGGACTGGGGAATCGTCGTCGACCGCACCGCGAGCGACTTCACTGCCGGCGCGGTCGAGCGGATGGTCCGCGAGCGCGGCGCCGACCACGACCTGCTCGTCGTCGAAGGTCAGGGGTCGATCACCCACCCCGCCTACTCGGCGGTGACCTGCGGCATCCTCCACGGGGCGATGCCCGACGCGCTGGTTCTCTGTCACGAGGCCGGCCGCGAGGCGATCCACGGCTACGAGCCCTTCGCGATCCCACCGGTCCCCGAGGTCGTCTCGCTCTACGAGGACCTGGCCGCGCCAGTGGCGGAGACGACCGTCGCCGCCGGTGCGCTGAACACGGCCGACCTGGACGAGGGCGAGGCCAACCGCGCGATCATCGAGTACGCGACGGCCATCGACGCGCCGGCCACCGACCCCGTCCGGTTCGACGCAGCTGAACTGCTCGACGCGCTCGTCTGACTCCCGCCATGCCACGTACCACAGAGTTCGACTGGTACGACCTCGCGCTCGCGGAACCCTTCGGCATCTCCCGCGGGACAAGCACCGTCTCCGAAAATCTGGTCGTCCGCGTCGACGGAACGGACGGCCGGGTGGGGATCGGCGGCGCGGCCCCGAGCGAGTACTACGGCGAGACGTGCGAGACCGTCGAGCGCGTCCTCCCGGACCTGCTGGCCGCGGTCGAAGACGTCGATCCCCGGAACCGCCAGCGAATCGCCCATCGACTTTCCGAGACCGCCGGCGGCCCCGCCGAACACCCGGCCGCCCGGGCGGCAGTCAGCGTCGCGCTGGCGGACCTGGCCGCGAAGCGGGCGGACGACCCCCTCTACCGGGACCTCGGACTCGATCCGGGACGAAGCATTCGCTCGTCGTTCACCGTCGGCATCGACGACACCGAGCGGATGGCCGAGCGCGCGGCGCGCGCGGCCGAGACCTATCCGATCCTGAAGCTCAAACTCGGGACCGATCGGGACCGCGAGATCGTCCGGAGAGTACGAGAACGCGTCCCAGACACGACGATCCGGGTTGACGCCAACGGCGCCTGGGACGCCGATCGGGCCGTCGAGATGGCGGGGTTCCTGGCCGACGAGGGCGTCGAGTTCGTCGAACAGCCGGTTCCCGCGGACGATCTGGACGGGTTAGCCCGCGTCTTCGACGCGGGGCCGTTGCCAGTCGCGGCCGACGAGAGCTGTATCACCCCGGCGGACGTGCCCCGGGTCGCCGACGCCGCCGCTATCGTGGTACCCAAACTCTCGAAATGCGGCGGCGTGTGGCCCGTCCTCCGAATGTGTCACGCCGCCCGCGCGTGCGGGCTGGACGTCATGCTCGGCTGCATGACCGAGACGAACGCCTCGATCGCGGCGGCGGCCCAACTCACGCCGCTCGTCGACTATGCCGATCTGGACGGGTCGCTGTTGCTCGCCGACGATCCCTTCGAAGGGATCCCGATGCCCGGCGGGTCGATCGATCTCTCCGGCGTCGATCGGCCAGGCACGGGCGCGCGGGAGAAGTAATCCGAGCTGCTCAGAGCCAGTCGGCGAACGTGTCGCGTTCCCGTGACAGCCGGACGTACTCCTCCTGCACGGTCCGGAGGGCCGCTTCCAGATCCGCACCCTCCGCCAGTTCCGCGCGCGCCCGGTCGATCTTCCACTGACTCGGGGTCGTTCGCGCCTCCCACCGGGCTTCGAGGGGGTCGAGGTACCGGTCCGCGGTGGCGTCGTCGACGCCCTGCTCGGCGAGGCCGCGGCGGGCGTACTCGAAGACCTCCGCGAACACCGTCTCGGGGTCGCTCGTCCGCTCGCCGTCGGCGGTGATCCAGGCGAACTCGGCGTCGAGGCCGTTCGCCGCGGCGGAGTAGAAACACCGTTCGGCGTCGGCCCAGTCGAGCGTTCCCAGCGGGTGGTCGGCCGCGACGAGGCCGCGCAGGAGGCCGCCGACGAGACACTGGAAGCCGACGACGTCCCGGATCGAGGGCTGGGTGGGGATCGGACGGTACTCGATGCGGATCGACTGGCGGTCGCCCGCGCCGTCGACGGGTTCGCCGCCGATGACGCCGCGAAGCCAGCGCCAGAAGGTGCCGCGTTTGTGGTCGAACTCCCAGAACTCGCCGGCGAAGCCGTCGTCGGTGTCCTCGACCCACTCCTCGAGGAACGGGGCCAGGAGCGGATCGTCGACGACGTGGTCCACGACGGCCGTCGGGTCGTCGAGGTCGTCGGGTACCCTGACCTTCGGCGGATCGGTGTGGTTGACCGACTGCTCGAAGGCCGCGATCCGGAGTTCGTGGTGGGTCTCCGCGAGCACGCGTTCGGGGTCGACGTCGTCGTACAGGTCGCCGGGGAGGAAGGGGGAGTTGACGGCCAGGGCCAGCACCGGGCCCATCGTCCGGGTCGCGAGGTCGTGGTAGCGGGGGAACTGCTCGGTCTCGGGGATCTGGACGTGGGGCTGAATCGAGGTCGCCAGCGACTCGAAGAGGATGGTCGGGAAGGACAGGTCGGCGCCGGGGACGTCGAAGGGCACCGAGCCGTCGGCCAGGTCCAGGCAGTGGCGGTCGATGGCCCAGTACCGCGGGACCGGGCGCATGTTCGACGGGAGGTCGGTCCCGTCGCGTCGGTCGGTGTCGGCGAGGTAGTCGTAGCTCCCCTCCGTGGCGGGGGGCGTCGTCCACATCGCGTCGAGCACGAGGTCGAGGCCGTGCTCGCGGGCCGCCGCGCGGGCCCGGTCCCAGCGTTCTTCGAGCGAGCGGGCCTGGGCCGCGATCCCCTCGGCGGTGAAGGGATCGGGGTCGGTGTTCACTTCGGCGTTGTGCAGCCCCAGTTCGGCGTTACAGGCCTCGAAGACGGCCTCCGGGAGTCGGGCGAGCGCGCCGTCGTCGTCGACGGCGTACACCTCCAGTTCCAGGCCGAGGGCGAAGTCCTCGTTGTCGAGGTCGCCCCGTTCGATCACGTCTTCGAGGTACGCCGCCTGGTCGTCGACGCGCGCTTCGAACTCGGCCCGCGTCTCCGCCGTCAGCGACTGGCCCACCAGCGCAACCGGATCGGTCATTGCCACTCAGTCGCGCGAGCGACGGATTTAGTGTTCCGGAATCTCGCGCCCCGGTCGACCGGCGACGGGCCTCGTACCCGACGACCGGCCCGTTTCGGCGGGGGCGCGGTTTAAAACACCAGTGTCACCCCACGATATGTATTTCAGGTGCGGGACGCGCTAGGGGACAAGGCATGGCTGGGCACGTGTACACCGTGGCGGGGGGCAAGGGCGGCGTGGGCAAGACGACGACGACCGTCAACGTGGGCATCGCACTCCAGGAGTCGGGGCGGGACACGGTCGTCGTCGACGCAGACCTGGGGATGACGAACCTGAGCGAACTGCTCGGACTGGACCACGAGCCACACCTCCACGACGTATTGGCCGGCGAGGCGGAGATGGGCGACGCCATCGCCACGGGGCCGAAGGGCGTCTCCGTGCTGGCCGGTCGCGGGACGCTCGATTCCTTCGCCGCGGCCGACCCCTCGAACCTCCGGCCCGTGCTGCGGGCGCTGCGGCGCTCCTTCGACGCGGTCATCGTCGACACCGGAGCCGGCCTCTCCCACGAGACGCTGGTCCCCGCGGGCGTCTCCGACGGCATCGTCCTCGTGACGACGCCCGACGAGGTGTCACTGACCGACGCCAGGAAGGTGGGCGAACTGGCCGACCACGTCGACGGCACGGTCGTCGGCGCGGTCCTCACGAAGGTGCGGGACGACATCGACGTCTCCGCGGTGGGGGAGGAACTGGGCGAGGACGTCCTCGGCGTCGTCCCGAAGGACGACGAGGCGACCGCCGACGAACCGCTCGTGGTCACGAGCCCCGACAGTTACGCCGCCCAGGCATACCGCCGGCTGGGGGCGAAGCTCGGGAACCGGATCGACGAGCAGACGGTCGAGCGGACGGCCCAGTCCTGAGCGGTCCGTCGCTGACCGTACGCGGCGGCGGTCGCCGCCTGTCGTCGGATTCTCAATACACTTATCCCGCGGTGCCGACTTGCCACGGGTATGAGCGAGGTCACGGTCACGCTCCCCGACGGATCGACCCTCCAGATGGAGCAGGGGTCGAGCGTCGAGGACGTCGCGTTCGAAATCGGACCGGGATTGGGTCGGGACACGGTCGCCGGCGTCGTCGACGGCGACCTCGTCGACAAGCACGCGCCCATCGAGAGAGACGTCGAGATCGAGATCGTCACCGAGAGCGCCGCGGAGTACCTCGACGTGTTGCGCCACTCGGCGGCCCACGTCTTCGCCCAGGCCCTCCAGCGACTGTATCCGGAGGCGAAACTCACCATCGGCCCCTGGACCGACGACGGCTTCTACTACGACATCGCCGGCGTCGACATCGACGAGGACGACCTCGAGGAGATCGAGGCCGAGGCCGAGTCGATCATCGAGGAGGACCTCGAGATCGAGCGAGAGATGGTCCCCCGCGGGGACGCCAAAGAGCGCTACGAGGACAACCGCTTCAAGCGTGAGATCCTCGAGGACGAGGCGGCCGGCGAGGATCCCGTCCAGTTCTACCAGCAAGGCGAGTTCTACGACCTCTGTCAGGGCCCCCACGTCGAGTCGACGGGCGAGATCGGCGGCTTCTCGCTGCTGGAGATGTCCGCCGCCTACTGGCGCGGCGAGGAGGACAACGAGATGCTCACCCGGGTCTACGGTACCGCCTTCCCCTCCGAGGACGAACTGGCGGAGTTCCTCGAACAGCGCCGGAAGGCCGCGGAGCGGGACCATCGCAAGATCGGCCAGGAGATGGACCTCTTTTCCATCGACGAGACGACCGGGCCGGGCCTCCCCCTCTATCACCCGAACGGAAAGACGATCCTGAACGAGCTCTCGGACTACGTGGCCGGTCTCAACAGGCAGAACGACTACCGCGAGGTCGAGACCCCGCACGTCTTCCGGACGGAACTGTGGAAGAAGTCGGGCCACTACGAGAACTACGTCGACGACATGTTCCTCCTCGACGTCAACGACGAGGAATATGGATTGAAGCCGATGAACTGCCCGGGCCACGCGACCATCTTCGACCAGGGCCAGTGGTCCTATCGCGACCTCCCCGTCCGCTACTTCGAGGACGGGAAGGTCTACCGCAAAGAACAGCGAGGGGAACTCTCCGGCCTCTCCCGGGTCTGGTCGTTCACCATCGACGACGGCCACCTGTTCGTCCGCCCGGACCAGATCGAAGACGAGGTCGAGGCCATCATCGACATCATCCTCGACATCCTCGACACCTTCCAGCTCGACTACACCGTCCAGTTCGCCACCCGACCCGACAAGTCCGTGGGCAGCGACGAGATCTGGGAGCGCGCGGAATCCCAGCTCGAATCGGTGCTGGAAGGGGCGGACATGGAGTACGTCGTCGAGGACGGCGACGGGGCCTTCTACGGCCCGAAGATCGACTTCGCCTTCCAGGACGCCCTCGGGCGTGACTGGGACGGGCCGACGGTCCAGCTGGACTTCAACATGCCCGAGCGGTTCGACCTCACCTACGTCGGCGAGGACAACGAGGAACACCGGCCGGTGATGATTCACCGCGCGCTCTACGGCTCCTACGAGCGCTTCTTCATGGTCCTCACCGAACATTACAACGGGAAGTTCCCGCCGTGGCTCGCGCCCGAACAGATCCGGATCCTCCCGATCAGCGACGACAACCTCGACTACGCCGAGGAGATCAAGCGAGAACTGGGCGACTACCGCGTGACCATCGAGGACCGTTCGTGGACGGTCAAGAAGAAGATCCGCCAGGCCCACGAGGACCTGGTGCCCTACATGCTGATCCTCGGGGGCGACGAGGAGGAGTCGGGGACCATCTCCGTCCGCGACCGCAAGGAGCGCGAGCGAAACGAGGTCGACCCCGCCGCCTTCCGCGAGCACCTGGAGCGCGAGGTCGACCAGCAGCGGACCGAGCCGACCTTCCTGCACTGAGTTCGGTCGCTCCCGACCTGGCGCCGCTCAGTTCTGCTCCTCTTCTTTTAGCTCGTCGAGTTCGGCCTCCACTTCCTCGTCGTCGACCTCGGTCTCGACGTCTGGGTCGGCCGCCGAATCGACGTCCCCGGCCTCGGCCTCCCCGTCGGTCTCTGACTCCCCCATCTCGGCTTTGAGCGTGTCGAGTTCGGCATCGACCTCGCCCGTGGTGCGGATCTCCTCGAGTTCGCGGTCCAGCTGGTCCTCGTCGCTCAGCGCGTCCTCGAAGGCGCCCGACTCCTGGAGTTCGTCCATCGCCGCGGCCCGGGCCTCCATCTCCTCGGTGCGTTCCTCCGCGCGCTCGATCGAGCGCCCGACGTCCGCCATCTCGTCGCCCGCGCCGGTCATCGCCTCCGAGACGGTCTTCGAGGCCTCCGCGGCCTTGTAGCGGGCCTTCATCGTCTCCTTTTTCGTCCGGAACTGCTCGATCCGGTTCTGGAGGTCGTCTTTCTTCTCGATCAGCTGGTCCTGCTGGCCCTGGAGCTTCTGGATCTGGGTCTCCAGGTCCTCGATCTGGTTCATCTTCTGTTTTTTCTTCTCCAGCGCCCGGCGCGCGAGGTCCTCCCGGTCCTGCCGGACGGCCTCTCGGGCCTGCTCGTTGTGCTTCTCGACGTTCTCCTCGAGGCGGCGCTGCTGGATCTCTAACCGTTTCTTCTGGGTCGTCAGGTCGGCGATGCCCTGCTTGACGTTCTGGAGTTCGTCTCGCATCTGCTCGTAGGAGTAATCGAGCGTCTCGGAGGGGTCTTCCGCCCGGTTCAGGACGGCGTTGACCTTCGAACGGATGACGTAGGAGGCGCGCGAGAGGATTCCCATGGGGGCCATTGGGTTCCGCTGCCCTTAAATCTCTCACACCGCCTTCTATGGTGACATGAGCGAGCAGCGCCGCATCGCCGGCGACCGCGACCTCAGAGTGACGGTCGATACCCCCGACGCCGACCGCGCCGTCGTCGCCTGCCCGCCCCACCCGCAGATGGGCGGCACGCGGTCGGACCCGCGGCTCCGGGCGGTCGGCGAGGCGCTCGGAGAGCGCGGCGTGGCCTGCCTCCGGTTCGACTACGGCCCCTGGGACGAGGGCGAGGGGGAACGCCGCGACGCGCTGACGGTGCTCGCGTCCGCGCGCGACGACTACGACGAGGTGGCGCTGTTCGGCTACAGTTTCGGTGCCGGCGTCGCGCTCCTGGCGGCGGCCGAGAGCGACCCCGAGCCGAGCGCCCTCTCGGTGCTGGCACCGCCGTCGTCGCTGGGCGGGGCGGACACCGTCGCCGCCCTCGATGGGCTCTCCTGTCCCGTGCAGGTCCTGTACGGCGAGAACGATTCGACAGTGGACTGGGAACCGGTGGTCCTACGCGCACGCGAGCGCGGGGACGCTGTCGAGTCGCTCCCGGGCGATCACTTCTTCACGGGACAGGTGGCGGGGATCGGCGAGTCGGTGGCGGCGTTCCTGACCGAGTGAGGACGCGGCGACGGCGCGGGAGAACCAAAAGTGTGCAAACGTGGCACGCTCGGACCTTCCCGTAACCGTTTTGAGCGCCCCGCGCGCACCGTCGGTATGCCGACCGAATCAGAGACGAACTACGACCCGGAACTGGGTCGGAAGTTCATTTTCGTCACCGGCGGCGTGATGTCTGGCCTGGGCAAAGGCATCACCGCCGCGAGCACGGGGCGGTTGCTGGCCAACGCCGGCTTCGACGTCACGGCGGTCAAGATCGACCCCTACCTGAACGTCGACGCGGGGACCATGAACCCCTACCAGCACGGCGAGGTGTACGTGCTGAAAGACGGCGGGGAGGTCGACCTCGACCTGGGGAACTACGAGCGGTTCCTCGACGTCGACATGACCTTCGACCACAACGTCACCACGGGGAAGGTCTACCGCGACGTCATCGAGAAGGAACGCGCTGGCGACTACCTGGGCAAAACGGTACAGATCATTCCCCACATCACCGACGACATCAAGCGGCGCATCCGCGAGGCCGCCGAGGGCCACGACGTCTGCATCGTCGAGGTCGGCGGCACCGTGGGTGACATCGAGGGGATGCCCTATCTGGAAGCCCTCCGGCAGTTCGCCCACGAACAGGACGAGGAGGACATCCTCTTCACGCACGTCACGCTCGTCCCCTACTCGAAGAACGGCGAGCAGAAGACCAAACCCACCCAGCACTCCGTGAAGGAACTCCGATCGATCGGGCTCCAGCCCGACATCCTGGTCGGGCGCTGTGAGGACAAACTCCACCCGGACGTCAAGGAGAAGATCGCCCTGTTCTGCGACGTGCCCACCGACGCCGTCTTCTCGAACCCGGACGTCGAGGACATCTACCACGTCCCGCTGATGGTCGAGGAGGAGGGCCTCGACCAGTACGTGATGGAGCGCCTCGACCTGGCCGACGAAGCCCTGCCCGAGGACGAGCGGGACAACCACTGGCGGGATCTGGTGACCCGGGAGACCACAGGCGAGGTCGAGATCGCCCTCGTGGGCAAGTACGGCCTGGAGGACGCCTACATCTCGATCCACGAGTCGCTGAAACACGCCGGGCTGGAGGCCGGGGTCGACGTGAACACGACCTGGATCCACTCCGAGAAACTCGCGGAGGGCGACGCCGACGAACTCGCCGACGTGGACGGCGTCGTCGTTCCCGGCGGCTTCGGCTCGCGTGGCATCGAGGGGAAGATCGAGGCCTGCCGCTACGCCCGCGAGAACGACCTGCCGTGGCTCGGCCTCTGTCTCGGCTTCCAGATGGCCGTCGTCGAGTACGCGCGTAACGTCCTCGACCTGGAGGGGGCTCACTCCGCCGAGATCGACGAGGAGACGGCCCATCCGGTGATCGACCTGCTCCCCGAGCAGTACGACCTGGAGGACATGGGCGGCACGATGCGCCTCGGCGCCCACGAGACCGACATCGACCCCGGGACACTCGCCAGCGAGCTCTACGGCGGCACGTCCTGCACCGAGCGCCACCGCCACCGCTACGAGGTCAACCCCGAGTACATCGACGACCTGGAGGCGGCCGGCCTCGACTTCTCCGGCCACACCAACAAGCGCATGGAGATCCTGGAGTTGCCCGATCACCCCTACTACCTGGGGACGCAGTTCCACCCCGAGTTCAGATCCCGTCCCGGCCGGGCCAGCCCGCCGTTCGTCGGCCTGCTGGAGGCGATCCTCGACGGTGACGAGACTCGCGGGCAGGCCCACGAGGAGGTGGAGGCCTGATGGTCGACGTGGATTCGTTCATCGACGAGAAGGTCGACGAGATCAGCGAGGCGGTCGGCGACGCGAACGCCGTCATCGCGCTGTCGGGCGGCGTCGACTCCTCGACGGCCGCCGCGCTGGCCTACGAGGCCATCGGCGATCAACTGACGCCGGTCTACGTCGACACCGGCCTCATGCGGAAGGGCGAGACCGAGGAGATCCGCGAGACCTTCGACTACATGGACTCGCTGCGGATCGTCCAGGCCAAGGACCGGTTCCTGGACGCCCTCGCGGGCATCACCGATCCCGAGGAGAAGCGCCACGCCATCGGCGAGCAGTTCATCCGGGAGTTCGAGACCGTCGCGCGGGAGGTCGAGGCCGACTACCTCGTCCAGGGGACGATCTACCCCGACCGCATCGAGAGCGAGGGCACCATCAAGAGCCACCACAACGTCGGCGGGCTCCCTGACGTGGTGGACTTCGAGGGCATCGTCGAACCGATGCGAGACCTCTACAAGGACGAGGTCCGCGAGGTGGCCCGCGAACTCGACCTCGAGGAGATCATCGCCGAGCGGATGCCCTTCCCCGGTCCAGGTCTGGCCGTCCGGATCATCGGCGAAGTGACCGAGGAGAAACTCGAGGTCGCGCGGGAGGCCAACCACGTCGTCGAGGAGGAACTGGTCGAGCACGACCCCTGGCAGGCCCTCGCTGCAGTGATCGGCAAGGCCACGGGCGTCAAGGGCGACAACCGCGTCCACGGCTGGGTCGTCGCCGTCCGCTCCGTCGAATCGCGTGACGGCATGACCGCCCGCGCCCAGAACGTCGACTGGGACACCCTCCAGCGCATCCAGAGCCGCATCACCGGCGAGAACGAGAACGTCGCGCGCGTGCTCTACGACGTGACCCACAAGCCCCCGGCGACGATCGAGTACGAGTAACCCCACAGCTTCTTTTCGCGAGTCGATTCGAAGCCGTGACGCGACCGTGAGAGCCAAACCCCGGGGGCGACAGGGGACTACCATGAACGCAGTCATCGCCGGCCCCGACGAGTTCGATCTCGGGGCCGCGCTGTCGGCAGCGGGGATCACAGTCACGCGCGCGGCCGGGACCGCGAACCGCCCGGCCCTCGAGGAGGCCGGCATCCACGACGCCGACCTGCTCGTGCTCACCGACCGGGATCTGGCGACGGCGATCCCCGTCGCGACGGACCTGACCGACGACCTCCGGATCATCGTCTACACGACCGACTCGCTGCCCGAGTTCGTCAAGGGGCAGGCCCACATGGCGCTGGACCCCGCGCTGTTCGACCCGTCGGACGTCGCCGAAGAGATCGCGAACGGCAGCTAGAGGGACGCCGCCAGGTCGGCCAGCCGATCGCCGCCGTGCTCGCGGAAGGGGAGGCCGTGGCCCATCGCGGCGATCGAGAACTCGGGGGCCCGGTCGGCCAGGTCGCGGACGCTCTCCGCGACCGCGTCGGTGTCGTAGCTCATGAGCCACGGCGAAGCGGCCAGTTCGCCGTCGGACTCGCGGACCAGATCGCCCAGGAAGGCGGCGTCCAGGGCCTCGCTGACGTAGGCGACGTGGCCGGGCGTGTGCCCGGGGGTGTGGTAGGCGGTGAAGGAGCCGATCTCGTCGCCGTCGGCGACGGTCTCGACGGGGAGGGCGGGGTCGCGGAGGAACGGGCTCGAGACGGCCTGGATCGCGCCTTTGCGGTTGCGCAGTGGCGGGTACTCCTTCCCGGTGAGGTACGGTTCGTCGGCCGCGCCGACGTAGACGGTGGCCTCCAGTCCCTGCAACCGACCGAGGCCGCCGACGTGGTCGAAGTCGAAGTGGGTGAGCAGGACCCGATCCACGTCCTGGAGTGAATACCCCGCCTGGTCGACGCCGAGCACGAGGTTGCGACCGTCCCAGGGGTTGCCGGCGTCGACGAGGGTCACGGTCCCGTCGTCGACGAGGTAGGCGTTCACCCCGCGGAGGTCGTACCACCACACGTCGTCCCCGAGTTCGGTAACCATCGCCCGGGTCTGGGACCGCCAGCGGGTAAAAGGCACGCGAACCGGCAGCCTTGCCGCGCCGTCGACGGAACGGCTAAGGCCGGCCCGCCCGACCGCGCAGGTATGACGCTCGACCGACTACCCGACCTCGACCCGGACGCGGGCGAGGTGCTCGACGCGGAAGTGGCGGTGAGCGACGACGTCCTCGTGAAAGCCTTCGCGCTCGGCCCGGGGGCGGCCATCGACCCGCACACCCACGATGGAGCGACGAACGTCTTCCACGTCCTCGCCGGGACGGTGACGGTGGTCCGCGACGGCGAGGAAGCACAGGTGTCCGCGCCCGGCGTGGTGTTCAACGAGCGGGGCCAGTCCCACGGCGCGCGAAACGAGACGGACGACGTCGCGATCCTGACCGCCAGCCTCTGTCCGCTCCCGCAGTGACCCGGGGGCGCGCCCCCGATTCTGTCCGATCGTCGGACCGGTAGGTGCCGTTTAGCGACGGGTTCGGAACGGCGACACCGATTCGGCCGACTGGCGGGCGCCACCGCCTCCCGGAGGCCGGTACGGCCCCGGGGAAGGCGGCGACTGAATCCCCTCAGTACGCCCATAACAATGAGTGGACAGTGGGTAGGCTGGGATATCGCATGCTCGGTGCAACCAACTGGTCCGTTTGCGACGGACGAACCCAAATGAAAGTGCGAGGAACAACATCGGCAACACCGGGGGGTCGCTAATGCGGCCCGGACCGAAAGACACCGGCCGCCCCGAATCGGACCGCGGGCGCGCCGGGACGCTGGCGCTGGTCGTCATGACCGCGCTCTGCGTATCCGCGATCCCCGTGGGGGTGGCCGGCGCCGCCGGAGCCGCCACGGCGACGGGGGTGCAGTCGACGACTGCCGCGACCGGGGTGACCAGTAACACCACGGACGGCACGACCATCGCCGTCCGGCAGGGCGACACCTGCTACGAAATCGACCCCCTCGGCGACGGGTCGGAGACCGTCGAGGAGTACTACGACTACAACATCAGCGCGGGCTACAGCTCGCTCGGGACGACCGACATCCAGGAGAACCAGGTGAGCAACCTCCTGGTCTACGAGGGTGCCGAGGGCTACAGTCTGGTGCTGGTCCACGACAAGTATCGGAACGCGCCCCACGGCGGGGTCGCCTCGATGACGTTCACCGGCCTCCCCAGCGACGGGGAGTGGGCCGTCGAGGACGACGGGTACGAGGGACGTGACGACCAGTGGAACCACGAGGGCTCGCGCACCGAGGTCGACTGGATGTGGTACGAGAACCGCAGCGACGGCGGCGCGTTCCGCGGACTGACCGCCAGCGAGGACACGTCGATCACGATCGAGCCCGCCTTCAACGAGGAGGCCGCCGCCTGGGGCGAGTGGGAGGCCTCCGGCACGGAAGAGGACCGCATCACCGAGTGGCGGCTCCACACCAGCCCCGACGACTACACGTCGCTCGACATGGACGAGTCGGTCACCATCAGCCGCGAGGCGTGTAACCAGGCGCCCGCCGCCGAACTGTCGGCCGAGCCCGAGGGCGCCGCGGTCGGCGAGTCGGTGCGGCTCAACGCCAGCAACTCGACCGACGACGACGGCATCGCCGAGTTCGCCTGGGACTTCGACGGTGACGGCACGGTCGACCTGAAAACCACGACGCCCCACGCCGACTACACCTACGACGAGACCGGCGAGTTCGAGGCCACCGTGACCGTCAGCGACTACGACAACGCGACCGACACCGCGACCACGACCGTGACGGTCACCGAAGACGGCCCCGACGACGGTGACGAGAACGACGGCAGTGACGGGAACGACGGCGACGACGGTGACGAGAGTGACGGCGACGACGGTGACGAGACCGACGGGCCCGACGACGTGCCCCAGGCATCCCTGACCGGTCCGGCGACGGTGACCGTCGGCGAGTCCGTCGCGCTCGACGCCGGCGACTCGATGGACGGCGACGGGATCCAGTCCTATGGCTGGAACTTCGACGGCGACACCAGCGTCGACCGGACGACGACCGAGGCGACCGTCGAGACGAGCTTCGACGAAGCGGGCGCCTACACGGTCACCGTGACGGTCACGGACAACAACGGAAACGATGCGACCGCGGAACACGAGATCGAGGTCGAGCAGGCCGACGACGGCGACGAGTCGGACGGTGACATCGACGTGGGCGGCGACGGCCCGGACGGGCCAATCATCGCCCCGATCGACACTGGCGCTGACGACGACGCCAACGAGTCGGACGAGGCGAACGGGTCGGACGACGCGAACGGGTCCGGCGTCTCGGTGGCGGCCATCGAGACGACCAGCGGGAGCGTCAACGAGGGCGACGCGATCGAGGTGACGATCCACCTCGACGAACCGGCCGAGGAGCCCGACAACCTCCCGATGACGATCAGTCGGCAGGACGAGAACGGGACCGAGAGCGTGGTCGAGGAGACCGAGGTCGCGGTCCCCGGGAACGGGACCCGGAACGTCTCCGTCTCGCGGACGGTCGATCAGCCTGGCGAGTACCGGGCCGCGGTCCAGAACCAGACCGCTGCGTTCTCCGTCCTGGCGGCGCCGGCCGGCGGTGCGGACGGCGAGCCGCTGACCGAGCAGGGCCCCGCGACGGCCGAAGAGCCGGCCCAGGACCCGGGCGGCGAGTCGACCGAGGCGTCGACGCCCGCCGAGACCACGAGCGGAAACGGCCCCGGCTTCGGCGCGACCGCCGCCGTGATCGGGGTCGTGCTCGGCGGGATTCGGCTCGCGCGTCGGGACTAGATCTAGTCGCGCTGGGCCAGGCCCGCGAGGTGCGGGGCCTGGTCGACGATTATCTCCTCGGCGCCGAGTCGCGCGGCGTTCTCGGAGCCGGGGAGACAGAAGACGATCGCACCGTCGGCGACGCCCGCGAGCGCGCGGGTCGCGACTATTTTCGTGCCGATCTCGTCGTAAGAGAGCCGCCTGAACAGTTCGCCAAAGCCCGGCAACTCCTTGTCGAGCAACGGGCGGACCGCCTCGACGGTCACGTCGTCGGGCGTGACGCCGGTCCCGCCGGTCGTGACGACGGCGTCCACGTCTCCGCGGCCGACGACGGCGTCGACGACGTCCTGCACGCCGTCGTGGTCGTCTCGGACCACGTCCCGGACGACCACCTCGTGACCCGCGTCGGTGAGCGCCGCCTCGATCACGTCCCCCGCTGGATCGTTATCGCGGCTCCGGGAGGAGGAGACCGTCACGACGGCCACGCCCAGCGACTCGCGGTCGTGTGCGTGGTGGTCGTGGTCGTGATCGTCGTGCTGCCCGTCGTCCGCTTGCTCCTGGGCGGTCGGTTCGTCGCCCGGCTCGTCCGTCGAGCCCGCGTCGTCGACCACGTCATCGGAATCCTCGTCGACGGACCGTCGGGTGTCGCGCTGCTGGAAATCGACCATGCCGGCCCGTTCCCCCTACGGCCTCAAAACACTCCCGCCCGCCCGGAACCGTCTCGGCCGCGACCGGCGATCGGGGCGTCTGTCACGTCGAAAGTTATTAATTATTATAGTTATTGAGTGTCACGTAGTGCCACAGTATCACTTCGTCTGCCACGACTGTGAGGCCGAGGCGATGGTCGGCGACCGCGAGACGGCGGACTCGCGGCGTCGCGAACACGTCGCTGCGACCGACCACAGAGCGAGCGTCGCCGGTTTCGCCGGGTAGCCGGGATCGGATTCCAGCGCGCAGCGCGACGACGCGCCGGTTCCGCCGGGGGTGGTGGTGGAGTCGTCAACGTTTTGCACGGGCCGACCGATCCACGGGGTATGCAGGCAGTCCAATTCTCCGAACACGGCGACACCGACGTCATCGAGTACGGCGACTTCGCGGATCCGGATCCGGCCGCCGACGAGGTCCTCGTCGACGTGAAAGCGGCGGCGCTCAACCACCTCGACGTCTGGACGCGCCGCGGCCTCCCAGGGATCGACCTGGAGATGCCCCACATCCCCGGCAGCGACGCGGCCGGCGTCGTCACCGACGTCGGTGCGGACGTCGATCGATTCAGCGAGGGCGACCACGTCGCCGTCTCGGCCGGCGTCGCCTGCGGGTCGTGTGAGTTCTGCCGCGACGGCGAGCCCACGATGTGCGTGGACTTCCACATCATCGGCGAGCACGTCCGCGGGGTCCACGCCGAGCAGGCCGCCGTCCCCGCCGACAACCTCGTTCCGGTCCCCGAGCACGTCGACTGGGAAGTCGCCGGGTCGGCCTCGCTTGTCTTCCAGACCGCCTGGCGGATGCTGGTGACCCGCGCCGACCTCCAGCCCGGCGAGAACGTGCTCGTCCTGGGCGCGAGCGGGGGCGTCGGCCACGCCGCGCTCCAGATCGCGAAGTACGTCGGCGCCGAGGTGTACGCCACGGCGAGCAGCGAGGAGAAACTCGACTACGCGCGCGAACTGGGGGCAGACGAGGTCATCAACTACGAGGCCGAGGACTTCGACGACCGGGTGCGCGAGTTGACCGATGGCCG
The DNA here is from genome assembly GCF_037031225.1 of Halorientalis sp. LT38. Classification (NCBI taxonomy): domain Archaea; kingdom Methanobacteriati; phylum Methanobacteriota; class Halobacteria; order Halobacteriales; family Haloarculaceae; genus Halorientalis; species Halorientalis halophila. The sequence continues at coordinate 2,720,831 of NZ_JAYEZN010000001.1, read as the reverse complement.
CGGCGTCGACGTCGTCGTCGACCACATCGGGGCCGCGACCTGGCAGCAGTCGCTGGCCAGCCTCGCGAAGGGCGGCCGGCTGGTGACCTGCGGTGCGACGACGGGCCCGAACCCCGAGACGGACGTCAACCGCATCTTCTGGAACCAGCTCGAGGTGATCGGCTCGACGATGGGCACGCCGGGCGAAGTCGACGACGTGCTGGAACTGGTCTGGGAGGGCGAACTCGAACCCCGAGTCAGGGACACCCTGCCGATGAGCGAGACCGCCCGCGCCCACGAGATGCTCCAGGAGCGCGAGGGCTTCGGGAAAGTCGTCGTGGTCCCCGACAGCGAGCTGTGAGCGACGACGGCTACGTCCACGAACCGGGCGAGATAGCGGGCGACGGGAGCGCCGCGGGCGATGCCGACCGTGGCGATCCCGACGAGGGTGCGAGCGACGCGACCCCGCGAGACCAGTACCCCCGCAATACGGTCGATTCGACGGCCAAGGAGTTCGACTGGCGCGGCTGGTTGCTGGTCGGTGCCATCGTGATCGCCTTCCTGGTCGTCCCGGGGGCGCTGTACCTGCTCCCCGCGGCCCGGGGCGGCCTGGCCGCGCTCGGCCTGGGCTGGCGACACACCTACCTCGCCCTGCCGCTGATCCCGGCGCTGCTCCTCGCGGCGATCGCCGTCTGGTCGGCGGTCCGCTCGCGAGCCGGCTGATCCGCGCGCTCTCAGTATTGATAGCGCCGACAGAACCCTTATTCTCGGGTTCGGCCTCCTCACGGTAGGCAGCGATGGCGCTCCAGTACACCCCCTACACCGCGCCGGTCTTCGTGTCGGCCGTGGTCGGCCTCGCCGTGGCCGCCTTCGCCCTCCAGCACCGGGAGCGGCCGGGGGCTGCGCCGCTCGCGATCTTCCTGCTCGCCGCGAGCTGCTGGTCGTTCGCCGAGGGGATGAACCTCGCCGCAGCGACGCTGGGGCCCAAGATCTTCTGGACGCGGGCCGAGATCGCCGTCTCCGCGGTAGTCCCGCTCGCGTGGCTCGCCCTGGTCCTCGAGTACACCGGCAACGACGAGTTTCTCACCCGGCGGACCCTCGGCCTGCTCCTCGTCGAGCCGGCGCTCCTCCTCGGCGTCCTCTGGTTCGAACCGAGCCTCGTGCAGGCGGGCGCGACTCTCGACACCAGCGGGCCGTTCGCCGTCATCGACGCGACGCTGGGGCCGGTCTACTTCGGCCACCTGATCTACTCGTACCTGCTCGTGCTGATCGGCGGCGGGTTGCTGTTGCGTGTCATCCTCTTCGCGGAGGGCGTCTACCGGACCCAGAGTACCGCGCTGTTGATCGCGATGTTCCTCCCGCTGGTCGGCAACGTCCTCTACGTCTTCGAGTCCCTCCCGAAGGGGGTCGACCCGACGAACGTGGGGTTCCTCTTGAGCGGAGTGATCGTCGCGGGGACGATCCTCCGCGGGCAGTTGCTGGAGGTGGTCCCGGTCGCCCGCCACCTCGCCCGCGACGAGATCCTCGAGAACATGGACGACCGCGTGATCGTCCTCGACGACAACCACCGGGTCGCCGACGTCAACCCGTCCGCCGCCGCGCTCCTCGACTGCTCCGAGAACACCGCGATCGGCCGGCCCATCGAGGCGGTCCTCCCCCCGGTGGCGGACCTGCTCGCGGCGGGCGACGGCCCACACCTGCAGACCGACCTGTCCCTCAATCGCGACGACGGCGTTCATCACTTCAGCGTCCGGATCTCGCCGCTCAACCGCGCCGCGGGCTCGGTCGTCGGGACGCTGATCAGCCTCCGGGACGTGACGGACGAGCGCCAGCAGCGCCAGCGGCTGGACGTGCTCAACCGACTGTTGCGACACAACCTCCGCAACGAGATGAACGTCGTCGCCGGCAACGCCGAACTCGTCCAGCGGCGACTCGACGACGCAGAGCTCAGCGACCGACTCGAGCGGATCGAGGAGACCGCACTTGGCATCACCGAACAGAGCGACAAGGTCGGCCGCATCTCACGGACCTTCGACGACGACGCCGCGCCGACGGTCGACCTGGCCGACACGATTCACACCGAGGTCCGCGACGCCCGCGACCGATATCCCCGCGCCGAGTTCACGGTCGAGCTTCCGCGAGGCCTCGACGCGTGCGTCGACCCCGGCGTCGCCATCGCCCTGGAGGAGTTGCTGGCGAACGCGGTCGAACACAACGACGGGAATCCGGAAGTGACCGTCGCGGTCCGCACTGACGAGGGGTTCGTCGTGGTCGAGATCAGGGACAACGGGCCGGGGATCGAGCCACACGAACTCGACGTGCTGGACGAAGGGGAGGAGACGGCGCTCCAGCACGGCAGCGGCGTCGGGCTCTGGGTCGTCTACTGGACGATCGAGCAGTTCGGTGGCCACCTCGAGTTCTCGAACGGGGAGCGTGGCTGTACCGTCGCGGCGGTGTTGCCGGACGCGTCGGCCGACGAGGAGTCGCGAGCCGACCGCATCGCGGAGGTCGCCGGTGTGGGTGACTGGTTCGACCCGACAGAGACGACCTCCTCGGCCGACGACTGACGCCGGCGTTCAGCCCTCGCCCTCCGACTGGTAGGGCTCGCCCACGGCGTGTCGGGGGAGGAGGGCCATCACCTCGCTCCGGAGTTCGTCGACCGAGTCGAACGCGTCGGCGTCCGAGTCCGCGATGGTCTCGCCGAGGTTCTCCGTCCCGTCGGCCAGCGAGAGCGTGACGTCCTCGAAGGCCGCGACCGCCGCGTCGCGATCGATCGGGTAGTCGGCGTTGGCCAGTTCCTCGTCGAGGTGTGACAGTTGGACTTCGCGTGCCATACCGTATCATCCACGCGCGAGCCCATAATCACGACCGGCCACGAACTGGCCGGGTCCTTGCCCGTCGATAGACAGTTCGACCGGTATGCGACGGCTCGCCACCGGAATTCCTCATCGAGCCGTCCGCCGCTCCCGATTCGGATAATTCCAGACCGCACCGTACTAAAAGACGTGTCTATCCTCACGGTAAAATAGAAGTGAGAATATGGACTGAACCTACATGTCGTGGCATAGCGAGGGCAGAACGGGGGGTGAACGCCACGTTTCGGGGAGCGACGTGCAGTGCGACGTGAGCGTCGCGTCGTTCGTCCGGAACCGGGGGTAGGTAATGGGGAATTCGTCTCTGTCACGCCCCGACACGCCAGCGGCAGCTACGACGATTGGGGAACCATGACAGCAGACATAGACCTAGCGAACGTGACGGTCGCATTGCTAACCGTCGTGACAGTGCTCGGCCTGACCGCCACCGCGGCAGGCGGCGCAGTCGCGACGACTCCGGGCGACGTTTCCGCCCAGCAACAGGTAACGGACTCCGGTTCCGCCGCCCTCTGGGGCTGGTGGGACGACGATGACGACGAGGACGACGACAGTCCCTGGTGGGAGGACGATAGCCCCTGGTGGGAGGACGATGACGACGACACCGACGACGGCGATTCCGGCGACGATGATTCCGGCGACGGTGACGACGACGACACCGACGACGGCGACGACGACAGTTCCTGGTGGGACGACAGTCCCTGGTGGGACGACGGTGACGACGATGATAGCGACGACTCCGACGACGGGGACTCCGACGACGGCGACTCTGGTGACAACGAGACAGCCGATCCCGCACCGGCTGCCTTCCAGCTTTCCGGGGTCGCCTCGAACTCGCCGGTGACCGAAGGCGAGACGCTGACGGTCGACGCGACCGTCGAGAACACCGGTAACGATTCCGGCACGCAGACGGTCGACTTCGCCGTCGACGGTTTCTCGGACAGCCAGTCGGTGACGCTCGACGCGGGCGCGTCCACCACGGTCACGTTCGAGTGGACGACCCAGGACGGCGACGCCGGCAGCTACACGGCGACGATCGAGAGCGCCAACGACACCGCGACGACCGACGTCACGGTCGAGTCGCCGGCGCCCGAGCCGACGCCGGCCAGCTTCGACGTGTCCGTCGCGAGCACCAACTCGCCGGTGACCGAGGGCGAGGCGCTCGAGGTGACTGCGACGGTCACGAACACCGGCGAACAGGACGGCACCCAGACGGTCGAACTCGCGTCGAGCGGGTCGACCCTGGATAGCCAGGACGTGACGCTCGCGGCCGGCGCGAGCCAGCAGGTCACGCTCTCGTGGACGACCGGATCGGGTGACGCCGGCTCCTACGACCTGACGGTCTCGTCCGCCAACGCGTCGGCGACGGCGTCCGTGACGGTTGAGGCGCCGGCCGCACCGGCGAGCTTCGGCGTCTCGGTCACGGGGTCGAACTCGCCGGTGACCGAAGGCGAGACGCTGACGGTCGACGCGACCGTCGAGAACACGGGCGAACAGTCCGACACGCAGACGGTCGACCTCGACGTCGGCGGCGGCGTCCAGGACAGCCAGGAGGTGACGCTCGGCGCCGGCGAGAGCCAGACCATCACGCTCTCGTGGACGACCGGGTCCGGTGACGCCGGTGACTACACCGCGACGGTGTCGAGCGCCGACGACTCGGCGACGACCTCGGTTACCGTGGACGAACCGGCCGCGCCGGCGAACTTCGGCGTGTCCGCTGACTCGAGTAACTCGCCGGTCACGGCGGGCGAGGCGCTCGACGTGACGGCGACGATCACGAACGACGGCGAACAGTCCGGCACGCAGACGATCGAACTGAACGTCGCAGGCGGCGTTCAGGACAGCCAGTCGGTGTCGCTCGGCGCCGGCGAGAGCCAGACCATCACGCTCTCGTGGCAGACGGCCGAAGGCGACGCCGGTGACTACACCGCGACGGTGTCGAGCGACGACGCAAGTTCGCAGACGGCCGTCACCGTCGAGGCGGCGACGACGATTCCGTCCAACTTCACAACGGTGGTCGAGGACGGATACATCCAGCTGGGCACCGGTACCGAGGCCTACAGGATCAACCTCACCGAGTGTCCGAACGGTGAAGCGCCGTCCTCGGACGTGCAGTGTCAAACTGCCACGGCAACGGTCGACAGCGAGACCGGGAACTTCACCATCGCATCCGAGGACCTGGACTTCGGCACCACGGTCAACGTGGATGTGATTGGGGAAATTGCCGTGCAGATGAACGCACCGAACGGTCTCACGGGAACGGCCGATTGGGAGTCCGGTGACGTGACGCTCAACGGAGAGTTGAAGGTTTTCGCTTCGGACTTCGGCAGTGAATGTGGCGCGACGACGACGATCAGCGCGACGACCGGTACCGAAGGCCCGCTCACCGGATCGACGTTCAACGTGTCGGACCGCTCTCCCGCGGCGGGGACGCTCGTCGACAGCACTTACAGTGTGCCCGCTGTGACCGGGTGTCCGACGGACTACACGGCTCTCGGTCTCAATGTCAACGACCTTGCGAACAGCCAGCTCGGCCTCCCCAGCGACTCCGGGAACAACCGACTGGTGATGGACCTGCATATGGAGTACGAGGAGTAAGCTCCCGGCGGTCCACCGGTTTACACTGCTTTTCTTCGCGATCCCGCGGCGTTGCCACTTGGACTCACCGGTCGATGACCCGCCGGTCGCGCCAGAACACGCGGATGGCGAAATCCGGCTCGTCGAGCACCACAGCCCGAAACACGTCGTGACCGCCCGGGAGTCACCCGGCGTGAACTGGCCCGTATAGCAAGTAAATTCCTCACCGGTTGAGGCGAAATATTATATGTATGCAACTTTCTATGAGTACCTGGGGGTAGCGGAATAAAAATGAAGCAAGCAAATCGTAAGTACCTGTATTCAGCCGGGTTGACGGCACTGCTTATCGCCGTAGTGGCGATGGGGATGGTGGCGATGCAGCCCGCAGCCGCGACAGACGTATCGACACAGACAGACGGGCCGGAGTTCGACGAGGCGACGGCCGAAGTGACGAAGACGACGCTCTTTACGAACAAGGTATCCAAGGTGACCGTCGGCTTCACCGCTCCTGAGGGGGAAACGGTGGATATCACGGTCGCCGACAAGACCGAGACCGTGACGGCCACGGGCGATCACCAGGATGTGACCGTCCGCGTGGGCGCGTACTTCTTCTTCGGTGAGCACTACCCGGTCGACGTCTCCGCGTCCATCGAGGGCGGCGAGACGGTCGAGGGGACGCTCAACGAGGGCGACGGCGAGATCACGCTCAAGGAGCCGGACACCGATCCGGCGCCGCCGAACCTGGACGTCTCAGGTCTGAGCACGAACTCGCCGGTGACCGAAGGCGAGACGCTGACGGTCGACGCGACCGTTACGAACAACGGTGAGGAAGCCGGCACGCAGACCGTCGAGCTCGACGTCGCCGGTGGCGTCCAGGACAGCACGGAAGTGTCCCTGGACGCCGGTGCGAGCACCGACGTCTCGCTCACGTGGACGACCGCGTCCGGTGACGCGGGCGACTACACCGCCACGGTCAGCTCCGACAACGACAGCGAGACCGCGGCCGTGACCGTCAACGAGCCGGTCACGACCGGAACCATCGCGGGCACCGTCACCGACGCGGGCGGCAGCGCTATCGAAGGCGCGACCGTCACGGCCGACGGCCAGTCCACGACGACCGCCGCCGACGGCAGCTACTCGCTGACCGTCGAGGCGGGCGACTACACGGTCGACGCCAACGCGGACGGCTTCAACCCGTCCTCGCAGACCGTCACCGTGAACGCGGAGGAGACGACCACCGCGGACTTCTCGCTCGAAGCGCAGGTCACTGACGGCACGGTCGAAGGGACCGTCACCGACGCGGGCGGCAGCGCCATCGAAGGCGCGACCGTCTCCGCCGGTGGCCAGTCCACGACCACCGCCGCCGACGGCAGCTACTCGCTGACCCTCACCGAGGGTGACTACTCCGTCGAGGCCAACGCTGACGGCTTCAACCCGTCCTCGCAGTCCGTCACCGTGACGGCCGGCGAGACGACCACCGCCGACTTCGCGCTCGAAGCGCAGGTCACGGACGGCACGATCGCGGGCACCGTCACCGACGCGGGCGGCAGCGCCATCGAAGGCGCGACCGTCTCCGCCGGTGGCCAGTCCACGACCACGGCCGCCGACGGCAGCTACTCGCTGACCCTCACGGAAGGCGACTACACGGTCGAAGCCAGCGCCGACGGCTTCCAGTCCGACTCGCAGTCCGTCACCGTGACGGCCGGCGAGACGACCACCGCCGACTTCGCGCTCGATGCGGTCGTGACCGAGGGTGACATCGCAGGTACCGTCACCGACGCGGACGGCAGCGCCATCGAAGGCGCGACCGTCACCGCGGGCGGCCAGTCCACGACGACTGCCGCCGACGGCAGCTACACGCTGACGCTCGAGGAAGGCGACTACACGGTCGAAGCCAACGCGGACGGCTACGTGGCCGACTCGCAGACCGTCACCGTGACGGCTGGCGAGACGACCACCGCCGACTTCGCGCTCGAGGCGGAAGGTCCGACCTACCAGTCGTTCACGGCCTACACCGAGGACGGCTACATCGACGTGGGGACGGACGAGAACGCCGGCTACGGCGAGATCCCGGAGTGTCCGAACGGCGAACTCCAGGACACGGCGAACTTCAGTAGCTGTGTGAAGTTCAACGCGAGCTTCGACCAGTCGACCGGCGACTACACCGTCGCACCGGAGGACTTCACCTTCCCCGTGATCGACTTCTCGTCGAACACGCTGGGTCCGGTGCCGACCAACAACACGGCCTCCGACACGATCACCGGCTCGCTCGACACCTCGACCGGTGAGAGTACGTTCAACGCGCCGATCTTCGCCGAGCTCCAGCTCGGCACCGACGGCTGTGGCATCCCGGTCAACGTCGCGGGGACGACCGGCCAGAGCGGTGCTCTGACCGGCTCGCCCGCCGACCCGGCCACCTTCGACGCGAACGGCACGGCCGAAGCCACGCTCGTCGACAACGAGCTCGAGGTGCCCGCCACCGAAGGGTGTGGCATCCTCGGCGGCACGATCGACGACGACGTCGGTCTGCCCGCGCCGTCCGGCGAGAACGAGGTCGTCCTGGAACTCTACATCGAGTTCCACGAGGAACCGCTGAACTGACGACGGCTCGAACGCAGAGCCGATCACCGACTCATTTTTTCGACTGTTCGACCCGATAGCGGTCGCTGTGTGACGGAATCGTCGAGACGGACGGCCGATTGTGACGGTAGAGAGAAACCGATAGGCGAGAGCCGTGATCGTGACTCAGTCGTCGCGCCGCATCGCGATCTCGAACCAGGGACAGAGGCGGAGCTGGCGGTACCAGCGCGGGTTCTCGCGGAGGCGCTCGTAGGGTACCCACATGATCCCGGCCACCTCGTCGGGGTCCGGGTCGAGCGAGCGGTCGGTCAGGGTGGCCTGCAGCACGGCACAGACCTCCCACTCGACGCCCTCGGTCGGGTAGTAGCGCTTGTACTCGAAGCGGTCGGTCACCCGGAGGTCGTCGTACTGGTCGGGCGTGACGCCCAGTTCCTCCTCGAGGCGCTGGCGCGTGGCGTCCTCCTGGCTCTGGCCCTGGACCGGGTGGGAGGCGACGGTGCCGTCCCAGTAGGTGTCCCAGAGGCGCTTGTCGGGGCTGCGCTGTGCGAGCAGGATGTTGTCGTCCTCGTCGAACAGCAGGGACGTGAAGGCGCGGTGGCGGATCCCGTCGCCCGTGTGGGCGTCGAGTCGGTTCACCGTCCCGAGTTCCTCGTCGTCCGCGTCGACCCGGACGACCGCCTGCCGGGCGTTCTCGTGTTCGGGGTCGTCGGCCCCCCCGGACTCAGCCGCTCCGGGCGTTTCCTCTGAACTCATGGCTGTCCAATCGGTGGACGGGTTGAAAAAGGAATCGAGGTTGTCCGAGCCGCTCACTCCGCGTCGGGGTTCGGCCGATAGGCCGGCCCGACCGGGAGCCGGACGGCCGACGGCTTCGTCCGCAGGTCGACCTCGGTGACTGACTGGAGTTCCCCGTCGAGGCTGAACGTGGCCGGGCCGTCGTCGATCACCTGGACGGACAGCGCCGGCGCTCGCAGCCGAGTCACGTACTCGGCGTCGGTGCCGAGCACCCGTTCGAGCACCGCCGTGCGCGCGAGACCGGCCAGGTCCGATCCCGGCCGCTTCTCGACGACGGCCACGTCGAACAGGCCGTCCTCGACGTTGGCCTGGCTGCGGCCCTGCGCGGGGAAACAGCGGGCGTTGCCGACGAGCAGGAGAACGGCCGTCCCGGTCCACTTGGTCTCGCCGTCGGCCGCACCGAAGGCCTCGATGTCGAGCGAGACGCCGTCGAACGACGCCGCCGTCCGGAGGGTCTCGAGGACGTACGCCAGGACGCCCAGTTCGGACTTGGCCTCGGCGTCGGTGTCGGCGCTGGCGTCGGCGGTCAGCCCGCAGACCGCGGAGTTCAGGAAGGGCGCGTCGTCGGCCACTCCGAGGTCGATCCGGCGACGATCTCCGGTCTCGATCAACTCGAAGGCGTGTTCGATTCCCTCGATGCCGACGTTGTCGGCGAAGTTGTTGCCCGTCCCGGCGGGGACGGCGGCGAACTCCACCTCGGGGAGGGCGTCGGCCCGGACGAGTCCGCGGATCACCTCGTTGAGGGTGCCGTCGCCGCCGGCCGCCGCGACGAGGTCGGCCCCCTCGTTTGCTGCCTCGGCCGCGAACCGAATCGCGTCGCCCTCGCCTTCCGTCTCGCGGACGGCGAAGCCGTACTCTCCGGCCAGTTCGCGGACGCGCTCCGCGTGCCCGGCGTCGCCGCTCACCGGATTCGACACCAGTACCCGTTCGGCCGTCGCGTCGGCGTCCGCCGTCGCGCGTTCGGGATGGGTCACTACTCGCTAGAAAAGCGGACAGAACGCAAAAGGACTGTTACCGCTTCCTTGCCTCCGTGTTCGCAGTCGACCTCCACACGCATACGCGGTCGTTTCACGGGTTCGAGTCGCGTCCCACGCCGGTCGATCCGGCGGGCGCGCGGGCGCTGGCGGCCGTCGCCCGCTATCGCGGGCTCGACGGACTCGCCTTTACCAACCACGACTACGCCACCGACTACGACGTTCCAGGGCTCGTCACGATCCCCGGCATCGAAGTATCGAGTTCCCGGGGGCACGTCGTGGTGCTGGGGCCGGACCCGCCCGCGGCGACGAAGGTCGGCGGGATGGATCCCCCCGCGGTCGTCGACCTCGCGCACGATCGGGGCTGCGTCGCCATCGTCGCCCACCCCTATCGGAATAGCACGGTGCGGGAGGTCGACGCGCCGTTCGACGCCATCGAGATCAACGGCAAACACCCCCGGACGCGGAGCTGGGTCGAGCGGCTGGCCGAGCGCCACGACCTCCCCACCGTCGGCGGCAGCGACGCCCACTACCCCTTCGAGGTGGGCCGTGCCCACACGCTCGTGGACGCCGACGAGTTGACCCCGGCCGCGGTCGTCGACGCCATCCGGAACGATCGGGTCGCACCGCGGATCGATACCTGGCTCCCCCACCAGCTACTCAGATCGGTCTACCGCCGAATCCACAGCGAGAAAGATCACCTGACCGAGCCGGAGTGGACATCTCCCGGCGTCGGCTCGCCGCCCGGCGAGGAGTGAGGGCCCGGTGGCGCGGCCGCCGTCCGGCCCCGCTCACTCCCAGTCGTAGCCGAACTCCTCCGAGGACCGGTCGATGTAGTCGTTCTCGAGGACCTCGCTGACGATGCGGCCCAGGTCGTCGAGTTGGCCCTCGATCTCCTGGACGTCGTCGCGGTCGAGCGCCGCGTCGTAGGGCGCGGGCCGGTCGTCCAGCAGTTCCGGGGCGCGATAGCCGACGTCCTCGGCGTTTGGGTTGTAGTGGAAGTCGAACCGGTCGATCACCGACAGGTCGACGACCGCCTGGAACTGCTCGGCCGAGAGGGAGGTCCCCCGGCGCCACTCCTCGAAGGCGTCCTCCCAGGCGCCCGCTTCGAGCATCTCGGCGAGGGCCCGCCGCGGGGCGTCGTCGCCGGTCCACTCCTCGGGTTCCTCGACGGCGTCGTAGTCGCCGGGGTCGCCCGGGCCGCTCAGATCCGGTGGGTCTGGTCGCTCGACTTCGAGTGCCATGGCCCGTACTTCGGTCGGCAGCGGTATGTGCGTTCCCCCGACGGAGCGGTCAGGATCCGATCCAGTCTCGCCGTGGTCTACCCGAGCCGCTCGTCCAAGATGAGGCGAGTCTTCGTGCTCACCACTTCGTCGAGCTCCCGGGCCTTCGTGATCAGCTCGTTGACTCGCTCGGTGTCGGCGGCGTCGACGACCAGCACGATGTCCTCCTCGCCGGAGACCTGCCAGACGGAGTCGACCTCGCGCCACTCGATGATGCGGTCGCAGACGGCCGCGGTGTCGACGTTGACGTCGACGCCGAGCTCGATCATCGCTTTGACGTTCCCGGTGGACGTGGCGACGGTAAAGCGCTCGATGATCCCGTCCTCGACGAGACGCTCGACGCGGTTGCGGACCGTCCCCTCCGAGGTCCCCACCCGATCCGCGATCTCGGTGTAGGCCGTCCGAGCGTCCCGCCGCAGGATACTCAGGATCTGCCGGTCCAGCTCGTCCATTGAGGTGCGACACTACAGGAGGGCCGTACTTGAGGATTTCGAAATTCGTAACTGCGCTTCGAAAGCAACACTTATGGACGGCGGGCGGATACGCATCTCGTAATGACGGACGCCTACGTCGCGATCGAGGGCGGACGCGTGGTCGAAGCGCGCGCCCGCGCTCCGGGCACGACACGCGGAGAACTGGTATTCACGACGGCCTACACCGGCTACGAGGAGAGCCTGACGGATCCCTCCTACGAAGAGCAGATCCTCACCTTCTCGTACCCGCTGATCGGCAACTACGGCGTCCGGGAGGAACGCTTCGAGTCCGACCGGGTCCACCCCCGCGGCGTCGTCGCGCGCGAACTCACCGACGACGTCGCCGAGTGGCTCGCCGAGGAGGGCGTGCCGGCCGTCGACAACCTGGACACGCGCGAACTCGTCACCGGCATCCGCGACGAGGGCGCGATGAAGTGCGGCATCGCCGCCGGCCCGGACGTCACCGAACAGGACGCGCTCGACGAACTCGACCAGTGCGAGCACATGTCCGACCACACGGACATCGGCGCGCAGGTCAGCGTCGGCGAACCCCAGGTGTTCAACGAGGACGGCGACGGCGCGACGGTCGCGCTGATCGACTGCGGCGCGAAGGGCTCGATCATCGACTCGCTGGTCGAACGCGACAGCGTCGTCCACGTCCTGCCCTACGACGCCACCGAGGACGACGTGGCCGCCGTCGACCCCGACCTGCTGTTCGTCTCGAACGGCCCCGGCGACCCCGAGAACTTCCAGCAGACGAAGGATCTCGTGGACAGCTACGCGGGCGAGACACCCATGGCCGGCATCTGCCTGGGCCAGCAGGTCGTCGCCAGCGCGCTCGGCGGCTCCACCGAGAAGATGGAGTTCGGCCACCGCGGCGTCAACCAGCCCGTCCGTGACCTCCGCACCGATCAGGTCGTCATGACCACGCAGAACCACGGCTACACCGTCGCCGAACCCGGCGAAAAGCTGGAGGTCACCCAGATCAACGTCAACGACGACACGCCCGAGGGCCTGGAGAACGACGACCTCGAGATCATCACCCGCCAGTACCACCCCGAGGCCCACCCCGGCCCCCACGACTCGCTGGGCTTCTTCGACGACGTGCTGGCGATGGCTGAGGACTGACGGGAGAACGACGACGTCTGCCGACCGACCTTTCGAGAGGCTGCCTTCGAAGCGACCCGACCGCCTACACCGCACTCCGTCCGTCGGCCCTTATCTCGCCGAGTTCCGTCTCCATGATCTCGTACTCGTCGAGGTACTGGCTGCGGACCTGCTGGAGCCGTTGCTCCATGTTCTCGTCGTTGTTCTTGAGGGTCTCCAGCCGGCGGTGGACCAGGTCGACCTGGTCGGCGACCGCCGACTCGCCGCGGAGTTGCATGAACTCGGTCCGATAGGCGTCGAGCAGGAGTTCGGCGTAGGCCTCGGTGTCGAGGTAGGCGGTGCCGTTCAGTGACGGCTCCGGGTTCGTGAGGACGAGACGGGCGAACAGCCGCGGATGGGCGTCGATGAACTCGTTCGGGTCGACCCAGGGGTCAACGTCGTCCGCGCGCGCGGCGTCGGCGTAGGCCTCGGGAACGAGGTCGTCGATGACCTCGGGCGGGTCGGACAGCTCGAAGCCGTGCTGGACGATCCGTGCGAGGTCGACGTGCAGTTCCCGCCAGGCGTCGCGGTACTCGCGGCTGGCGGTGAGGAAGGCGCTGACGTCCGAGACCAGGTCGGGGTGGTCCCGGGAGATGTCGGCGACCACGTCGTCCGGGACACCGGTGTCCTCGATCTCCGGGTAGACCGGCATCCCGGCAGGCGGGTTCGTCCGGTTCCACCGGGAGCGGTTCGTCGTGAGCCACTCGAGGATGCGGTCGATGCCCGTCGCGACGACGCGCTTGACGTACGGCCGCCGCCGGAGTTTGCGGCTCTCGGCCTCCGCCGCCTCCAGTCGCCTGGCGTACCAGCCGACGATCACGAGCAAGACGACCGTCGCGAGCGCCGCGGCGACGCTCGCCAGCGTCTGTGCCGTCGCCAGGCTGTCGGTGAACGCCGTGATGAGGACGCTGACGACGATCCCCACCACCGCGATTGCCAGTACCTGCACCGCTCCCGCGAGTATCCGCGCCGTGCTGTTGTCCCTGTCTAACATACCCTCCCCTCCGATACGTCTCCCTTCTTACCTGTGCGGGTACTTAGCAACTGTTATCTGACGGGTCCGCGCGCGAGAGTTCGCCGCGGGGCGCATGGGTGACGCTCGCGAACTGTCGAGGGCTCGCAACCGGTCCTCCTGCCCGCCGTCAGCGGGGGGCGTCCCCGGTTCCGCCGCGCTTCCCGGCGAGGACGGCGCCGAACGTCCCGAACACGAGCGGGTAGAGCAGTCCCACCAGCAGGATCGACGGCAGCAGTTCGGGCCCGGCCGCAACGGAGAGGCCGGTCTGTCCCTGCACCGTCAGCGATCGGGAGTGCGCGAAGACGAACGCGCCGGCGACCGCCAGCGCGAGGTAGCCGATCGCGACGGACGTACCGCGGGCGGCCGACCGAGTCGGCGCCATCGCGACGGCCCCGCCCGTCCAGCGGGCCAGATAGCCCGCGCCGAGGAGTGCGAGGGCCGGCACGAGCAGGTACAGCGGTTCCGGGATCGTACTCGTCAGCCCGGAGACCGGGGTCGCGAACCCGTCGCCGGTCATCTGGAAGACGCTCGCGTGCTCGGTGACGCCGTCGCCAGTGGCGCCGCTGCTCGACTCGATCCGGACGGTGTGCGCGCCGTAGAAGACCCACCCGGCGGCCTTCCAGAGCGGGAGGTCTCCGGCCACCTCGAACCCGTCGACGACGGCGAACGCGAACGTGATCACGTAGCCCGCCAGGTACGCGCCGGCGCCGATCAGGGCGCCGTCCAGTAGCTGCTCGGTGACCGCATCACTGACGCGCCGTGACTGTCCCACTCCCCCAGTCATGCGGGGACGTACGACGGAATCGGTGAAATGGATGCTGCAACGTGAGAGAAAACGGAGAAGAGCGGGCCGCTACGGCGTGGTGGCGCTCAGTAGTCGCCCCAGTCGCGGGTGTCCTTCGGGCGGGCGGCGACGTCCTGGACGTTCAGGGGCTGGTCGGCCGACTCGATGGCCTCCAGCGCCGCCTCGGCGCTCTCGATAGTCGAGAAGTAGGTGATCGTCTCCTCGACGCACACCTCCAGGATCTCGCGGTTGCGCGAGACGACGAGGTCGATCTCGCCGTCGCGCAGGCGGGACTTGACCGCTTCGAGGTCGGCCTCGTCGAGGTCCTCGACGTCGAAGTGCTCCTCGAAGCCGATCACCGGCAGGTCGACGATGGCCGACCCTTCGAGGGGGATGGCCTTGCCGACGGACATCTGGGCCTTCTGGTAGGCCTTGCCGAAGGAGCCGGCGGTGCCCATGACCTCGCCGGTCGACTTCATCTCCGGGCCCAGGCGCGGGTCGCTACCCGGCAGGCGGTCGAAGGGCAGGACGACCTCCTTGACGGAGACCTGGTCGGGGATCTGCTCGTCGACGTCCAGGTCCTCGAGGGTCGCGCCGGCCATGACCTGCGCGGCCAGCTTCGCGATGGGGACGCCCGTCGCCTTCGAGACGAAGGGCACGGTGCGGGAGGAGCGCGGGTTGGCCTCCAGTACGTAGACGGTGCCGTCTTTCACTGCGAGCTGGACGTTGAGCAGGCCCACCGTGTCCAGCGCCGCCGCGATGTCCTCGGTGACCTCGCGGACGCGGGCGAGCGTCTCCTCCGACAGCGAGCGCGGCGGGATCATACACGCCGAGTCGCCGGAGTGGACGCCGGCGGTTTCGACGTGTTCCATGATGCCGCCGATGAGCACGTCGTCGCCGTCGGCCACGGCGTCGACGTCCAGTTCCACGGCGTCGGCGAGGAAGTCGTCGATGAGGATCGGCTTGTCCGGGGAGACGCGAACCGCCTCCTCGATGTAGGTCTTGAGGTCCTCGTCGTTGTAGACCACGTCCATCGCGCGGCCGCCCAGCACGTAGCTCGGGCGCACGAGGACGGGGTAGCCGATGTCGCGAGCGATCTCCAGGGCCTCCTGTTCGGAGGTCGCGGTCCCGCCCTCGGCCTGGGCGATGCCCAGTTCGTCCATCAGCTGGTTGAAGCGGTCGCGGTCCTCCGCGAGGTCCATCGCCTCGACGGCCGTCCCCATGATTTCGCAGTCGAGGCCGCGGCGCTCGATCTCGTCTTCGAGGGGCTCGCCGATGTCGACGGAGGTCTGGCCGCCGAACTGGACCATCACGCCGTCGGCGTCGGTGGTCTCGATCACGTCGGCGACCTCCTCGGCGGTGATCGGCTCGAAGAACAGGCCGTCGGAGGTGTCGTAGTCCGTCGAGACGGTCTCGGGGTTGTTGTTGACGACGTGGGCGTCGATGCCCGCGTCCTCGAGCGCCTGGACGGCGTGGACCGAACAGTAGTCGAACTCGACGCCCTGCCCGATGCGGATCGGGCCGCCGCCGACGACCACGACGCTCTCGACGTCGCGGTCGACCTGCACCTCGTCGCGGCCCAGTCCCGACAGCGGCTCGCGCGAGGAGTAGTAGTACGGCGTCGAGGCGGCGAACTCGCCCGCGCAGGTGTCGACCTGCTTGAACGTGCGGTCGGGCGTCTCGGCGTCGACCTGCTCGACGGTGACGCCGGAGCCGTCCGCGGACACCTCCTCGCTGTCGACCTGCTGTGCCTCGTCGCGATCAGGCAGCCAGGAGGCGTGCGTGTCGTTGAACTCGCCGCCGGCGATGGCGGTGATCTCCTGGTCGGTGAACCCTTCTTCGGCGGCGGTCGCGAAGTCGCCCGCCGCGGCGCCCGCGGCGGCGTCGGCGATCCGCTTGTAGCGTTCGAGGTACCACTCGCGGATCTCGGTGAGTTCGTTGACTTTCTCGATCGAGTAGTCGCGCTCGAAGGCCTCGAAGATCGCGTAGGTGCGGTCGGGCGTCGGGCGTTCGAGCCACTGGGATTCGAGTTCGTCGTCGCTGACGTCCGCCCAGTCGACCGCGGGGTCGTACTCGGAGGAGCGGAGGGCCTTGAGCATCGACTCCTCGAACGTCCGGCCGATGGCCATGGCCTCGCCCGTGGACTTCATGCCTGGGCCGAGTTCGAACTCCACGTCGCGGAACTTGTCCTTGGGCCAGCGCGGCACCTTCGTCACGACGTAGTCGATCGCCGGCTCGAAGGCGGCGGTGGTCTGGCCGGTGATCTCGTTTTCGATCTCGTGGAGGCGCTTGCCCATCGCGACCTTCGCGGTGACGCGGGCGATGGGGTAGCCGGTCGCCTTCGAGGCCAGCGCCGAGGAGCGGGAGACGCGCGGGTTGACCTCCACCACTCTGTATTCGCCGCCGGGCGTGCCGTCGTCGCGCCAGGCGAACTGGATGTTACAGCCGCCCTGGATGCCGAGTTCGCGAATGACCTTCAGGGCCGTGTTGCGCATCTCCTGGTGGCCCTCGTCGGGGATGACCTGGCTGGGCGTGACGACGATTGACTCGCCGGTGTGGATGCCCATCGGGTCGATGTTCTCCATGTTGCAGATGATGATACACGAGTCGTCGGCGTCGCGCATCACCTCGTACTCCAGTTCGATCCAGCCGTCGATCGACTCGGTGATCATCACGCGATTGTCGCGCGAGAGGCTGAGCCCCTTCCGGGTGGCCTCCTTCAGTTCCTCCATCTCGTCGATGACGCCCGACCCCGCACCGCCCAGGGTGTAGGTCGTCCGCATGATGACCGGGAGGCCGCCGACGGCCTCGACGGCGTCCTCGACCTCGTCGACGGACTCGATGGTCACGGATTCACAGACCGGTTCGCCGATGGACTCCATGCGCTGGCGGAACTGGTCGCGGTCCTCGGTCGCGTAGATGGTGTCCAGCGGCGTCCCCATCACCTCGACGTCGTGTTCCTCGAGGACGCCTTCCTCGGCCAGTTCGGCCGTGACGTTCAGCCCCGTCTGGCCGCCCAGACCGGCGATGACGCCGTCCGGTTTCTCCTTCCGGATGATCTCGGCGATGGCCTCGGTGTTGATCGGCTCGATGTACACCTTGTCGGCCATCTCCGGGTCGGTCATGATCGTCGCCGGGTTCGAGTTCACCAGGACGACCCGCGCACCCTCCTCCTGGAGCGCGCGGCAGGCCTGTGCGCCGGAGTAGTCGAACTCCGCTGCCTGCCCGATCTTGATCGGCCCGCTTCCGATCAGCAGGATCGTCTCCGCCTCGTCTGGTCCGTCTGTCATTGTCCGTCCTCAGTTCGCTCATCGTAATAAGCCCGGCGATAGATTGCGAGCATCGTAGCCGAATTTCGAAATTCGTATTGAGAGACGGTCACACGGGACCGGTGTCGGGCCGGGGGCGCCTCAGCGCCGCCAACTGGGGAGCCGGTCGCGCCAGCCGTTCGGGGCGAGGCGATCGAACCGCTCGCGAACGGCGTCGTCGTGCCGGTCGGAAAAGAGACGGATGCGCCGCGCCGCGACGACGCAGAACACCGCGAGGAGCGTCCCGGCGACGACGTCGACCCCCCAGTGGATCCCCAGGTACATCGTCGAGGCGGCGACGCTCGCCGCGCCGATGGTCGCGACGGGGAGCCAGGCGGGATAGGCGTCGCGGGTCCGGTAGGCCAGCAGCGCGACGGTCACGGACAGGGAGGTGTGCAGCGAGGGGAAGACGTTGGTGTTGCGGTTGATCTCGCTCGTCAGCAGTTGCGACCGCGGCCAGTTCGTGTACAGCAGCGGTTCGACCAGGTCGGGCATGAAGTTGCGCGGGCCGTAGGCGATGAAGGCCAGATAGCAGATCAGCCCGATCCCGTAGTTGAGGATGTACGCGACGACGAGTTCGCGCATCGGCCGCTGGTCCTCCAGCGCCAGGTACGCCACCACCGGGAAGATCATGAGGAACGCGTAGCCGTAGACGTAGACGAACGAGAAGTAGCCGGTCAGCGGGGGTGCTGCGAGCGACTGCACCTCCGCGACGAAGGTCCCCTCGATGGCGAAGATGGTACTCGTGATCCGGACGCCGACCAGCTGTGAGACGTCGTTGCTCACGTCCCTGACGACGCTGTTCAACAGGAGGACGACCGCGAGCACGGCCATCGCCGGGCCCGTCTCTCTGATCCGCTGGCGGCCGTCCGTCCACGTCGCTCTGAGTCGACGCGGGCCGACGACGATGAGCGAGGCCGCGACGAGCATCACCGCGACCACGCCGAGCACACGGATGGAGAGTTCGAGCAGTCCCATGGTGTCACCGTCCGCGGAGGTTCCCGTTCTCGTAGCGGTAGCCGATGTTCGCCCAGGCCTGGCGGACGCGGTCCTCGTCCAGTTCCCCATCCGTCCCTAGGAACGGCGTCATCGGGTGATCGCCGTTCCACTCGAGACTGGCTGGGACCCAGTCGGTGTCGGCCAGCGGGCTCGCCGCCGCCGAGGCGTAGCCGTCGTAAACCGTCTCGACCAGCGACTGGCGGTCGATCAGCCCGCTCAGCAGCCGGCGGAACTGGAAGTTCGAGAGCGGTGCCCGGCGCGCGTTGTACCCCAGGATGTAGTAGGAGTTCGAGGGCCGGGTCAACAGTTCGAGTTCCTCGGCGCTCTCGATGCGGTCGACGGTCTGGGCGCCGATGCCGTTGATCGCGGCGTCCAGCGTCCCGTCGGCCGCCGACTCGACGATGATCCCGTCCGAGACGTCCGCCCGCACGACCAGTCGCTCGAACGGGATCCCACCGTCCATCCACGACGGGAACTCGTCGCCCGCGTTCCGGTGGAGGAAGTGATCGTCGAAGCGCTCCAGGACCAGTTCGACGCCCGAGGGGTCCTCGGCGAAGGCCAGCGGCCCGCTCCCGATGGCCGGCAGGTTCTCGGTGACCAGCGCCTCCGTCACCTGCCCGCCGACGTCGACGCCGCCGATGGTCGCCGGTTCCCGCCGCTGTTGCCAGACGTGTTCGGGGAGCAGGGGGACGGTGAACGCCCGTCTGGCGACCGCCCGCGAGACGTCGCCGAAGGTGAACTCGACGGTCCGGAGGTCGACCGCCCGGACGTTCTCGACCAGGCTGGCCTCCCCCTGATACCGCGGCACGGGAACGAAGTTCTCGCTGTCCTCGGCCGAGGTGTCGGCCACGAAGTCGTACGTGAAGGCCACGTCGCTCGCCGTCAGCGGTTCGCCGTCGTGCCAGCGCTGGTTCGAGCGCAGGCGGACGGTCGCCCGCTGGCCCCCGTCCCACTCGTCGAAGGTCCAGTCGGCGGCCAGCCACGGCCGGATCCGGTCGCCGTCGTAGGTCCGCCCCAGGGGTTCGTAGAGCAGGTTCGTCAGGATCGTGTTGTCCCGGAACCGCACCGCGAGCGGGTTCAGGTTCTGGGTCTCCTCCTCGTAGGTCGTCCCGAACCGGAGCGTCCGCGGACTGGTCCCCGCCCCCGTCGTGGCCTCGAGGGCCAGATACCCGATCGGCGAGTCCAGATCGGCCCGGTCCCAGCCGGTGAACCGGTCGGTCCGCACGGCCCGGATCGTCTGCGGGAACCCGAGGATGCTGAACGGCTGGGTGCGCGAGATCGTCCGCTGGAGGCTCGCCACCGCGTCGCGGCGCGCGTCGCCGCTGGCCCGCCGCTGGCGGTCGAGCAACTCGTCGACCTGGAAGTTCGAGTACCCGAATGGGTTGCGCCACCCCGGCGAGGAGACGCCCGTCGAGTGCAACAGCGAGTGCAGCGCGTCCGGCCGCCGGGGAACGTCCGGCGTCCGCCCGACGAACAGGTCGAACTGGTGGTTCACGAGGATCTGCCGGCGGAGTTCGTCCTCGGCGGTCGGGACGATCCGGGCGTCGACGCCCGCGGACTGGAACCACGCCCCCACCGCACGGGCCAGCCGCTGGGCGTACGGGTCGGCGTCCGCCGGGAGCGTCTTGATCCGCACCGTGAGCTGCCCGCCGGAGCGCCAGCCCAGCAGCGCCTGGAGCCGGTCGAGACAGCCGGCGCTCGACCCGGCCGCCACCGTCGCGGCCCCGGCCAGGAGCTTCCGCCTGCCCAGTCCGTCTCCGCCGGCCGACATTGTGTTGCGCTTACGTTTACTCGTCGCCGCTATATCCCTTATGTATTCGACTACCGCTCCCGAGGCCGCACGAGCCGACGCGGTCGCCCCGCGGCCCCTCACGGACCGACGCGCGCCCGCCGTTCGGTGCCGGTCCCCTGCCGGACCGACGGCGCCCAGGCTCGCGGACGCGACTGCACCGCGCCGAGTCCGGCGAGTCGGACGACGACCGCGACCGCTACTGGCCCCGGCCTCGGGCAACGGGCCTCGCATATCGGTACCAGTGCGGACAGACCACCAAAACTATCCCGGTCAGTCCTACTCGACAGCCAAGAGGTTCCGTCCCGTTCCGCCCCGTGGACGCCTCAGGACCCGTCCGCGAAGCGGTACTTGTAGGGCTGCTCGCGGATGACCTCGACCTCGTCGGTGTCGGCGCGACGCCCCAGCACGGTCGCGACCTGGTGGGCGCTGTCGAACCCCTCGCCCGACTCCTCGAGCAGGGCCAGAATCTCTCGCGCCGTCAGCGGCTCGTCTGCGTCCGCGTCCGCACAGACGGCGCGGATCCGCTCGAACTCGCTCCGACGGAATCGCATACTATAGTCTTGGCCTGCAAACACATTAAACGGCGTCAGACACTCGTCAGACGCTCCGCTCTTCAGATCTCCGTGTCGTGTTCGGACTCGAACCACCGGTGGACAGCGTCCACCGACGTCCCGGTCGCTCCCGCTCCCGGGACTCCCCTGGGAGTACTCGCGGCCCACGACACGGCTCAGATCGCCGTGTCGTGTTCGGACTCGAACTCCCGTTCGGCCCGATACCGCTCGACGAACTCGCTCACGTCGAACTCGAGCATCTGTTCTTCGAACTCGGCCATGGCGTCGTCGTCGCCGGCGTGGCTCATGGCGTGTTCCATCAACTCGACGAGGAGTTCGACGACGACCTCGTGGAGCCGTCGGGCGTCGAAGTCGGTGATCCAGACGGCGCCGTAGCCCACGTCACCGTCGTCAGAGAGGTCCGCGCTCGCGACCAGTTCGGGGAACTCCTCGATGAGCATCCCCATCAGGTGAGCCGTCGTGAACTCGTCGAACTCGTCGGCGGGTTCGACCGTCGCCCGCAACACGTCGGCCAGCGACTCCGGGACGAACCGCCCCAGCGGGTGGACGTCCATCACGACCCCGTGGGCGTCGCCGCAGTCGCAGTCGTACTCCCGGACCCCCAGGTCGAGGTCGCGGGGGCTGACGGACTCGCCGCAGGCCAACTCGAGCCGGTCGCTCCCGCCGCCCGGGACGCGCGGTTCTGCCATCGCCGCCGGCTACCACCTGCGCCCGGTTAAACGCCGCGGGTCGCCCCGGCGAGTCAGACCCCGGCGGGGTCGTCCCACTCCTCGCCGTCGTCGAAATCCGTCGTCTCGTCAGTCTCCTCGGGCCCCCGGAGCTGTTCGTAGGCTCGCGTCGTCGCCGCGATGCCGAACGCGCCCGTGATCGCCCCGAAGGTCACGCTGAGGATGGTACTCGCCTCCGGCCCGAGGAAGCTCCCGAGGCCGCCGACGACGCCGACGGACGCGCCGAGGACGCCGAACAGCAAAATGAGGGCGAGCAACTGCCAGCGGTTCCCCTTCGCCCGGTCCCAGCTCTCGCTCAGCGCGCCGAGGAAGTTCTCGTCCTCGAGGGCGACCTCCTGCCGGACGAACAGCAGGGAGATGGCGACGAACGCGGCCAGGACGAACCCGCCCACGATCAACCCGATCAGGCCGACGACGAACGCGAGCGCGATCAGCACGAACGCCAGGATGCCCGCGACGAACGCGTTGAGCGTCGCCATCGGCAGCCGGTCGGTCGCGCCCGTCCACGGATCGTCCGCGTCGCCGGCGAAGACCCGCACGGCGACGACGCTGAGGGCTTCGGTCACGACCGCGAGCAGGAGGAAGAGCACGGCCAGAAGCGACGGTGCCAGCGAGACGGCAAAGGGGGTCGGACCGGTGGACTGGCGGAACTGCTCCAGTTCGCGGGTCTCGGACAGTTGCGGGCCCAACTCGTCGACCACGAACTCGACGAAGGCCACCGTCATCGACTGGGTGACGACGACGTTCGCGAGTCCGAGCGCGAGGAAGGCACCGACGAGCGTGAGGCCCGGGGCCGACGCCAGCCGATCGATTCCCTCGTGGAGGACCGCACCGATATCGATGGACATGTCGGGTAGACAACCACACGGCCCAAAACAGTGTCGTTCGGCGTCGGGGAGCGCTCGGGACGGTGCGCGGGGCGAGCGCGGACGATGCGAAGCGAGTCGGTCAGGGCCAGTCGTCGCGGCTGTCTTCGACCTGCTGGTCGGGGCCCTCGGGGTTGCCGAGTTCCCAGTCCGCCGCCTCGGCGGCGTCCTCGACGTGGAGGAACTCCCAGCCGACGGCGTCGGCGAGGGCCTCGTCCTCGTCGTCGGTACCGACGAAGACGTGGCGTTCGGTCTCGAACTGGCGTTTGACGTTCTCCAGGCTCTCTTCGCGGCCGCGCGGGCCCGAGAAGAAGTCCTGGCGGATCCGGTGTTTGCGCGTGAAGTTGGTCACGACGTAGGTCGGCTTCTCGGAGACGACGCCGACGTACTCGCTCCACTGGCGCGCGTCGTTGAACACCGCGTCCGGGTGTTCGAGCTCCTTCAGCGCGCTCAGATCGAACGCCAGGGTCATGTCGCCGCTCCCGCCACCGTTCATACCTCCCGGTGGGCCCGGGCCGGAGAAAACGCCTTCGGTACGGCCGCTCACCGAGGCGGCTGCGACGACGCGGCGTCACGAGGGACGGCGGCCTACCCCAGGTCGAAGCGGCGGTACAGTGTCCAGCCGACGGCGACTGCGGCGGCAGTGACGCCGAGGACCGTCGGAAGCGGGTCACCGCTCCCCCAGCGCCACCCGAAGGCGACGGTCCCGACGACGGCCACGAGCGCGACGAGCGCGCCGACCATCTGGAGGGGTCTCGATTGCGAGGGACGACCGGGCATGGTCGGCGGTTCGTCCCGATAGCTGAAAAATGTAGGTCCGGAACTCGACTGTTCGGTCGGCTACTCGGACTCGGCGGTCGCGGGGGCGTCCAGTTCGTCGAGGTCGACGCTCTGCTGGAGGAGGACCTCCTTCTGGTCGGCGACCTCGCGTTCCTCGCGGATCAGCTGCTTGTACTTCGACTGGGGGGCCAGGTCGCCGATGAGGACGCCGCCGACGACCTTGCCGTCCTTGAAGGCGATGCGGCGCCACTCGGTGTCGGAGTACTTGCGCTCTGCGTGGTCGTCGCCCAGCGTCGGGTGGCCGAAGGAGAGGAAGGGGAAGTCGAAGTGGGTGATCGAGTACGAGGAGACCCAGCGGAACGCTTCGGCTTCGTCGTCGGCGACCATGTTCTGGCCGGCGACGGCGCCCTGCTCCTTGGCCGAGCCCCAGGCCCCGTTCTGCGTGTACTCGCCGATGATGGTGTCGTAAAAGCGCGTGATGTCGCCCGCCGCGTAGACGTCCTCGACGTTCGTCTGCATGTACTCGTCGACGACGACCCCGTCGTCGAGTTCCAGGTCCGTGTCGCCGAGGAACTCGGTGTTGAAGTCGAGCCCGATGGCGACGCCGACGAACTCGCCGTCGAACTCGTCGCCGTTGGGGTCGACCGCGCCCGTGACGTGGCCGTCGTCGTCGACCGTGAAGCGGTCGACACCGGAGTCGAAGACCGGGGTGACGCCGTTCTCCGCGAGCGCGTCGTGGATGATCTGCGCCCCGTCGAGCGAGAGGGCGTAGCGCCACCAGCGGTTGCCCCGCATCAGGTAGTTCGCCTCCACGTCCTGCGCACCGCAGATAGCCGCCAGGTCGATGCCCAGCAGGCCCGCCCCGATGACGATGCCGGTCTCGGACTCGTCCGCGTGCTCCCGGATGGCGCGGGCGTCCTGGAAGGTCCAGAAGTGGTGGATGCCCTCGGCGTCCGAGTTTTCGACGGGGAGCTGCGTGGGCGTGCCGCCGGTCGCGACGAGGAGTTTGTCGTACTCGATGTCGTCGCCCTCGTGGGTGCGGACCACCTTCTCGTCGGTGTCGACGCCCGTCACCACGGTGTCGAGCGCGAGGTCGATGTCCCGCTCGGCGTACCAGTCTTCCTCGTGGATCGAGATGGGGGCCTCCGGGAGTTTCCCCTTGGCGAACTCCTTGATGAGGATCCGGTTGTACAGCGCCTCACCCTCCTCGGTGACGACGGTGATGTCGGCATCGGGGTCCTGTTCCCGGATCGTCTCCGCGGCGGAACTCCCCGCGATGCCGTCTCCGATGATGACGTGCGACGCGCTCATAACTCGTCGTTTGCATACCGGGCCTAATGTGCATTGCTATCCGAGAGAGTTTCGCGGGACCGTACCGTCGCGGGGTCGGACCCGGGGCACCCTCGCTTCCCATCCGCCCAGACCGGTCCCGAGTAGTCGACTCACCCGCTGGACCCCCGGTCGCCGCGAGTCGGGACGTTTTAGGCCGTTCCGGCCCTAGGCGTGTCACCGATGAAACTCCGACAGAACGTGCGCCACTGGGCCGCCAAGAAGGCGCTGACGGCGCCCGTCATCGGCCAGCGGGTCAACGACAAGCTGGTCGACCTCCACACGGGCATCTTCCTGGAGAAGGCAGACGCCGACCACCGCGAGGCCCGGCGCGCGCACCTCGACGAGTTCTTCGACGCCACGATGGACACCTACGTCGCGGCGCTCGACGCCGGCTACACGGAGGCCGAGGCCCGGGAGATCACGCACGTCCAGGCCAACTTCGACTTCTACAACCACGGCTGGACGGAGATGATGGAGTTCCCGAGCGACGAGCTCGAGGCCCACTACGACCGCTACGCCGACTTCTTCCAGCGCTGGGGAATCACCATCGACGACCCCCTGGGCGACTTCCGCCCCGCTGGCGGGATCCCCGAGGCTCCCTCGACCCCCGAGAAACTCGACGACCCCGAACACCCTCACGCCGAGGGCGGCTTCGCCGACGACGTGTACGTCGAGACCGACGACGGCGAGGTCGTCGTCGGCGGGCAGGACGAACCCGAAGACGTCGACCCGAGCGAGGCGCCCGGCGTCGACTCCGACGAGGCCGGCGCGGACTGACCGGAGAACGACCGATTATCGCTGGACCTCGAACAGCGCGACGCACTCGAAACGGGTCGATCCGCCCGCTTCCCCGCCCGGAGATCCCGTGATCGCGAACGCGTAGATGCCCGATTCGAGGTCTTCGACCAGTGTCATTTGCTCCTCCCGCTCCCCTGAGGGGTGGGTCTCGACGCTCAACCGCCAGTTGTAGGTCTCGCCGTCCGGGAGAGTGTACCACGGTTCGACGTATTCCTCGGGCGCGACGTGTTCCCAGCCGTCGGCCGTCCGACGCTTTATCGACCAGGCGTAGGGGTTCAGGCCGAACGAGCCGCCGGACTGGTTGTGGAGCGTGAACGTGATCGTCTCCACCGTGTCGTCGTCGGTCGTCGGCTCGAACAGTTCCCGGTCGGGTTCAACCCACACCTCGGTCGACCCGGTTTCCAGCGCGTGGAAACAGACCGTCCGGTCGACGCTGTCGCTGAAGGTGGGACACTCCTCCCCGTCGAATCTGCCTGAGGGGGCCGTCGGGCTCCGTATCTCGTCGGTTGCGGTCCCGGCGGGTGTCTCCGTCCCGCCACCGGTCCCCGGTCCGTCTGTATCGGTCGGCGTCGATCCGTTCCCGGACCGATCGAGACACCCTGCAGTCGCGACCGTGGCCGTACCGAAGGCTGCCAGTACTGTGCGGCGTTTCATGCCCGATCGGAGACGGCCACGGATAACCTGTCTTCTGGTGAGTCAAAGGCCGGTTTGACACTCACCGGCGTGCGAGCGCGTCGGCGGCGGCGAACCCGGCCTCGATGGCCCCGTTGAGGCTCCGTTCGGGGTACTGGGCGCGGCTGGCCATGCCGGCGTAGGTGACGCCCTCGGCGACCGGCTCGGAGAGGTCGTAAGGGATCACCATATCGAGGTAGCCGCGCTCGTAGACCGGTGCCGTCCGGGGGTTGCTCGCTGTTTCGACCCAGTTGAGAGTGGTCGAGTCGAAGCCGGGGAACAGGTCGGCGATGCCCTCGCGCCAGTGGTCCTCGACCTCGTCGTCGTCCATCTGCCAGAGGTCCTCGTCGAGATCCTGGACGTAGCTGGCGGTGTAGTAGAGGTGTTCGCCGCCGTAGCGCTCGGGCGGCACGAAGTTCGTGTGCTCGATGAACACGCCGAAGGGCGCCTCGTCGGCGACGTTCAACCAGTAGGTGTCGGTCAGTGACTCCTCGAGGCTCCAGACCGAGCAGACCGTCCCCTGGAAGTCGATCTCGCAGGGGTAGCCGGTGAGTGCCTCCAGCACGTTCGGCATCGCGGCGACGACCACGCCGTCGACCTCGTGGGACTCGGATTCCCCGGCGGTCTCGACGGTCAGCGACTCGACGGCCCCGTCCGCGGTCGCGAGGTCGGTCACGCGTGCGCCTGTGGTCACGTTCTCCCGGCCGACGGCCTCGACCAGGGCGTCGAGGAACGGCGCGAACCCACCCTCGGGATAGCCCAGGATCTCGCCACGGAGGAGGTCGCGCTCGCCGCGGAACTTGACCCGGCCAAGCAGCCAGGCGGCGCTGACGTCGGCTTTCCGAGAGCCGAACTTCGCGTCCAGCAGGGGCTCCCAGAAGTTCTCGTAGACGCTCCTGGTCGTGTGCTCGTACAAGAAATCCGTGACGGGCACGTCCTCGAACGCTTCGAGGTCGTCGTAGGTGTCGAACGAGGGGAGTCCGCCGCGGACGTCCACCTCCATCGTGAGCATCGTCAGCCGGAACTTGTCGTACAGCGAGAGGTGCGGGTAGGCGAGGATCTCCCAGGGTTTGTCGAGCGGATGGACCACGCCGTCGACGTAGTAGGCGTTCTTTCCGACGCGCCACTCGATTCGTTCCCCGAGTCCCAGCTCGTCGGCCAGTTCGACGATGGTCTCCTCCGACTTCGAGAGGTGGTGGTAGAACTTCTCGATGGGGTCGCCCGCGGTCTCGTAGACGGCCGCGAGGCCGCCCACGTCGTCGCTCGCCTCGAACACCCGTACCTCGTGGCCGGCCCGCTGCAGCCGGTAGGCTGCGGCCAGTCCCGCCACCCCGCCGCCGACGACGCCGATCATGTCGACCCGTCCGCCCGGCGGGCACATGTGCGTTGCCTTCGACCGCGCCGGGACAGTCACCACGCCGGCGGATTTTTATACCCCGCGTGCGCCGGTGTCGCCGTGTCTCGACGCCCGCTCGCCTGTGCGCTGCTGTTCGCCCTGGCGCTGCTCGCGGCCGGCTGTACCGCCCCCGCCGAGGACCCCGCGACCGGGACGAACGTCTCGGTCTCGGTCACCAACGAGCACGCGTCGGCCCAGGAGGTCCGGATAGCCGTGGTGACCGGCGAGTACGACGGGATCGACCTCACCTACCGCAACGGCTCGACGCGCCGGGTGGTCGGCTCGAACGTCTCGGCGATTCCGCCGGCCGCGCTCGCGAACGTGACCGACTTCGCCGTCCGGGGCGACGACGTCCAGCGCCGCTCCTACCGCCTCACCCCTGGGAGCGGAACGGGTGCGACCTACGGCGTGGACGGCCCCGCGACGGTCGTCTACGCCTACTGGCCGCGCGGCGGCGAGCGCGTCACCGACTACGGCCAGTTGGGGTGCGGACAGTCGAACGCCGTCCTCGACGCCCGGCTCGTGATCGGCGCGAACGGGTCGGATTCGGCCACGGTGACCTGTCGCGGCGGTTAGTGCGATCCACTGACACAGCGGATATACGTTCTCGCGTCGTACCCGAGGCCATGGACGAGATCGAACTCGACCAGGCCACGATCACCTACGAGGACCCCGATGAGGGGACGGTGACGGAGACCGTGGACAACGAGAACGTGGTCTACGCCCGCGACCACTGGATGGTCAAGACCGGGACCGACGACGAGGGCAACGACCTGATGCACCAGATCCCCAAGGAACGCGTCCACCGGGTCTCCCGGAACGTGGAGCAGTTCGAGGAACAGGCCCAGACCGTCCGCCACCGCGTCGAGTCCTTCGCCAGCGACATCCGGGAGCGCCTCCCCGTCGACATCGGTGAAGGCGACCAGACACACGGAGAGACGCCGCCCTCGGACAGCACGACCGTCCAGATCGAGACCGATCCCGAGGAGCGCGAACACCAAGGAGAGTCCGAAGCCGAGAGCGAGTCCTGAGGCCCCGGAGCGGGACTGGCCGCGTCCGGCTCGGGTGATCCGTTCTTCCGCCCCGGCGGTCTGCCAATAGAACCGCCTGCCGACGTCCGCGACCCGCGTCGGTCAGTCCCTCGTCGTGTCCGGCCGTGCCCGGGCCGTGACCGTCAGCTGTCTGGTGAGCGACAGCAGTCCTTCTGCGGCGGGTTCCGCAGTCCGTGGCGGGTGTCGACGGTCGGACCTGTGGACCGCCGCCGACGCGCCCCGCTCTTCTTCCACCGCGAGAGTGATTATTCAAAGATTATTTACGTTTTAATTACAGCTATCAGAGCAAACATGAAATGCGGATGGGGGACGTCATGACGCCGCGAACGCCAGTGAACGTCGATTCGAACGGGGGGCGCGCTCCCCTCGTCGGTACATCGCGGTTCCGACACGAAGGGAGGGCGGCGGGCCGATGAGCCGGCACGGATCCGGACGGTCGATCCTCGTTCTCGGGGTCGTCGCGATGACGGTCTTCCTCTCGGTCGGCGTCGCCGCAGGCGCGTCCGCTGGAATCGAGGCGTCGTCGTCGGCCGGCAACTCGGGCGGCGAGACGGTCACCGACTGCAGACAGCTCAACGAGTCGGGGCTGTACGAACTCGGTGGGAACATCACGGCCGACGCGACCGAGGAGTGTCTCTTCGTCAACGCGAGCGACGTGATCGTCCACGGGAACGGGCACTGGCTGAACGGGTCGGTCGACGGCGGTGCCCACGGACACCCCATCGCCGTGCAGGGGTCCCCGACCTACCCCGACTCGCGCCCCGGCAAACTCTCGAACGTGACGCTACGAAACGTCCGGGTCGCCAACTGGTCGCAGCCGGTCGTCTTCAACGCGGTCGAAAACGCGACCGTCGTCGATTCGGTCCTCCGGGACGGGTTCAACGTCGGCGGAACGCGGTCCGGGAACGGGTTGCAGATCAACGACGGCTCGAACGCGACGGTGGTCGAGACACGGGTCACCGGCTTCCCCGGCCGGGGGATCGAACTGTTCGACGTAGCGAACGCGACGGTCACGAGAACGGCGGTCGTGAACAACGGCTATCAGGGCGTGATGGTGAACGACGGTGACGACAACGCGATCCGGAACAACACCATCGTCGGGAACGCCCACAACGCCCGTGGCGGTAGCGCGATCCAGTCGAACGGGCCGCTGGCGGGGCTGACGATCAGGGACAACAACGTCAGCTACAACAACGGTAACGGGATGAAACTCGGCGGCTCCGAGGGCGGGCTGATCGCGAACAACACCGTCCGCTCGAACAATCACGGCATCCTCCTCCACAGCTGGGGCAGCGGCAACAACACGATCCGTGACAACACGGTCGCGGACAGCTACCGGGTCGGCATCTATCCGCGCGTACCACACACGGTGGTGGAGGACAACAGAGTCGTCGACAGCGGGAGCCACGGAATCAACTTCCGCCCCAGTATCAACGGCGACGCGTCGTTCGGCGTCGCCCGGAACAACACGGTCCGCCGCAGCGACAGCGACGGAATCGTCGTCAACTCGGCGCGCAACGTCTCGCTGGTGGAAAACCGCGTCGCGAACAGCACCGGAAACGGCCTGCTGCTCCAGGGGGACGTGCCCGAACTCCGGGCCACGGGAAACCTCTTCACCAGGAACAAGCGAGGGATCAGCGTCAAGACCGACACCGCGTCGGGGACCGTCGAACGCAACGGGTTCGTCAACAACAGTCAGTGGGGTGCCCACTTCCTGTGGGACGCGGTCGAGACCCTGAATCTGGAGCACAACATCATCACCGGGAACGGTGACCGGGGCGTCATCTACCGCCAGGACGACGACGGGGCGGTCAGCGCCACGAACAACTGGTGGGGTCACCCGAGCGGGCCAGCGAGTCCGGGGAACGGGAACCTGACCGATCCGGAGACGGGCGCGGTCGCGAACGGGACCGGGGACGTCGTCTCGGAGAACGGCTCGACGGGGGTCGCGAACGTCCGCTTCGACCCGTGGCTCGAAACCCCGCCGACCGTGCCCTTCCGGACCGAGGGCCCGAGCATCACGACTGACACTCTGCCTCACTCGAAACTGGGCGCTGATACCTCGTCCCGGATCGACGTGCGGAGTTCGGCGGCGGTCGATTCCTTCGCGGTCGTGAACGGATCGCTGCCGGCCGGTCTCGAACTCCACGACGACGGGGTCGTCAACGGGACCGCCGGCGAGGTCGGTACCTACACGTTCACCGTCCGGGTGACTGACGCCGACAACGCGACGGCGAACAGGACGCTCACGAAACGCGTCTCGGCGACGATCCCCCAGGCCGACCTGGAGATCGAGAAGGAAGGCGGTCGCGCGGTTCCCGGACGCAAGCAACTGTATCTCATCAGGCTCACCAACACGGGCGACACCGTCGCCACGAACCTCTCGATCGAGGAGTACCTGGAGCCGTGGTTCACCTTCGCCGAGTCGAACCCCGAGCCAGACTCGCTGAACACCACCACGACGTACAACGGGACGGCGGCAGGCTTCGACGACGACCTCACGCGGACCACGATCCGGTGGAACCTCTCGGACCTGCAACCGGGTGAGAGCCACCTGCTCACCTACCAGGCGCGCCTCGACGACGGACTCCCGGACGGCATGACGGTGACGGGGGAGGCCTGTGCCAGCGACGGCACACCCTGTGATACGCGCTACAGGCGCTGTCGACGGGTCGGGGCACAGAAGTGCGACGACGAAGTCGGTGCGCTCGCGCAGGCCTCGAAGGTGCAGGACTGCCTGACGGGCAGCATCTCCGAGTGTATCGCTTCCCACGGACTCGACTCCGTCCAGAGTTGCAAGGACGCCGTCAAAGGCGCCTGCAAGGCCCGGTACCAGAAGTGCAAGGACCTGAAACAGACCGAGAACCTCCGCGGCGACGAGCACCTCACGCCACCGTGTGCGCCCGACGAGAACCAGGTCGACGCGGCGACCGACCCCAACGAGAAGATCGTGGGGACAGATCGATACATCACGCCGAACACCACGCTGCCCTACGTCGTCCACTTCGAGAACGTCGGGAACGGGACGGCGACGAACGTCACGATCACCGACCGGCTCCCCGACGCGCTGAACCTCTCGTCTGTCGAGGTGTTCACCGCCGACCGGACGCGCGTGTCGCTGAACGCCAGCGACCCCGCGACGCTGTTGAACCGGAGTCGGACCCGGACCCGCAACGTCACGCTCGGTAACGAGACCGTCACGCGCACGGAGACGGTCGTCGAACGCCACACGGCGTCCCTCGACGGCCGGACCGTCGAGTGGCACATGCAGAACGTCGACCTCGCGCCCAACGAGACGGGGTCGGTCCTGTTCTCGTCCGACTCGGCGGACGGCGTCGCCGACGGCACGCGGATCGAGAACGACGCAACCATCGAGTTCGACGAGGTGAGCAGTCTGACGACCGACGACACGCTCAATATCGTCGATCGGACGGCCCCGAGCTGTCAGGTGTCGCCGCTGCCGGCCCGCAGTCCGCGGACCGTCACGCTCTCGTGGACCGGGGCGGACCCGACCGGCGAAATCGACTACGTCTCGCTGTTCGTCTCTTCGGACGGCGGGGAGACCTGGGAGACGGCCGCCGCGGGACTCGAAAACGAGACCACCTCGTTCCGGGGCGAACTCGGCGAGGACTACCGGTTCATGTGTACCGCCGTCGACACCGCCGGCAACCGGGAAACCCAGACCCCGTCGGCGGAGGCCAAGACGACTGTCGCGGCGGTGAACGTGACCGGAACCGTTCGCGAGGCGGATGGTGACCCCGCGGTCGCAGACACCGTGACCGTCGCCGACGCGACGCGCGGATTCGGCCCGGTCGTCGTCGAGGACTGGAACGGCACGGTCTGCCGGCTCATCGGCCTCGACGGCGAGGTCGTGACCGACGGCGCGGGCCGGTTCGACCTCACGACGGAAACCGGCCTCCCGAAGGAACTCTCGTACTACCAGGCCCATCCCGCGACCTTCCCGCAGCGCAACGGAACGGCACCCACAGACGCGGAGGCGTTCCCCCGGGACGGCTCACCGGACCTGTTCGGACTCGCACGGCTCACCCCGACCGGTGACGTGGACCTGGGAACCGAGCGGCTCCCCGACGCGCATCCGGTCAACGTGACCGTCGTGACCGAGAGCGGCCCCCCCGTGGAGAACGCATCGCTGCGAGTGCAGCACACCGCGGAGACCGGCGCCCGCGCGGCCATCGTGTTCCCGAACGCGACGACCGCCGACGGCCGGTTCGTCCCGGGGGCGTCGGACACGCCGGGAGTGGAGGTGACCGGCAACGTCAGCATCGCGGTGCTCGTGCCGAACGAGAGCCGCTACGACGGGCGCTTCTACGCCCGCTCGCTCGACGTGGACTCGGCCCGGAACCTGACGATCCGGGTGAACGAGACAGACGACTCGCCGCCGGTGATCGAGCGGTTCGACTCCTCGCGCGACCCGCGACCCGTGGGCCCCGACGCGCCCACGACGATCACGGTCGACCTCGACGACGAGACCCCGGGCGACGCGACCCTCTCGATCAGTCGCAACGGGACCACGGAGACGGTCTTCGAGCGTGACGTCTCGGCGGCGTTCGACGATCGAGTCTCGTTCGAGTGGAACGGAACGAACGACACCGGCGCGCCGCTTCGACCGGGTCGGTACGACCTCGTCCTGACCGCCCGGGACGCGCTGGGTCACGAGACGACCCGGAAGCTCACCGTCACCCGCCGCGGCTCCGGCGACGAGAAGCGTGAGGATCCCGACAACGGAAACGACGGCTCCAACGGGAATAGCGGTTCCAGCGGAAACGGCGGCTCCGGTGGCGCTGGCGGCGGCTCCGGGAGCGGGTCCGCCGGAGGCGGCGGCTACTGGACCGGCCCGGACGACCCCGCTTTCGCGGTCGAGGGGACCGTCGCGTCGCGGCTGGTCGCGGTCGGCGACCAGGTGGCGATCGATGCAACCGTCCGGAACACCGGCGACGCGACCGGCGAGTTCGACCTCGGGCTGGTCGTCGACGGCGAGGTGACGGGTGCGAATCGGACCGGCGAACTCGACGCCGACGAGGAGACGACGCTGCAGTTCCGGTACAACGCCACCGAACCGGGCGTCCGCGACCTCCGGGTCGGCGAGGCTGATCTGGACCGTCTCTCCGTCGTCGACGGCGTCGAGTCGGTCGCGGACGCGCCGATCGAGAACGACACCGCGACCTTCACCAACGGGACCGTCGACGGCGTCGAATTCCACGGCGAACAGTCCGGGGTCGTGAGCGTGGCCCATCGGGCGGCGGTGCCCGACGGCGACCCGAGCCCCGAGGGCCCGATCCTCGCGGTCTTCGAGATCCACCCCGAAGCGGCCGACGACGCGTCGGCGACCGTCCGGTTCGGCCTGGCGCGCAGCGCCCTCGACGACGCCGACGTCGCGTCCGAGGACGTGGAACTGCTCCACTACGCCCCCGAGTCCGGCGAGTGGGAACCGCTGGAGACGCGCGTCGAACGCGCCGGCACCGATCGCGTCGAATTCGCGGCCGATAGCACGCTCTCGCGGTTCGCGGCCGTCGGTCGACCGGCCGGCGACCAGCAGAACGAGACCGAGACACCGACGGAACAGAACGAGTCCGAGACGCCGAGGGAACCGACCGGGACGGTGACGCCCATCACCGAACCGGGCCCGGCGGCGGACCTGACGCCGGCCCCCGACGGAACCGCGTCAGAAGACGCGACCACAGACGGGGAGGGGACCGGATTCGGGTTCGCGGCAGTACTGGTCGCCATCGCGCTACTGGTGACTGTCGCGACGCGTCGGCGACCGTAGGGCCGCCGGCGGAATCGGCGGCCGATTTTCCTGCGAACCGCTTCGCTGGCCGAGATTCGAACTCGTCGAGACGTTCCGGGCGTGCGGCCTCGCTCTGCTCACGGGTCACTCCGTTCCCCGCTCGCCTTGAGGTCTCACTCCGTTCGACCTCCCATCGCTCGGCCGTTCCGGGGCTGCGACTCGTCTGCTCAAATCTCGGTGGCAGACCTGCGGCTCACGGACGACTCGCGACGCTACGCGTCGCTCGTCGGTATGGTTCGCCGCAGGAATGCGCTGGCCGAGATTTGAACTCAGTCACTCCCGTTCGCTCGGTGACTCGCGGCTTCGCCGCTCGTCCCCCGAGGCGCTTCGCGCCTCGCATCGCTCGCTCACCTCTCGTTCCCTGCTCAAATCTGCGGGGCGGTTTCGTCTCGCGCGGTGTGAGCGACCGCGACGCGGTCGCTCACGGGTTTGCGCTCGACAGAAATGCGCTGGCCGAGATTTGAACTCGGGTTAGGACCGTGGCAGGGTCCTGTGATACCACTACACCACCAGCGCGCTACATTCCTACAATCCGCCGATATGGATATAAGGCTTCCGGATCGGGGCGAAAATCGCGGTACAGCGTCCCACCGTCGCTCACGAATCGCCCGGGAACGCCACCGTCGACAGCAGCGCGTTCTCCGCCTGCCGGGAGTCCAGGCGCGTGTGCTGACAGACCACCCGCCGGTCCGACTCGATCACGCTCGCGAAGGCCGTCCCCCGCGGAATTTCCGGGTCCTCGAAGTCGTTGAACTGGACGTGGCGCGTCCGCTCGGCCGGAACGGACAGTTCGTAGGGCCCCGCTGGGTCCCGGTCCTCGAAGTATACCGTCACCTGCACGTGCGCGTCCGCGTCACCTGCGTTCAGGAGACAGATCGTCTCGTGACTCTCCATCTCCGGCTCCGGGCCCGTGCTGGTCTCGGGAATGTACCCCTCCGGAATGGCCCACCGGGTGCGTCCGATCACGGGCGTCGTACCACGCGAGCCCCCATAAACGGCGGTCTGGGGTCGCATCTGCCTGCCTGGCGGTTGCCGGTCGCGTGTCGGGCTGGCGCGGACTCCGTCGGTGACCGGTGACCACTCCGGAACCGATCCGTCGGTACGCCTACCGCCCTCGTCGTCGACGTCGTACAGGTGAGTGACTCCGCGACTTCGGCGACGGCACCCCCTCGAAGCGTAGACGAGCTGACCGTCGACGTCGATCCGGCCGGCGGTTCCGGGGACCATCGGTCCCGACTCAGGGGGTTCGGCCTCGGCGCGATGGGCGGCGCGGTCGCCACTGTCGTCATGACCGCGTTCCGGATCCCGATCACCGACTCGCTCCCGCCGACCGCGCAGTTCTGGGCGAAATACGTCGGCGACGAGGGACCCGATGCATATCCGGTTCAGGCGCTCGTCCTGCACCTGCTATACGGGATGGGGGCTGGGGCGGTGTTCGGGGCGGTGTTCACCCCGCAGTCGGAGGGCCCGGAGGTCCGACAGGAGCGGCGCGGGACGGCACTGGCGACGGGCTACGGCCTCCTGCTGTCGGTGTTCGGGACTCGCGTGGTGCTGAAACGGTTGCTCGGGCTGGATCTGGAGCCGGACGAGCGGTGGATCTTCCACCTCGGGCACGCGATCTACGGGCTGACGCTGGGGGCGTGGCTGGGGTCGAACGCGTCGGATCGCTGAGTGGCCGGCTGGGGTCGCGGCCAGGGGTCGCTCTGTGGCCCGCTGGGGCCGCCGAGCGGGCCGTGTGAACGCGACGCACCGCCGATTCGAAACGGTCCCTTTTTACGCTGGCAGTAGAGTAGATTCGGCACAGTCTAGTGGCGTGGCGTGGAAGCGTCACGGCATGACAGTCAGCGTGCTCGTGCCGTCATCGCTGACCCGGGAAGCCGAGGACAAACGCGAGGCAACTCGCAAACTCGGTTACGTCGCCCGCGCGGCGACGGTGTTCCGGGTCGACCGCCTGGTCGTCTTCCCCGATCCCGGGGGGACGAGGGGGCAGTTCGGTGACGGGTTCGTCGAAACCGTGCTGCGGTACGCCGCGACGCCGCCGTACCTCCGAAAGGAGGCGTGGGGCAAGCGGGACGAACTGGAGTACGCGGGCGTCTTGCCGCCGCTCCGCGTTTCACCACGGACCGGCTCCGGATCGGACGATTCGGGGTCGTTAAGACAGGGAATCGTGACCGAGGTCGGATCTGACGGACGCGTCCGGGTCAATTGCGGACTGCAACACCCGATCTCCCTTCCAGCGCCCGACGGGGGCCTGTCGGAGGGGGAGCGCGTTTCCATCAGGGTCTCTTCGCGACGGCCGGTCCGCGCCAAGTTCGCCGACGCATCCCCGCCGGGATACGTCGTCGAGGCGTCGGACCTCTCGACGGAGCTCTCGCGTGACGACGCCGGCATACGCCTTGCCACATCACGGCACGGCGAACAGCTGAGTGTCGATCGTCTCGGCGACATCGTCGCCGAAACGGACACGCGAGGGATGACGGTCGCGTTCGGAGCGCCCGAGCGCGGCCTGCCGGAGATACTCGATGTCTCCCCACCGGGAGGCGACGAGGGCGGCGAGGAGACCGAGCGAGAATCGACGGCTCTGCGGGAACCGGATGGATCCCGGTTCGACCTCTGGCTGAACGCGGTTCCGAACCAGGGCAGCGAGGTCGTGCGAACCGAAGAAGCGATGTTCGCCGTGCTCGCCTGCCTCTCACTCACGGAGTGAACCAGAATGCCACAACCAAGCAGACCACGCAAAGGCTCGCTGGGCTTCGGCCCGCGCAAGCGGTCGGTCAGTGAAGTACCGCGCTTCAACACCTGGCCGGACGACGAGGGACAGCCGGGTCTCCAGGGCTTCGCCGGATACAAAGCCGGCATGACACACGTCGTGACGATCAACGACGAGCCCGACTCCCCGCGCGAGGGGATGGAGGAGACCGTTCCGGTGACCGTCGTCGAGACGCCGCCGATGCGCGCCGTCGCCGTGCGAGCCTACGAAGACACGCCCTACGGCAAGCGACCGCTCACGGAGGTCTGGACCGACGAGTTCCACCCGGAACTCGACCGGACCCTCGACCTGCCCGACGAGCACGACGCCGAAGGTGCACGCGAGCAAGTACAGACCGCGCTGGAGAACGGCGACCTGGCGGACGTGCGTGTCATCACGCACTCCGTCCCGGACGACGTCCCCAGCGTTCCCAAGAAAAAGCCCGACGTGATGGAGACACGCGTCGGCGGCGGCTCCCTCGAGGACCGCGTCGAGTTCGCCTTCGACCTCCTCGACGAGGGTGGCGAACACGCGATGAACGACGTGTTCCGCGCCGGCGAGTACATGGACGTCTCCGGCATCACGAAAGGCAAGGGGACGCAGGGTCCCGTCAAGCGCTGGGGCGTCCAGAAGCGGAAGGGCAAGCACAAGCGCCAGGGCTGGGAGCGACGGATCGGCAACCTCGGTCCGTGGAACCCCTCCCGGGTTCGCTCGACCGTGCCCCAGCAGGGGCAGATGGGTTACCACCAGCGGACCGAGCTGAACAAGCGGCTCGTCGACGTCGGCGACGGGGACGAACCCACCGTCGACGGCGGCTTCGTCAACTACGGCGAAGTCGACGGGCCCTACGCGCTGGTGAAGGGGTCGCTGCCGGGGCCGGACAAGCGCCTCCTGCGCTTCCGCCCGGCGGTCCGACCGAACGACCAGCCGCGCCTCGATCCCGAGGTGCGCTACGTCTCCACGGAGAGTAACCAAGGATGAACGCGACAGTACACAGCCTGGACGGCGACGAAGACGGCGACCGGGAGCTCCCGGACGTCTTCGACACCCAGCTCCGCCCGGATCTGATCCGGTCGGCGGTGGTCGCCGCACAGGCGAACCGGAAACAGGACTACGGCAGCGACGAGTACGCCGGCCTGCGGACGCCGGCCGAGTCGTTCGGGTCCGGCCGCGGCATGGCCCACGTCCCCCGAGAGGGTGGCAAGGCACGCCGCGTCCCCCAGGCCGTCGGTGGCCGACGGGCCCACCCGCCGAAGTCCGAGAAGGATCGCACCCGGAACATCAACGACAAGGAGCGCAAACTCGCGCTCCGCTCGGCCGTCGCGGCCACGACCGATTCCGAGGTCGTCCGCGAGCGGGGCCACGCGTTCGACGACGACGTCGAACTGCCGCTGGTCGTCAGCGACGAGTTCGAGGACCTGGAGAAGACCCAGGAAGTCGTCGACGTGCTCTCCGCGCTCGGCATCGACGCCGACGTCGAGCGCGCCGACGAGACGAAGATCAAGGCCGGGCAGGGCAAGACCCGCGGACGGAAGTACCGCCGGCCCTCGTCGATCCTGTTCGTCACCAGCGAGGAGCCCTCGCGCGCCGCCCGCAACCTCGCGGGCGCCGACGTGGCGACGGCTCGGGAGGTCAATCCCGAGGACCTCGCGCCGGGCGGCGAGCCCGGTCGACTCACCGTCTGGACCGAGAGCGCCGTGGAGGAGGTGGCCGAACGATGAGTTCGATCATCCGCTACCCCCACGTCACCGAGAAGGCGATGAACAAGATGGACTTCGAGAACAAGCTCCAGTTCGTCGTCGACACCGGTGCGGAAAAGGGCGAGATCGCCACCGCCATCGAGGACCAGTTCGACGTCGGCGTCGTCGACGTGAACACGATGGTCACGATGGACGGCGAGAAGAAGGCCACGGTGACCCTCTCGGAAGAGGACGACGCCGAGGAGATCGCCTCGCGGATCGGGGTGTTCTGACCATGGGACGACGAATTCAGGGACAACGACGCGGTCGCGGTGGCCCCACGTTCCGGGCCCCGTCGCACCGCTACAAGGCGGACCTGTCGCACCGGAAGCTCGAAGACAAGGACGTCGTCTCGGGGACGGTCGTCGACATCGAACACGACCCGGCCCGCAGCGCGCCGGTCGCGGCCATCGAGTTCGACGACGGCGACCAGCGCCTCGTGCTCGCGCCCGAGGGGATCGGCCTGGGCGACACGATCCAGGTCGGTATCTCGGCGTCGATCGAGCCGGGCAACACGATGCCCCTGGCCGAGATCCCGGAAGGGGTCCCGGTCTGTAACGTCGAGGCCAACCCCGGAGACGGTGGGAAGTTCGCCCGCGCGTCGGGCGTCTCCGCCCAGTTGCTGACCCACGACCGCTCGGTCGCGGTCGTGAAGCTCCCGTCGGGGGAGATCAAGCGGCTCGATCCGGACTGCCGGGCGACCATCGGGGTCGTCGCCGGTGGCGGTCGGACCGAGAAGCCCCACGTCAAAGCGGGCAACAAGTACCACAAGATGAAAGCGCGAGGGACGAAGTGGCCGAACGTCCGCGGTGTGGCGATGAACGCCGTCGACCACCCGTTCGGTGGCGGCGGTCGCCAGCACCCCGGCAAGCCCAAGTCCATCTCGCGGAACGCGCCGCCGGGCCGGAAGGTCGGGGACATCAGTTCCCGGAAGACCGGCCGCGGCGGGAAGGGTGGTAACGAATGAGTTCGGAGTACCAGATCGGCCACGAGGGGGAGTTCTCCTACCGTGGTCACACGCTCGAGGAATTGCAGGACATGGACGTCGCAGAGGTCGCGGAACTGCTCCCCGCACGCCAGCGGCGAAGCATCGAGCGCGGCCTGTCCTACGAGAAAGAACAGCTGCTCGAAGCGGCCCGCGAGGCCGACGAGGAGGAGACCGCGAACGACCCGATCCGGACGCATCTGCGCGACATGCCGATCCTGCCGGAGATGGTCGACGTCACGTTCGCCGTCCACAACGGCGAGAGCTTCGAGCGCGTCAAGGTAGAGCCGGAGATGCTGGGCCACTACCTCGGCGAGTTCCAGCTCACGCGGACATCCGTCGAGCACGGACAGGCCGGGATCGGGGCGACCCGCTCCTCCAAGTTCGTGCCACTCAAGTAACACATGGGAATCAGCTACTCAATCGACCCGGACCCGGACACGACGGCGAAAGCGATGCTTCGGGAACGGCAGATGAGCCACAAGCACAGCAAGGCCATCGCCCGGGAGATCAAGGGCATGACCGCCGGCGAGGCCGCGGAGTACCTCGAAGCGGTCATCGAGGGCGACCGTTCGGTCCCCTTCAGGTCCCACAACTCGGGCGTCGGGCATCGGAAGGACGTCGACGGCTGGGACGCCGGCCGCTTCCCCGAGAAGGCCAGCGAGGCCTTCCTCGACCTGCTCGAGAACGCGGTCGGCAACGCCGACCACCAGGGATTCGACGGCGAAGCGATGGAGATCATCCACGTCGCCGCCCACAAGGTCGGCGAACAGCAGGGCCGCAAACCCCGTGCGATGGGTCGCGCGACCGCCTGGAACTCCCCGGAGGTCGACGTCGAACTCATCCTCGAGGAGGGTGATGCCTGATGGCTGACGAACACCAGTTCATCGAGGACGGCCTCCAGCGGACCCAGATCGACGAGTTCTTCGCCGACGAACTGGGCCGTGCGGGCTACGGCGGCATGGACGTCGCCAAGACGCCGATGGGGACCCAGATCGTCCTCAAGGCCGAAAAGCCCGGCATGGTCATCGGCAAGGGCGGGAAGAACATCCGGAAGGTGACCACGGAACTCGAAGAGCGGTTCAACCTGGAAGATCCCCAGATCGACGTCCAGGAGGTCGACGAGCCGGACCTGAACGCCCGGATCGTCGCCGACCGCCTGGCCAACGCCCTCGAACGGGGCTGGTACTTCCGGAAGGCCGGTCACACCACGATCGACCGGATCATGGACGCCGGCGCACTGGGCGCCGAGATCGTCCTCTCGGGCAAAGTCACGGGCGCACGCTCACGCGTGGAGAAGTTCAACCGTGGCTACATCAAGCACAACGGCGAGCCCGCCGAAACCATCGTCGACCACGGGCAGGGCGTCGCAGTGATGAAGCTCGGCACGATCGGCGTGGACGTGAAGATCATCCCGCCGAACGCCCAGCTCCCCGACGACTTCCGCATCTACGAGGACGAGGACGTCGAGGACTACGTCGCCGACGTCGAGGGCGAGAGCGTCGAGGAACTCCTCGAGGGCGAACCCGAGGACGCCGAAGGCGAGGAGCCCACGACGGGTGCGCCGCCCGAGGCCGACGAGACCGCCGAAGCCGACGACGCCGACGAGGAAGTCGTCGACGAAGAGGTCGTCGAGGAAGAGGACGTCGAGGTGCCCGACGAGGAGCCCGACGACGTCGACATCGACGAACTGGACGACGCCATCGAGTCCGAGGTCGACGAGGAGACCGAGGCGGAAGCCGAGGAACTGATGGACGAGATGGAAGACGAAGAACCGGCGGCCGACGAGGACGCCGAAGAGGCAGCAGCCGACGACGCGGAGGGTGACGACGAATGACCATCCTCCACGCCGAGGAAATCCGCGACATGACGCCGCCCGAACGCGCGGCGGAGCTGGAGGACCTCGAGACGGAACTGCTGAACACCCGGGCCGTCCAGGCCGCGGGTGGTCGCCCGGAGAATCCGGGCGAGATCAAGGAGATCAGGAAAGCCATCGCCCGGATCAAGACGATCCAGCGCGAGGAAGGCGACCTGGACGAAGAATAACGATGCCACTGACACCCGCAACGCTCACGAGACACGAACTCATCGGCCTCCCAGCGAGGGTGGCCGCCGCGTCCAACCAGGACCTCGTCGGCATCGCCGGCGAGGTCGTCATGGAGACGACGCGGACGCTGTCGATAGCGGCGAGTTCGGAGTCCAGGCGCCGGACGGTGTCCGGCGACGGCGAGCGGGTGTGGCAGGTGCCGAAGGGCGACGCGACCTTCGAGTTCACGCTCGACGGCGACGACGAACAGGTCGTCACGGTCGAGGGCGAGCGACTGGTCGCGCGGCCCGCGCGGCGCACGGAACGAACAGGTGATTCGAAATGGCGCTAGGACTTAACGTAGAACGGCCGGAGGAGGCCTGTTCCGACGAGAACTGCCCGTTCCACGGCACGCTCAGCGTGCGTGGGCAGACGCTCGAAGGAGAGGTCGCCTCCACGGACATGGACAAGACCGTGATCGTCGAACGCGAGTACGACGTGAAGGTGCCCAAGTACGACCGATTCATGAAGCGTCGGTCGCGGGTCCCGGCTCACGCACCCCCGTGCGTGGACCTGGACGTGGGCGACACGGTCCGTATCGCAGAGACACGACCCCTCTCGAAGACGAAAAGCCACGTCGTCGTGGAACGCGTGGACGCCGCGGACGCCACCGAGGCGGCCGCCGCCGGAGGTGACGACTGATGGAGGCGCTCGGCGCCGACGTCACCCAGGGCCTCGAGAAGGGCTCGCTGATCACGTGTGCCGACAACACGGGCGCACGACAGCTGAAAGTGATCAGCATCTCGGGCTACTCCGGGACCATCAACCGCCACCCGAAGGCGGGACTCGGTGACAAGATCACCGTCTCGGTCACCAAGGGGACGCCGGAGATGCGTCGCCAGGTGCTCGAGGCAGTGATCGTCCGCCAGCGCAAGCCGATCCGGCGGCCGGACGGCACGCGCGTGAAGTTCGAGGACAACGCGGCGGTCATCATCGACGAGAACGAGGAGCCCCGCGGGACGGAGATCAAGGGCCCCATCGCTCGCGAGGTTGCCGAACGGTTCGGCTCCATCGCGAGCACCGCGACAATGATCGTATAGCATGACACGACAACCACACAAACAGCGAACGCAGACCGAACGCGCGCCGCTGCACGAGCGCCACGCTCAGGTGCGGGCGACGCTGTCCGACGGCCTCCGCGAGGAGTACGGCCAGCGCAACGTCCGCGTCAACGAGGGCGACACGGTCGAGGTCCTGCGGGGCGACCACGCCGGCGAGGAAGCCGAGGTCGTCGCCGTGGACCTGGCCGACGGCGTCGTCCACGTCGAGGACGTCACGCTGGAGAAGGCGGACGGGGAGGAAGTTCCCCGCCCGCTCGACGCGTCGAATCTCCGCGTGACGAACCTGAACCTCGACGACGACCGGCGGCAGGCGCGACTCGAATCAGAGGAGGACAGCGCATGACGAAACATCAGAAGCGACTCTCGGTACCGAAGAGTTGGCCGGTCGAGCGCAAGACCGAGACGTTCACCGTGAAGGCCGACGCCGGTCCGCACGGCGAGGCGGGGGTTCCCCTGCTGATCGTCCTGCGGGACGTGCTCGAGTACGCGGACTCCCGGAAGGAGGCCCGCTACGCACTCAACCAGGACAACGTCCTGATCAACGGGACGCCGGTCGCAGACGAGGAACGCCCCGTCGGGATGTTCGACATCCTGGCCTTCGACGAGCGCGACGAGCACTACCGGGTGTTCCCCGGACAGGGCGGACGGCTGGCCCTGACGCCCATCGACGCCGACTCGGCGGGCAGCAAGCTCGGCAAGATCGTCGAGAAACGCACCGTCCCCGGCGGCGACCTGCAGCTGACGCTGCACGACGGGCAGACGCTGCTCGTCGAGGACGACAGCGAGTACGGCGGCAACGACTCCGTGGTCGTCTCCAACGACGACGGCGAGATCGTCGCCCACTTCCCCTACGAAGAGGGCGAACTCGTGACGGCGGTCGACGGCGCACACGCCGGCGACATCGGTCGGATCGAAGAGATCCAGACCACGCCCGGCAGCTCCTCGAACAACGTCATCGTCGAGCAGGAAGACGGCGACGGGTTCGAGACGGTAGAGGAGTACGTCGTCGTGATCGACGAGAACTTCACCGGTGACGACGAGGCCGACGCGACGGCCAAGGAGGGTGACGACGAATGAGCTCCGAGTCAGAGACCGGGGGCGACTTCCACGAGATGCGCGAGCCCCGGATCGAAAAGGTCGTCGTCCACATGGGCGTCGGTCAGGGCGGTCGCGAACTCGCAAACGCCGAGGACATCCTCGCCGAGGTCACGGACCAGCAGCCTGTCCGGACGACGGCGAAGGCCACGGTCGGCGAGTTCAACATCCGCCAGGGCGACCCCATCGGTGCGAAGGTCACCCTGCGCGACGAGGAGGCCGAGGAGTTCCTGCAGACGGCGCTGCCGCTTGTCGACCTGTCGTCGTCGCAGTTCGACGACACCGGCAACTTCAGCTTCGGCGTCGAGGAACACACGGACTTCCCGAGCCAGGAGTACGACCCGAACATCGGGATCTACGGGCTGGACGTCACCGTCAACATGGTGCGCCCCGGCTACCGCGTGGCCAAGCGCGACAAGGCCTCGCGAGCGATCCCGTCGAGCCACCGTCTCGACCCCGACGACGCCGTCGCGTACGTCGAGGCGGCCTTCGACGTGGAGGTCA
Source organism: Halorientalis sp. LT38 (assembly GCF_037031225.1). Taxonomy (NCBI): domain Archaea; kingdom Methanobacteriati; phylum Methanobacteriota; class Halobacteria; order Halobacteriales; family Haloarculaceae; genus Halorientalis; species Halorientalis halophila. The sequence goes on along the minus strand of NZ_JAYEZN010000001.1, from coordinate 2,676,035 downwards.
ACGAATGAGCGAAAGCGAGACAGAAGCCGACGTCGAGGGCGAGGAGGGCGAGGAGGCCCGCGACGCCACCGGCGAACAGACGGCGAAACGAACGGAGCAACTCCGCTCCTGCCAGCGGTGCGGGCGCGAGCAGGGACTGGTCGGCAAGTACGACATCTACCTCTGTCGCCAGTGCTTCCGCGAGATCGCACGCGGCATGGGCTTCAGGAAATACTCATGACAGGCAACGATCCCCTGTCCAGTGCGCTCTCGGGGCTGAACAACGCCGAAAGCGTCGGACATCTGGCACAGACGGTATCGCCCGCCTCGAACGAGATCGGCAGCGTGCTCGAGGTCTTCTACGACCGCGGGTACATCGACGGGTTCAGCTTCGTCGACGACGGCAAAGCCGGCGAGTTCGAGGTCGAACTGAAGGGTGCGATCAACGAGTGCGGCCCCGTCAAGCCCCGCTACAGCGCGGGCGCGGACGAGTTCGAGAAGTGGGAGAAGCGGTTCCTCCCCGCTCGGGACTACGGGACGCTCGTCGTGACCACAAGCCACGGGATCATGAGCCACTACGAGGCCCGCGACCAGGGCATCGGTGGCCAGGTGATCGCGTACGTCTACTAACAATGCCACGCACAGAACTACAGATTCCGGACGAAGTAAGCGCCGAGATGGACCATCTCGACCTGACCGTCGAGGGTCCCAACGGCAGCGTGACGCGCCGGCTCTGGTACCCCGACGTCGACGTCTCCGTCACGGACGGCGCCGTCGTCGTCGAGAGCACGGAGTCCGACGCGAAGACGAACTCGACGATCGGTACCTTCGAGAGCCACGTCAGGAACATGTTCCACGGCGTGACCGAGGGCTGGGAGTACGAGATGGAGGTCTTCTACTCTCACTTCCCGATGAAGGTGCGCGTCGAGAACGGCGAGGTCGTCATCGAGAACTTCCTCGGCGAGAAAGCACCCCGGCGGACGACCGTCCACGGGGACACGGACGTCTCCGTCGACGGCGAGGAACTGACCCTCAGCGGCCCCGACATCGAGGCCGTGGGCCAGACCGCCGCCGACATCGAACAGCTCACCCGCGTCAAGGACAAGGACGTCCGGGTGTTCCAGGACGGCGTCTACATCACCGCAAAGCCCACGCGAGGTGAGGCCTGATGGCCGACGAACTCGAAGACGTCGCAGGCGTCGACACCGAGACGGCCGCCACCCTGCGCGGGGCCGGCTACGAGGACGTCGACGATCTCGCGGAGGCGAGCCAGGAGGACCTGGCCGAAATCGAGGGCATCGGCAACGCGCTGGCCGCTCGGATCACGGCCGACGTCGGCGATGTCGAAGTCGACGACGACGCGACGGCCGAAGTCGAAGACGACGGCGAGGACGCGGACGCGTCGGCCGACGAGGACGAGGCCGAAGCGTACGACGACCTGACCGACATCAGCGGCGTCGGTGACTCGAAGGCGGCCGCGCTCGAAGGCGCCGGCTACCGGACGGTCGACGACGTCCGCGGTGCGAGCCAGGACGACCTCTCCGAGGTCGACGGCATCGGCAACGCGCTGGCGGCCCGCATCAAGGCGGACGTCGGCGGGCTCGAGGTCAGCGAGGAGACCGAGGCCGAAGTCGAAGACGAGACCCCCGAGCCCGAGGAGACCGAGGACGTCGAGACGGAACTGCAGGCTCGCGGGCTGACCGAGAAGACGCCCGACCTCGGCGAGAACGAAAAGCGGCTGCTGAACCAGCGGGGACGCGAGGGCAAACCGCAGTTCAACCGCCAGGACCACCACAAGAAAAAGCGTGTGTCCACCTCGTGGCGCCGGCCGCGCGGCCAGCTGTCGAAGCAGCGCCGCGGCATCAAGGGCAAGGGCGCCACCGTCGAGGCCGGGTTCCGCACCCCGAAAGCGGTCCGGGGCAAGCACCCGAGCGGCTTCGAGGAGGTCCGCGTGCACAACGTGGACGACCTCGAGGGCGTCGACGGCGACCGCGAGGCGGTCCGGATCGCCTCGAAGGTCGGCGCGCGCAAGCGCGAACGCATCGAGGAGCAGGCGGAGGACCGCGGCGTGCGCGTCCTCAACCCCACCTACGTCGAAGTGGAGGTCGAAGAATGACGGATCTGAGTGCACAGAAGCGACTCGCGTCGGACATCATGGACGTCGGGAAGAACAAAGTCTGGTTCGACCCCGACGAACAGAGCGAGATCGCCGACGCGATCACGCGCGAGGACGTTCGCGAACTGATCGATCAGGGCGCGATCCAGGCCGAGGACGCGACGGGTAACTCCCGCGGCCGGGCCCGCGAGCGCGCGGCGAAGCGCTCCTACGGCCACCAGAAGAACGCCGGCTCCCGGAAGGGGAAGGCCGGTGGCCGCCAGGATCCCAAGCAGGACTGGGAGAGTCGCATCCGCGCACAGCGCAATCGGCTGCGCGAACTGCGCGACGAGGGTGACCTGTCGAAGTCCGCCTACCGCGAAGTCTACAACCTCGCCGGTGGGGGCGAGTTCGACAGCGTCGCCGACATGGAACGGTACATCGACAACCAGTACGGAGGCGAATGACATGGCAACAGGACCACGATACAAGGTGCCGATGCGGCGTCGCCGCGAGGCACGAACGGACTACCACCAGAGGTTGCGCCTGCTGAAATCCGGGAAACCCCGGCTGGTCGCTCGCAAGAGCAACCAGCACACTACGGCGCAGCTGATACTCACCGGCCCGCAGGGTGACGAGACGGCTGCAAGCGCACACTCGAGCGACCTCGAGGAGTTCGGCTGGGAGGCTCCCACCGGGAACCTGCCCGCCGCGTACCTCACGGGGCTGCTCGCCGGCAAACGCGCGCTCGCCGCCGGCCTCGAGGAGGCCGTGCTCGACATCGGGTTGAACACGGCGACCCCGGGCAGCAAGGTGTTCGCAGTACAGGAAGGTGCAATCGACGCCGGGCTCGAGATCCCGCACAACGACAGCGTGCTCGCCGACTGGGAGCGTACCAGCGGCGAACACATCGCCGAGTACGCAGACCAGCTCGACGAGCCGCTGTATTCGGGCGAGTTCGACGCCACGGAACTGCCGTCGCACTTCAGCGACGTGCGCGAGACACTGATGGAGGCAGATCTATGAGCAACGGATGGGAACCGCGAACGCGGCTCGGTCGGAAAGTACAGGAGGGCGAGATCGACTCGATGCAGGAGGCCCTCAACTCCGGCCTGCCGCTGAAGGAATCGGAGGTCGTCGACCAGCTGGTCCCCGACCTCGAGGACGAAGTGCTGGACATCAACATGGTCCAGCGGATGACCGACTCCGGCCGCCGGGTGAAGTTCCGGTGTGTCGTCGTCGTGGGCAACCGCGACGGCCTCGTCGGCTACGCCGAGGGGCGTGACGACCAGGTCGGCGGCGCGATTCAGAAGGCGATCGACATCGGGAAGCTGAACCTGATCGACGTCTCCCGCGGCTGCGGGTCCTGGGAGTGTGGCTGTGGGCGACCCCACACCGTCGCGCTCCGGACGACCGGCAAGGCGGGTAGCGTCGAGGTCGAGCTCCGCCCCGCCCCGCGCGGGCTGGGCCTGGCGGGCGGGGAGACCGTCCGGCACGTCCTGGAGCTGGCCGGCATCGAGGACATCTGGACGCGCAGTTCGGGCAACACGCGCACCACGGTCAACTTCGCGAAGGCGACGTTCAACGCCCTGCAGAACACGGCCGAGGCGCGCGTCCCCGAGCGCACGATGGAGAAGCGCGAGGTGATCGAGTGATGCAGGCGCTCGTCCAGATCCGCGGCGACGTCAACATGGCGACGGACGTGAGCGACACGCTTTCGATGCTGAACGTCCACGACGTGAACCACTGCACGCTGGTTCCCGAGACCGACGCCTACCGCGGGATGATCCACAAGGTCAACGACTACGTGGCCTACGGCGAACCGAGCCAGGCCACCGTCGAGACGCTGCTGCAGACGCGGGCCGAGCCCCTCGAGGGTGACGCCGACGTCGACGACGAGTGGGTCGCCGAGAACACGGACTACGACGCCATCGACGGGTTGGCCTTCGCACTGATCGCCGAGGAGACGACGCTGCGCGAGCAGGGGCTGGCGCCCGTGCTCCGCCTGCACCCGCCCCGCGGCGGCCACGACGGCCTGAAGGGCCCGACCGCAACGGGCGGCGAACTCGGCAAACACTCAACCGAGGAGATCGACGAGCTCCTCACAGCGATGCGATAACAATGACGAGCAAAAAACGACGACAGCGCGGTTCGCGGACACACGGCGGCGGGACGCACAAGAACCGGCGCGGGGCCGGCCACCGCGGTGGCCGCGGCCGTGCCGGTCGCGACAAACACGAGTTCCACAACTACGAACCGCTCGGGAAATCCGGCTTCAAGCGCCCCCAGAAGGTCCAGGAAGAGATCGCGGAGATCGACCTCCGCGAACTCGACGAGGACGCGGCCCTGCTGGCCGCGGAGGGCGTCGCCGAGGAGACCGACGGCGGCTTCCGGATCGACGTTCGGGACGTCGTCGAGGACGGCCACGAGGTCGACGCGGTGAAGGTCCTCGGTGGCGGACAGGTCCGCAACGAACTCGACGTGGTCGCGGACGACTTCTCGGAGTCGGCCCGCGACCTCCTGAGCGAGGCCGGCGGCAGCGCCGAACTGACCGAGCGCGGCGAACAGCGTCAGGCCGAAGCCGAGGACGAATCCGATACAGATACAAGCGAGGAAGAAGGGTCGGCGTAGTATGGGTTGGAAAGAAACCGCCGAACCGATACTCACCCGCATGCCCTCGGTCGCCCGACCGGAGGGCCACGTTCCGTTCAAACGGAAACTGGCCTGGACAGCGGGCGTGCTGGTGCTGTATTTCTTCCTGACGAACGTCACCATCTACGGGATGGGGACGGGCAGCAGCGACATCTTCGGACGCTTCCGTTCGATCCTCGCCGGTGGCCAGGGCAGCGTGCTCCAGCTGGGGATCGGCCCGATCGTCACCGCGTCCATCGTCCTGCAGTTGCTCGGCGGTGCGGACCTGCTGGGGCTCGACACCCAGAACAACCCCCGCGACCAGGTGCTCTACCAGGGCCTCCAGAAGCTGCTGGTGATCCTGATGTGTATCCTGACCGGGCTCCCGATGGTGTTCGGTGGCAACTTCCTGCCCCCGAGCCCGCAGGTCGCCCAGGGCCTCGGCATCGGCCTCGGCGGCGTGCAGACGCTGATGTTCCTGCAGATCTTCGCCGGCGGGATCCTCATCCTCTACATGGACGAGGTCATCTCGAAATGGGGCGTCGGCTCCGGCGTCGGCCTGTTCATCGTCGCCGGCGTCAGCCAGCGCCTCATCGGCGGTTTCTTCGCCCTACCGGGGATCGGGAACCCCGAGCAGACCGGCTTCTTCCCCTCCTGGATCCTGATCGCGATCGGGGAGCAATCGCTCGGGCCGCTGCTTGGCTCCGGGCTGCAACAGGTGCTGATGAGCGAGTCCTTCGGGCTGATACGCCTGGCGACCACAGTCCTGATCTTCGTGGTCGTCGTCTACGCGGAGTCCGTTCGCGTCGAGATCCCGCTGTCGAACGCGCGGGTCAAGGGCGCGCGCGGTCGCTTCCCCGTGAAGCTCATCTACGCGAGCGTCCTGCCGATGATCCTCGTCCGGGCGCTGCAGGCGAACCTGCAGTTCCTGGGCCGGATCCTCGACCAGCAACTCGCCAACATGCCGCTCTGGCTCGGGGAGTACTCCCAGAGCCAGCCCGTCGGCGGGCTGTTCTACTACATGGCCCCGATCCAGTCGCCCGGTGACTGGATCCCGGCGCTCGGGCAGACCACCGCCGAGGCCTGGCAGATCGCGCTGCGCGTGAGCGTCGACCTGACGTTCATGGTCATCGGCGGCGCCATCTTCGCCATCTTCTGGGTCGAGACCACGGACATGGGTCCGGAGGCGACGGCCCAGCAGATCCACGGCTCCGGGATGCAGATCCCCGGCTTCCGGCAGAACCCCGGCGTCATCGAGAAGGTCCTGGAGCGGTACATCCCCCAGGTCACCGTCATCGGCGGCGCCCTCGTGGGCCTGCTGGCCGTCGCGGCCAACATGCTCGGCACCATCGGCGGCGTCGGCGGGACCGGCCTGCTGCTGACGGTCTCCATCACGTACAAGCTGTACGAGGAGATCGCCGAAGAGCAGCTCATGGAGATGCACCCCATGATGCGCCAGATGTTCGGGTAATCCCGGACGACCCGATTTCGGCTCGCGTTTTTTCTTCCGCTCGACTGCGCCCGGCAGTCGCCACGCTCGGATGCTCGTCCCTACGTTCGGAGATTGGTGACCGGCATGCGGTCGGTCAGGTGTTCGGTCTCGAAGTCCGCGTCGGCGACGACGAGTTCGTCACCGGTGGAGCGGGCGGTCGCGGCGATGAGGATGTCCGTCGTCGATAGCCGAGTCCCGTCGTTGACCAGTTCGTCCTGTATGCGGGCGGCCTCTAGAGCGATAGACTCGTTCAGGTCGAGCGCCTGCACACCGCCGAACTCCTGGCGAACGGACACGACGTCGGTCTCACCGACGCCGAGTCGGCCGTTGATGACTTCGTAGACGCAGATGGTGGAAGTCCACCAGGGTTCGCGGCCGGTGATGTATTCACGGACCGCCTCGTCCCCTTTGAGGTACTGGATGATCGTGGAGGTATCGAGAAACGTCATTCCGCACCGCGCTCGCGTCCTTCCCGCAGCCGCTCCATCGCCGTCTCGGCTTCCTCCTCGGACCACGCCCCGAATTTGATCGGGTCCTCGTCACTGGTCACCCGACGCAGGAACTCGTCCCACGTCTCGTCGTCCCGTTTCAACTCGTCGAGTCGATCCTTCGTCTCGGAATCGACCGGGATCGAGGTTCGGCTCATAGTAATTCATAGTGAATTCATCGTGTTGTGTCTTCCGGTGGTCTGACTGACCCAGAGGAGAACTGGAACCACAAAACGGTGGTGCCAGCATCCGCGCGAACGAAGTGAGCGCGGTTCACCGGACGCGAGCGGAGCGAGCGTCCGGCTTTTTCGCCCACGTTTTTCGGAGAGAGGTTCCCGATGCGAGCCGAAGGCTCGCGAGGGTACCCGAACCGAAAAACGTGGTAGTGGGACCACCGGAAGACTCACTGCGTTCGTCTTCCGTCGTCCCACGTTTCCCGCTCGCAACGCTCGGTCGCGCCGCTCCCTCGCTCGCGTCGCGTGAAAAGTGGGACCGCCGAGATTCGAACTCAGGTCCGACGCACCCCATGCGCCGAGGATACCGCTACCCCACGGTCCCGCAAATCGACAGACGAGGGTCCCCGGATTAAGGGTGTCGTTTCGCGATTACACCAGCACCCGCTCGAGTTCGACGACGGTCCCCGACTCGCCGTCGGGATCGCCGACCAGTCGGCCGAGACAGATGGCCGCGCCGTCGGGCGTGGAACAGACCACGAGCGGGCGATCGCTCGCGGCCTCGGCGCCGAGATCCGAGTCGATCACGCCGGGGGCGTACACGGGCGCGCCCTCGGCCACCTGGTCGGCGGCGCTGGGGGCGATGGTCAGGCTTGGCAGCGGTTCGAGGGCGCGTTCGGCGGGCTGGACGATCTCGCGGATCGGTTCCTCGTCACCGTCCTCGGTCCACCACGCGAGCGCGTCGGTGAGGGCCTCGAGGGTCACCAGATCGGTGTCGTCGAAGCGGCCGGTCGCCGTCCGGCGGAGGTGGCCCATGTGCGCGCCGGTGCCCAGCGCCAGCCCGGCGTCGTGGCAGAGCTTCCGGACGTAGGTCCCGCTCTCGCAGCGGACGCGGAGGAGGGCGCGGCGGTCCTCGACCTCTGCGACCTCGAGGTCGTGGATCTCGCGAACGCGGAGCTGGCGCTTCACGGCGCTCTTGCGCGGGGGTTTCTGGTAGATCGGGCCCTCGAACTCGGCGAGGACCGACTCGAGGTCGGCGGGGGCCCGGCCGTGGAGTTCGAGGACGGCGACGTACTCCTTGACGGCGTCGTCGAACACCTGCGCGGCACGGGTGGCGTCACCGAGCAGGAGGGGCAGGCAGCCGGTGACCTTCGGGTCGAGCGTCCCGGCGTGGGCGACGCCGTCGATGCCCTCGTCGGTGAGGGCGTCGGTCACCAGATCCCGGACCCAGGCGGCGACCTGGTGGGCGGAGGGGCCCGGCGGTTTGTCGAGGTTGACGACGCCGAACTCGAGGAGTTCCGGGATCGATCGGTCGTCGGGAGCGCCGCGACGGGCCATCAGAACTCGTACCGGACGCCCTCGACGGGGTACTGCCCCTCGTCGCGGTCGCCGGCGTAGGACTCGACGGCCGAGCGGACGAGCGAGAGGCAGGCGTCGGGGTCCCAGCGGGCGGTGTTCACGGTGAGGTCGTAGATCGAGCGGTCCTCGATGTCGATGCCGTAGTACTCCCGGTAGCGCTGGGCCTCGCTGGCGGCGCGGGCGCGGGTCTCCTCGAGGACGGTGTCCAGCGCCTTGTCCTCGCGGTCGGCGATGCGGGCGGCACGCACGTCGAGCGGGGCGTCGAGCCAGAGTCGCAGATCGGCGTAGTCGGCGGCCATCCAGCCGGCGAGTCGCGACTCGAGGACGAGGTCAGTCGACTCGCGGGCGGTCTCGCGCAGGCGACGGTCCAGGTCGCGGTCGATCTGGTCGTCCTCCTCGGCGAGGCGGTTGAACTCGACCAGCGAGTGGCCGCGCTCGTCGGCCAGCGAACGAAAGATGTCACCCCCACTGACGTGCTCGTAGTCGAGCGCGTCGGCCAGTCCCGCGGCGAGCGTGCTCTTCCCGCTGCCCGCGGGGCCGGAGACTGTAATCAGCATATCAACCCTCCGGCGGTCGCGGTAAAAGAGGTTGTGTCTTCCGGTCGCGCGGTGGGTCACGCGACACCGGAACCCCCGCCCACACCCCAGTCTCACCTGCTCGACGTGACGGCCGTCAGAGGAAAGCGTGGATTTTGGGGGCTCGACGCCGTCCGTCGGTCCATGGAGTTGACCTGGCGCGTCAGCCGCGCACAGGTGGTCTGGACGCTGGTGGGGGTCGTCGTCGCCGCGCTCCTCGTCGTCGTCCTCGCGTCGTTCGTCGGCGGCCTCGCCATCGGCGTCTTCCTCTACTACGCGGTCAGGCCGGTCTACCGGTGGGTCGCGGCCCGGATCGGTCACGACGGGGGTGCCGCGACGGCCGCGCTCGGGCTGGTCGGGGTGCCGATACTCGCCGTGCTGGGCTATGCCGTCCTGGTCGGCGCACGCGCCCTGAACGCCGTCGTCGGCCAGATGGGGCTGTCGCAGTTCCGGGACTCCCTCTCTCCCTACGTCGACGTGGCGTCGCTGACCGAGCCGTCGGCCCTGCTCGGGCTGCTGGGCGGGGAGCTGGGGCCGGTCACGAACTACCTCGGCCTCGCGATGACCTGGGTGCTTCGCGTCTTCGTCGCCGTCACGCTGGCCTACTACCTGCTGTGCGACGGGGACCGAATCGGCCGCTGGTTTCGCGAGACGTTCGGGGAGTCGCCGGGGGCCGTCGCGTTCGCCGAAGGCGTCGACGACGACCTGACGACCATCTACACGGGGAACCTGCTCGTCATCGGCGCGACGTCCGCCATCGCGGTCGCCGTCTACGTCGGACTCGGAAGCGTCGCGCCGGCCGCGCTCCCGATCCGGTATCCCGTCCTGCTGGGCCTGCTCGTGGGCGTTTTCACCCTCGTCCCCGCAGTCGGGATGAAAATAATCTGGGTCCCATACGCCGCGTCCCTGTTCGTGCGGGGGCTGCGCGCCGACGCGGGCCTGTGGTTCCCCGTCGTCTTCACGGTCGTCACGTTCGTCGTCGTCGACTTCGTCCCGGACGTGTTCGTCAGGTCGTACCTCTCGGCGGGCAGCCTCCACATGGGACTGCTGGTGTTGACGTACGTCCTGGCCTCCGTCGCCTTCGGCTGGTACGGCATCTTCGTCGGGCCGATCTTGCTGGTCGTCGCCGTCCACTTCGCGCGCGAGATCCTGCCGGCGCTGGTCGAGGCGAATCGCGTCGACGCCGGGGAAAACTGAGCCCGATCAGGTCGGCGTCGTCTGGATGTTCAGTGACTTGCGGATGATCTGGGTGAAGCCCATCGAGCAGAGGAAGTACCAGAGGATCCAGGCCTGCAGCGGGCCGAGGATGCCCGCCCGCCAGCCGGTCTCGCCCAGCAGCGGCAGGACGACCGTCTGGCCCTCGATCTGGCCGGTCTGGAGCATCCAGTACATCCAGAGGAACACGGGGATGGTCAGCAGCATGATCCAGACCATCGGCCGGATCTGCTCTTTGAACATGCCCATCTGGTCGCCCATGGCCTCCATCTGCTCCTGCTGGATGCGGTCGAGGGCCTCGTCGTCGCCCCGCTCTTTGGCCGCCTTCCGTTTCTCCTGAATCTCGGACATCCGCTCCTGGTACTCGCTCATCTTGTCCATGTCCATCAGGTTCGCCTGCAGGAGCGTCGAGTACAGCCCCGTCAGCATGGCGAGCACCATCACGACCACGTAGAAGGGCAACATCGCCTCCAGCGGGCCGAACAGGGCGTCGAGCGTCCCGCCGATGGCGTTCCGGACCGACGACAGCGTGTAGCCGGCCATCATCGCCAGCGCGCCGACGCCGGCGATCTTGTCGTAGCTCGACCACGAACTCTCCTCGTCGCCGGAGGCGGCCGCGTCGCTCACGTCGTCGTCGGTGAGCGCCTCGCGGACGCCGCCGGGGTCGTCGACGACGAAGCCGCTCCCGTCGGCGTCGACGAGCAGGCCCTTCTCGATGAGACGGCCCCACTGCCCGCTGGTCATCTCGTCGCTGACGTCGCTCCACTCGACCGTCCCCTCCGTCTCGGCGACGTCGAGGGCGGCCTCGAGCGCGTCCAGCAACTCGCCGTCCTCGCGGGCGAGCGACTCTACTTTCTCGGCTGTCCGTGGCATTGGAGGCCCTAGAACACCGCCGCTAATCAACTTTTACTCTGCCGCCGTCGGAAAATCGCCCGGCGCCGCTCAGACCCGCTCGTCGATCGCCGCTTCGATGTCGCTCCAGACCTCGTCGGGCGTCTGCTCGCCGTCGATCTCGACGAAGCCGTCGTGGTCGCGGTAGTGGTCGATCACCGGCGCGGTGTTGTCGTCGAAGACGTCCAGCCGGTTGCGGACGGACTCCTCGTTGTCGTCGTCGCGCTGGATCAACTCGCCGCCGCACTCGTCGCAGACGCCCGCTTCCTCGGGCTGATCGAACTCGACGTGGAAGTTGGTGCCGCAGTCGTCGCAGACCCGGCGGCCGGTCAGCCGGTCGACGAGTTCCTCGCGGCTCACCGAGAGCGAGAGGATCACGTCGAGGTCGGTCATGCCTTCGAGTTCCTCGGCCTGCTCCATGTTGCGCGGGTAGCCGTCGAGCACGTAGCCGTCGGCGCTCGCGAGTGCCTCCTCGACGATGGCGTTGACGACGGCGTCGGGTACGAGGTCGCCCGCCTCCATGTACTCGCGGGGCGTGTCGTACTCGGTGTCCATGTCGCTAATGTCCATGTCCTTGTTCCCCCGCAGCGCGTCGCCGGTCGTGACGTGCTCCACGTCGAAGCGGTCGGCGATCTTGCTGCTCTGTGTCCCCTTGCCAGCGCCCGGCGGTCCCAGGATCAGGACGTGTGCGTTCGCCATGTGCGCGGCTTCACCACCCCGGAACTTCTACCTGTTGTTCTGTCCCGGCGTGGACGTGTCCGCCCGGCCGAACGCGGCCGCTTTTGTCCCTGGCCGCCCTCGGTCCGGACATGACCGACGGGGGAGAGTACGCGGCGGATCGCCGGACCCGGATCGCGACGGCCATCCTCGCCCACCGAAAGGCCGGGAGCGAGTCGCCCGTCCGGTTCGCCGCCGCCGACGCGGACGCACCCGCCGTCGAGTACCGCGACCGCGAGATCACGGTGTGGGTCGACGAGGCCGAACGCGAGCGACTCGACGCCCTCCTCGGGGAGTTTCACGTGTTCAAGGTCGCCCAGCCAGCGACGCGGAAGGCCCCCGACGGCGAGGTCCACCTCTCGGCACTGGCGGACCCGAAACACGCCGCCGATTTCGTGGATCGGCTCTTTCTCTCGGTGTTCGAGTTCCCGGACGGGTACGACCTCCGCGTCGAGGAGTGAGGGCGGGCGAGAGAGTGCCTTATGGGCTGTCGTCGATGGCGCTCACGAGCAGCGCGAGGACCGGGACGATCTCGAGGCGTCCGGCCCACATGAGGAACGTCATCCAGAGCTTCGAGACGGGCGAAAACTGGAGGTAGCTGCCGAACGGCCCGACCGAGCCGAATCCGGGGCCGATGTTCCCGATGGTGGCCAGCGCGGCGCTGAAGGCCTCGAACGTCGAGAGCTGGTAGCCGATCCGGGCCGAGTCGAGTTCGAGGAACACGGCCGAGACGCCCATCAGGACGAAGTAGAGGAGGGTGAACACGAGGATGCCCCGAATCGCGTCTTCGTCGACCACGCGACCGCCCAGCCGGACCGGGCGAACCACGTCGGGTCTGGCCGTCGTGTACAGTTCCCGGCGGATCACCTTGAGGGTCACCAGCCAGCGGACGACCTTGATCCCCCCGCCGGTCGACCCGGCGGAGCCGCCGATGAACATCGCGAACAGCAGGATCATCCGGCCCTCCGGCCCCCACTGCGCGAAGTTCGATGTAGCGAACCCGGTCGAGTTCAAAAGCGAGGCGATCTGGAAGGCGGCCTGTCGCAGCGCGTTCTCGGTGATGCCCTGGGTCGTGCCGCCGAGATCGCCCAGTGGCGGGGCCGCGCCGCGATAGAGGACGAACGCCAGGACGGCCGTGATCACCGCGATCGCCCCCGCGTAGGTCCGGAACTCGGCGTTGTCGAGCATCGTCCGGAACTCGCCCCGGAGGACGTGCCAGAACAGCGCGAAGTTGACGCCGGCGACGATCATGAACGGGATGAACACCCACTGGACGACGGCGCTGAACGCGGCGATGCTGTCCGATTGCGGCGAGAATCCGCCCGTCGGCAGCGTCGAGAAGCCGTGCGCGATGGCGTTGTAGAGGTCCATGTTCGGCGCGAAGCCCGCGAGGTGGAGACCGTAGAGGATCGCCATCAGCAGCAGGGTGAAGGCGACGTAGATGAGCCACAGCGCGCGCGCAGTCTCGGCTATCCTGGGCGTGAGCTTCTGTAACTCCGGGCCGGGGGCCTCGTTCTGCATCAACTGCGCGCCGTTGACGGCGATCTCCGGGAGGATGGCGATCATCAGGACGATGATCCCCATGCCGCCGAGCCACTGGATGAGCTGTCGCCAGAGCATGACGGCGTGAGAGTGGCGCTCGAGCCCGATCTGTCCCAGCACGGTCGCGCCCGTGGTCGTCACCCCGCTGGTCGCCTCGAACAGCGCGTTGACCGGGTTCGCGAGCGTCGAGGCGGTCCCCTGCCCGGCGAGGAAGAAGGGGATCGCAGAGATGAGCGAGGCCGCCAGCCACGACAGTGAGACGAGCAAGAGCGCCTCCCGCAGTCCGGGCTCCGGATCGGCCGAGAGCCGTTCCATCGCCAGCCCCGCCGAAACGCCGATGGCGAGCGAGACCGCGAACACCCAGACGTCCTCGCCGTACCTTATCGCGACGAGGAGGGGCAACAGCATCGACAGTGAGAAGAACTTCACGACGGTGCCGAGGAGGCTGCAACTCACCCGCCAGTCCATGCGGAACCCGACCGAGACGCGCGAGGTGAGACCGAGCACACCAGCGGTGACTCGGCAGGGGACCAAGAATCCACCGTTGCCGGCCCGACGGTCAGGATCGCCAGTAGGCGGGCGTCAGGATGACGAGCACGGGGATGATCTCGATGCGCCCGACCCACATCAGGACGATCATCGCCGCTTTCGTCGTCTCGGGGAAGTGGAGGTAGCTCCCGTAGGGCCCGGCCGCGCCGAAGGCCGGGCCGATGTTGAGGAACGTGGAGGCCGCCGCGCCCATGGCGTCGAACTCGCCGACGTGTTCGGTGGCGCGGGTCGCGTCGGTGACGATGAAGACCGTCAACAATGCGAAGATGACGACGCTCAGGAGGACGTACCCGTAGATGTCCTTGATCGTCTCCTCGTCCACCACGTTGCCGCTGAGGCGGACGGGTCGGATCGCCTCCGGGTGGATCTCCGTGAACAGGTCCCTGCGGAGGGACTTGACGACGACGAGCCAGCGGACGGTCTTGATCGAACAGGTGGTGCTCCCCGCCATCCCGCCGACGAACATCCCCAGAAAGAGCATGTGTTTCGCCCCGGCCGACCAGACGTTGAAATCGACCGTCGCGTAGCCCGTCGTCGTCACGATTGAGACGACCTGGAAGAGGGCGTGGCGGATCGTCGGCTCGACGCCCCGGAACTGGGCGCTACCGACGAGGAAGGTAACGGTCAGCGCCGTCAGGCCGAGCACGATTCCCAGGTAGAAGCGGAACTCCTCGCTGTTTTTCAGCCGGGTCGGGTCCCCCTGCAGGAGGAAGTACAGCAGGACGAAGTTCGTCGCCCCGGTGAACATGAAGAGGATCGTCACCCACTGGATCGCCGGGGAAAAGGCCCCGAGGCTCGCCGGCTGCGGCGAGAACCCGGCCGTCGAGACGGCCGTGAAGGCGTGGGCGACCGCCTGGTAGAGCGTGACGTTCGGCGCGAGGCCGAGCGCGTGCAGGCCGAGCCAGGAGAGCACCATCAGCCCCGTGAGGCCGGCGTAGATCCCGCCGATCAGCCGCGCGGTCTCCTCGATCCGGGGGGTGAGTTTGGTGACGTTCTCGGTCTGGGTCTCGGTCTCCATCAACTGGGCGCCACCGACCGAAATCTGGGAGAGAACGGCCACCGCCAGCACGAGGATCCCCAGTCCCCCCATCCACTGCAGCAGCGACCGCCAGAGGTGGATCGACCGCCCGTGGGCGTCGAAGGAGTCGATCACCGTCGCCCCCGTGGTCGTCACCCCGCTCATCGACTCGAACAGCGCGTTGACGGGATCGGCGAGTACCCCCTGGCCGGCGATCAGGAACGGGATCGCGCCGACCAGGGCTATCGCCAGCCACGTCAGCGCCACCATGAGGTACGCCTCGCGCAGCCGAAGGTCGTGCCGGTCGAACCGTTCGAGCGCGACGCCGACGGCGAGCGTCAGGCCGAGCGGTGCGAGAAACGGGACGACGGCCTCGCCGTACCAGGCTGCGACGGCGGCCGTGGCCGCCAGCGGCAGAGCCAGCGCCTTCAGGACGGTGCCGAGGAGGGTGGCGCTCGTCCGCCAGTCGACGGCCACGTCGGTCACAGTTTCTCGGTCACTTCCGTGAGCGCGTCGACGTCGGCGAAGACGACGACGTGGTCCCCCACCTGGACGACCGTGTCACCGCGTGGGGTGATGAGGTCGTTGCCCCGGGTGATCGCCCCGAGGACGACCCCCTCCGGGAGGTCGGCCATCGACTCGCGGATCGGCCGGTCGACGAGGACGCTTTCCGCGTCGACCTCCACTTCGATAACCTCGGCCCTGTCGCCGTCGATGATCGCGACGTTCTCGGCGCGGCGCGCCCGGGTGAATCGCGTGATCTCCTCGGCGGTCACCTCGCGCGGGCTGACGGCCACGTCGACGCCCACGGCCTCGAACAGGCTCGAGAAGTCCGCGGCGGCGACGACCGCGACCGTCCGGTCGGTCCCCATCCGTTTCGCGATGAGCGTCGAGAGCAGGTTCTTCTGGTCGTTGTCCAGCGCCGAAACCAGCACGTCCGCGCTCCCGACGTTTTCGCGTTCGAGGAGGTCCTGGTCGGTCGCGTCCCCGTGGAGCACCGTCGTCTTCGGCAGGTTCTCGGCCAGCCAGCGGGCCCGCTCCTCGTCGTGCTCGAACAGGCGGGGCTTGTACCCCCGGTTCTCGAGCAGGCGCGCCGTCTGGAACCCGATCTCGCCGCCGCCGACGATCACCACGTCGCTCGGCCCCTCGGACTGGGGCGCCACCGCGGTGCTGAACCCGCGCATGCTCTCGGGACTCCCGATGGCGATGAGGTCGTCACCGGCCTGGATGACCGTCTCACCCGTCGGGATCAGGACCTCCTCGTCCCGGAGGATCGCCGCGAAGGTCAGCGAGTCGAAGCGGTCGGCCTCCGCGATGGTCTGGTTCGCGACCGGGCTCTCCGTTGGAATCTCGAACTCGGTCATCTGGACCAGGCCGTCGGCGAACATGTCGACGTCGTGAGCGGTCGGCAGGCCGATCACGGCGACGATGGCCTTCGCGGTCAGCAGGTCGGTACAGACCATGAAGTCCACGCCGAAGGCCCCGCGAGCGCGCTCCCAGGCCCGGAGGTACTGGGGCTGTTTCACGCGAGCGATGGTGAAGGCGTCTCCGAGGACCTCGGCCACCCCGCAGGTGACGATGTTGGTCTCGTCACTGTCGGTGCTGGCGATTAGCATGTCGGCGTCGGCTATGCCGGCCTCCTCCAGGACCTCCAGTTCCGTCCCGTCGCCCTGGATCGGGAGCACGTCGTGGGAGTAGGTGAGTTCGTCGACCCGTTCGCCGTCGGTGTCGATGACCACCACGTCGTGATCGCTCGCGAGACTCTGGGCGATGCTCGACCCGACCTGCCCGGCACCGACGATGATCACGCGCACGGTCGCTCACCCGCTCCCGTCATGATTGCCCGCACCTATCCCCGGGGCGGTCAAGAGGATTTCCCTTCCACCACCCGGATCCGGGGCCGTTTCCCCCGAATCCGAAGGTACGAGAACTTAAGTCCGGTCGAGCATCAATGTCGCTTATGATACACCGAGTCGACCGGAGGACCGCGGAACCGGACCGACCGATGGAAGGCGGGGGTGTCGGACACGATGGCTGATATCCTCGAACGCGTCGTCGTGCCCGTCGCCAGCCGCGAGGACGCGCGGACGACCTGTCGGGCGCTCAGCGACCACGCGACAGGGAGCGTCGTCGCCGTCTACGTCGTCGAGAAGGCCGGCGGCGCCGTCGACAAGGCCTCCGTCGAGCAGCGCGAGGAGGAGGGCGAACGGATCTTCGACGTCGTCCGGGAGGAACTCGACGGGGTCGACCTCGAGACGGAGATCGCCTACGGCACCGACGTCGCCGAGACCATCTTCGACGTCGCCGAGGCGGTCGGGGCGACGGCGATCGCCTTCACCCCCCGTGGAGGTAGCCGCTGGATCCAGCTGCTGACCGGCGACGTCGCGCTGGACCTGATCACCGGCACGGACCGACCCGTGATCGTCCTGCCCGACGGGGCCGAGGAATGAGCGACGAGGAACTCGCGAAGGACCTGGGGCCGCTCGCCGCGCTGACGATCGGCGTCGGGACCATGATCGGTGCCGGGATCTTCGTCCTCCCCGGCGACGCCATCCAGCAGTCCGGCTCGCTGGCCGTCGTCGCCTTCCTGATCGGCGGGGGGATCGCGCTGCTGACCGCGCTGTCGGCGAGCGAACTCGGGACGGCCATGCCCAAGTCCGGCGGGGCCTACTACTACGTCAACCACGCGCTGGGCCCGCTCTTTGGCTCGGTCGCCGGCTGGGCCAACTGGCTCGGCCTCGCCTTCGCCTCCGCGTTCTACATGGTCGGCTTCGGCGAGTACGTCCGCGACATCGCCGGCCTCGGCGAGACCGTCGGTCTCGGCTTCGTGGTGGTCGACTCGGTGACGCTGCTGGCGGTGGTGGGCGGCGCCTTCTTCATCTCGGTCAACTACGTCGGCGCGAAGGAGACCGGACGCCTCCAGAACGTCATCGTCGTGATCCTCGTGGCGATCCTGACGGTCTTCACAATCGCCGGCGCGCTCCGGGCCGACCCCGGGAACCTGCCGGCGGGGAAGGGCTACGGGCCGATGATGGTCACGACCGGCATCATCTTCGTCTCCTATCTCGGCTTCGTCCAGATCACGAGCGTCGCCGAGGAGATCAAGGACCCCGGACGGAACCTGCCCCGGGCGGTGATCGGCAGCGTCGTCCTGGTGACCGCCATCTACGCCCTCGTGTTGATCGCGATGAGCGCCGCCGTCGAGCAGGGGTTCATCGCCGCCGAACAGGCCGCTGGCAACATCGTCGTCGTCTCGGCGGCCGACGAACTGCTCGGTCCGATCGGCGCGGTCGCCATGCTGTTCGGCGGCCTGCTCGCGACCGCCTCCTCCGCGAACGCGTCGATCCTCGCCTCCTCGCGCATCAACTTCGCGATGGGCCGGGATCGACTCATCACGCCGGCGCTCAACGACATCCACGACCGCTTCGCGACCCCCTACCGCTCCATCGCGGTCACTGGCGCGCTCATCATCGCGTTCATCGTCGGCGCGGACGTCGTCGGCGGGAACGCCATCGTCTCGCTCTCCAGCACCGCCAGTTTCCTCCACCTGGTGATCTACGGGTTGCTCAACGTGGCCCTGATCGTGATGCGGACCGCGGACCCGGCCGACTACCAGCCGGACTACACGGTCCCGCTCTACCCGTTCACCCCGATCCTCGGGGCGATCACCTCCTTCGCGCTGATCTATTTCATCGACCCGACCATCGTCACGCTCGGGTTCGGGCTCGTGGCGGCCGCCGTCGCGTGGTACTTCGTCTACGCCCGCTCGCGCACCGAGAAACAGGGCATCCTCGGCCAGTACGTCCAGGAACGCTCCGAGGAGATGCCGGACTCGGCGGTCGCGGCGGCCTCCGGCGTCCAGCCCGACGGCGGCACGTACAAGGTGATGGTCCCGCTGGCCAACCCGGAGCACGAGACCGAACTCATCACGCTGGCAAGCGCCATCGCCAAGCAGCGCGGCGGGAGCGTCCTCGCGACCCACATCGTCACCGTCCCCGACCAGACCTCGCTGGCCTACGGCGCAGAGCACGTCGACGAACTCGACGCCGAGTCGGCCGACCTGCTGGCGGCCGCCGAGGAAGACGCCGAGACCTTCGGCGTCCCCGTCGAGACCCGGACGATCCTCTCCCATCGCTCCTTCGAGGAGATCTTCGGCGCGGCGCGCTCCGCTGACGCCGACCTCGTCGTGATGGGCTGGGGGCCGGACTCGCACGGCTCGCCGGGCCGGGCCGAGTCGGCCATCGACGACCTCGCCCACGACCTGCCCTGTGACTTCCTCGTGTTCAAAGACCGCGGGTTCGACCCCTCGCGGCTGCTCGTCCCGACGGCCGGCGGCCCCGACTCCGAGCTGAGCGCCGCCATCGCGCAGATGCTCCGGGCCGAGTACGGCTCCGAAGTGACGCTGCTGCACGTCGCCGACGACGAGGCGACCGGCCACAGGTTCCTCGAGGAGTGGGCGGCCGAGAACGGCCTCGAGGACGCGACGCTCCGGGTCGAGACCGGCGACGTGGAGGCGGCCATCGAGAACGCCGCCGCCGAGTCCTCGATGCTCGTCATCGGCGCAACCGAGGAGGGCCTGCTCGAACGGCTCGTCCGCGGCTCGCTCGTCCTCGACGTCGTCGACGACGTGGAGTGCTCGGTCCTGCTGGCCGAGAAGTCGCGCGACCGGTCGCTACTCGAACGCCTGTTCGGCTAGCCGACCGCGGACCCGCCTAAGCCGGGCTTACCCGTCGACACGCCGTTCGTAACTAACTCGCGCCCGTCCCTGGCCGGGGACATGACGCGTCGACGCGGCCGGTTGGGACGCGCGGGATCGCTGTTACTCACCACCGCCGTCGCCGTGCTCGCCCTGGGAACCCTGGCCGCCGGCGGTGCGACGGCACAGACGGCCGTCGAGGACTGCCGGGAGATCACCGAACCGGGCGAGTACGCCCTCGCCGGCAACCTCAGCGGCGGCGGGGCTGCCGCCTGCCTGCGGATCCGGACGAGCGACGTGGTCCTCGATGGCGGCGGTGATGCCGTCGTCGGCAACGGCTCCGGGACCGGAACCGTCGGCGTCCTCGTCGAACCGCCGACCGACGAACGCCTCCAGAACGTCACGGTCTCGAACCTGACGACGACTGGGTGGGAGACCGGCATCACCTACCGCGGCGCCGTCGCCTCGGGCACGGTCCGGAACGTGACGGCCGAGAACAACCGCGACGGCGTCGTTGTCGATCCCGCCTACGAGTTCGCGCCCGCCGACGGGACCATCGAAATCGTGGCCGTCCGCGCGGTCGGCAACGAGCGCTGGGGGGTCACCCTCCGGCCCGGCGCGGACGGCGAGCGACTCACGGATATCGTCGCCCGGAACAACGACGCCGGGATCGTCGCGGTCGACGTGCGGAACCTCGCGCTATCTGACACCCGCGCGACGAACAACACCGCCGGCATCCAGCTCGGCGACGCCACGGCGGCGACCCTGCGGAACGCGACCGTCAGCGACAACGCCCGAACCGGACTCTGGGCCGGCAACGGCTTCGACGACGGCCGCCTCCTCGATCTCACCGCCACGGATAACGGCGGGTCGGGCGTCACGCTCGGCCCCGCGTCGAACGTCACCTTCGGGAACGCGACCGCGACCGATAACGAGGGGAGCGGGCTCGTCGTCCGCGACGCGAGTTCGATCCGGGTCCGCGACCTCACCGTGACCGGTAATCGCCTGTGGGGCCTCGACTTCGACGGCGTGACCGACGCGCGGCTGGTGAACGTGACCGCCGACGCGAACGGCGCCGGCCTCTACACCGCGACTGGCAGCGAGAATATAACCATCCGCTCGATTCGAGGGACGTGAGCCGCGCCGAAACTCAGTCCCGCTTCGCGCCCGGACTCGTCACCGCGCCGTTTTCCGCCGAGTCGAACAGCTGTCCGTACTTCGCCAGCACGCCGTTCGTGTAGTTCGGCTCCGGCGGGTCGCGCTCTTCGAGGCGGCGCTCCATCTCTTCCTCGGAGACGTCCACCGAGAGTTCGAGGTCGTCGATGTCGATGGTGAGCACGTCGCCGTCCTCCAGCGCGGCGATGGGGCCGCCCACGAACGCCTCGGGGGCGACGTGGCCGATGGAGAAGCCGCGCGTGGCACCGGAGAACCGGCCGTCGGTGAGCAGCGCCACGTCGTCGGCGTGGCCCTGGCCGGCGACAGCGGAGGTGACGCCCAGCATCTCCCGCATCCCGGGGCCGCCCTTGGGGCCCTCGTTGCGGATGACGATGGCGTCACCCGTCTCGACCTTCCCCTCCTGGACGTACCGCATGGCGTCGGCCTCCTGCTCGAACACCCGGACGGGACCCTCGTGGTGGAGGTGGTCGTCGCCGGTGATCTTGATGACCGCGCCACCGGGCGCGAGGTTGCCCGTGAGGATCCGGATCGCGCCGCGCTCGTGGATCGGGTCCGCGACCGTCTCGAGGAAGTCCGCGTCCAGGTCGGCGATGGCGGGCGGGTCGACCGCTTCGATGGCCTCTGCCATCGTCTCGCCCGTCACGGTCAGCGCGTCGCCGTGGAGCAGGTCCGCGTCGAGGAGTTCTTTGAGCACGACGGGCACGCCGCCGACCTCGTGGAGGTCGTTCATCACCTTCTCGCCGCCGGGCTGGAGGTCGGCGATCTTCGGCGTTCGCGCGCTGATGCGGTTGAAGTCCTGGATGTCCAGGTCGACGCCGGCCTCGGCGGCCATCGCCAGCAGGTGGAGGACGGCGTTGGTCGACCCGCCGATGGCGACCTGTAGCGCGATGGCGTTCTCGAAGGACCCCTTGGTGAGGAAATCGGAGGGCTTGCGCCGCTCCCGGACGACCTCGACGGCGAGTTCGCCGGCGCGTTCGGCCTCCTCGTAGCGGGCCTCGTCCTCGGCCGGCGGGGAGGCAGACCCGAGGGGGGCGAACCCGAGCGCCTCGGAGATGGAGGCCATCGTGTTGGCGGTGAACATCCCGCCGCATGAGCCCGCGCCGGGGCAGGCGTTGCGCTCCAGGTCGTCGAGTTCGTCCTCGCTCATGTCGCCGTCGGCGACCGCGCCGACGCCCTCGAAGACGTTCTGGATGGTGACCTCCCGGCCGTCGTGCTCACCGGGCATGATCGACCCGCCGTAGAGGAAGACCGAGGGGAGATCCGTCCGGATGGCGGCCATCATCATCCCGGGCATGTTCTTGTCACAGCCGCCGATCGTCACGAGGCCGTCCATGCGCTCGCCGAAGGCGACGAGTTCGACGGAGTCGGCGATGACCTCCCGACTGATGAGGGAGGCCTTCATCCCCTCGGTGCCCATGGAGATGGCGTCCGAGATGGTGATCGTGCCGAACTCGATGGGCATCCCGTCGCCCCCGTCGATGCCCTCGTAGGCGGAATCGGCGACGTCGTCCAGATGCACGTTACAGGGGGTGATGTCGGCCGCCGGGTTGGCGACGCCGACCATGGGGGAGGAGAGGTCCTCGTCGTCGTAGCCCATCGCGCGGAACATCGCGCGGTGTGGGGCCTTCTCCGTCCCCTCCGTGACCTCGTTGCTCGGGAGGTCGTCGGGTTTCCCCTCGTGTGTGGGTTCCTGCGGTTGCTGGCTCATGCGCGAGGACAAGACGCGCTGGCGGCTTTAATTCCCCGATAGCCGCCGCCCCGCGATCCGAGCCCGGCCGAACGGGTTCGGCCGTCGCGGGGACACCAGCGGCCTCCCGGCGGCCAGTCGGCGCAGCCCACTGGAACCCGCAACTGCAATGTCGGTCAGGCCGAAAGGACCAGCCATGACTGCACGCGCGGTCGCCGGGGCCCGCCTCCACTTCGGCTTCCAGAACCTCTCGCTGGCCCGCGAGCGCCTCTACGGCGGCGTCGGGGTCGCCCTCGAGGAGCCGCGGGTGGTCGTGGAAGCCGACCCCGCCGACACGGTCCACTGCGACGACGACCTCGTGGCCGCCCAGGCCAGGACGGCCGTCGACCTGCTGGAGGTTTCGGGAGCCGACGTGACCGTGACCGAGCGGCTCCCCCGCCACGTCGGGCTGGGCAGCGGGACGCAACTCGCGCTGGCGACGCTGGCGGCCGTCGCAGCCGCCCATGACCGCGAACCGTCCTTCCGCGAGCGCGCGCCGGCGATGGGCCGGGGCGGCCGCAGCGGCGTCGGCGTCGCCGTCGCCGAGCGCGGGGGATTCCTCGTCGACGGCGGGCACCCCACAGAGCTGTTCACGGCCGCGCCGCCCGCCGACGGCGAGTGGACGGTCCCGCCGGTGACCGCTCGCCACGAACTCCCGGACGACTGGCGCTTCGTCGTCGCAGTCCCCGACGTGTCGGCGGGGCGCAGCGGCGACCGCGAGGACGAGAGCATGCGCGCGGTCGTCGAGCGCGCCGATCCGGGGATCGCCGACGAGATCGGTGGCGTCCTCCTCAGGCGCGTGCTCCCGGCCGCCGCCGAGGGCGACCGGGCGACCTTCGGCGCGGGCGTCGCCACGCTCGGCCGCCTCAACGGCGCCTGGTACGCCGACGAACAGGGCGGCGTCTACCGCCCGCCGGCGGGCCGGATCGTCGACGAACTCTCCGATTGCCCGGCGATCACGGGCACCGGCCAGTCCTCGTGGGGGCCGGCGGTCTACGCGGTGACCGACGCGGCTCGGGCCGACGAGGCCCGCGCGGCCGCCCGCGACGCACTCGAATCGGTCGGCGTCGACGGCCGGGTCGTCGTCAGCGCACCCGCGGTGGACGGCATCCGGGTCGATTCCTGAGGGGACGTTTCGGCGGCCGAACCCGCCGCAAGTAGTAAAGCGGCGGGTCCGTTTGTGGGTGGCATGGACCGCATCCCCTTCGGTATCCGGCAGCTGGATACGATCATCGACGGGGGGGCACCGCCGGGCAGCGTCGTCCTGCTGTCGGGCGAGGCGGGGGCCGGCTCGCGAGAGTTCATGTACACGAGCGCCGTCCTGAACGGGCTGGCCACCGCCGACCGGGAACTCCACGACCTCTACTACGGAAATCTCGACGCGGAGGCCTCGGTGAGCGACGAGATCCACTACGTCTCCTTCACGGCCGACAGCGACCAGCTCTACCGGGAGATGGACCGGACCATGGACACAGAGATCGTCGAGTCGGGCTTCTCGTCGGTCTCGTTCGTCGACATGGCCGAGGCGTACTTCCACGCCAGTAGCGTCCCCCGGGACTGGTACGCCGAGGAGACCGGCCACATCCGGGACATGGCCGGCCGACACGACCGCGAGGACATCTTCGCCGCCCTCGGGCGGTACCTCAACGAACACGCCGCGGGCAACCTCGTCATCCTGGACTCGCTGTCGGACCTGATCAGCGCGATGGGGGAGGACCGGGACTGGTCGGACATCGTCTACCTCGTCAAGGGCCTCCAGAAGGCCGCCCACGCCTGGAACGGGCTGATCCTCGTCCACGTCAACCACGAGACGGTCACGCCCGAAGAGCACGGCCAGCTCGTCGACGCCGCCAACGGGACCATGATCTTCGAGTGGGAGCAGGGCGGCTCCGAGCGGGCACGCACCCTCGTGTTCAAGAAGTTCCGCGGCGTCCTCTCGCGGATCGAGGACGAGAACATCATCCGCTTCGAGACCGAGATCGGCGACGCCGGCTTCGACATCAGCGACGTCCGGAAGATCCGTTGACAGGTTTCCGGCACCGATCGCGCAGCGGCCCGCACTCGGCCGCGAGGCACGCTTTCAGTCGCCGTCCCGTTGTTTTACGAACTGATAAACTGTGGCAAACCCTTAACTGCCGAAGGTGACAACTGCGAGTAGATGGCCAGTGAGCCGACGGACGAGCCGGTGACGGTTTCGCTCCCGCCGGAGTTGGCGACGTGGATCGACGAGCAGGCCACGAGCCAGGGGAGCGACCGGGAGACCGTGCTGGCCCAGTTGCTGGCGGCCCACCGCGCCGCCGAGGAACTGGACGACGCCGACCCGGACTCGCTGGCGGACGCCATCGACGTCGAGACGGCCGTGCAGGACGCCCTCGGGGACCGCCTCCCCGAGATCGCAGAGGCCGTGGCCGAGCGACTCGACGTCGACGCGAAAGTGCAGGACGCGATCGAGGCGACCCTCCAGGAGGCACTCGACGACCGACTGGAAGACGTGGCCGAGACCGCCGCCGAGCGCGCGAGCGGGCGGGTCGACGACCGCCTCGACGAACGCCTCGGCGCGGTCGAGGACGACTTCATGGCCAAGATCACGGACGTGCGCGAGCGCGTCGTCCAGGTCAAGCGGGAGACCGACGCCAAAGCGCCCGCCGACCACGGCCACCCGGACCTGGCCGACGACGTCGACGAGGTGGCGGCCGACCTCGCGGAACTCGACGACGACGTCGACAGCCTCCGCGACCGACTCGACGCGCTGGCCGAGGACAGCGAGGCCCGCCTCGAGGACCTGGAGGGTTCGATGGCGGACGCCGAAGAGAAACTCAGGACCGTCGCCCACGTCGTCCGAGACCTGCGGAACGACACCCGGCGGAACTCGAAGCGGGCCGCCTCCGTCGAGGGGATCAAGCGCGCCGCCGCCGAACTCGACGTCGACCGGGCCAAATGCACGGTCTGTGGCGAGGGCGTCGAGATCGCCCTCATGACCGACCCCGAGTGTCCGCACTGCGAGGCCACCGTCACCGACGTCGAGCCCAAGGACAGCTTCTTCGGCAACCCCACGCTCGTGAAGGCCCAGGGGATCGCGGCCCCGGAGGACGACGATGCCTGACGACGAGGACGACGACCCCTTCGCCGACTTCGAGGCGCCCGAGGACGATCCCTTCGAGGACCTGGAAGGGCCGGCCGACGATACGGACGGCGACGACTTCGACGCCGTGGACCCCGACTCGACCGCCGAGTCGCCACCGGGCCGACTGCCCGACGACCCGTTCGATCGGGAAAGCGCGGCGGATCCCGGCGACCCCGGGGCAGTCGGGGAGCGTCCCGAGGACGGTACCGACCGGGACGGCGAAACCGCGGCGGGCGCGGCCGGCCCCGACGCCGACCCGGCGGACGCGGAACCGACCGACGACCCCTTCGCGTCGTTCTCGACGCCTCGGCAGGGGGAAGGGGACGACGACCCGTTCTGCGCCTTCGAGTCCGCGGGGGTCGAGGAGATCGACCACGACGCCGTCTGGGAGGACCTCCAGAATCGGGACGGCTCGGAGCCGGAGGACCGGGTCTACTCGGAGGTCTCGAAACACCGGTTCTGCGAGCGCTGCGAGCACTTCAGCGGGCCCCCGGAGGTCCGCTGTACCTACGACGGCGCGGCCATCGTCGAGTTCCTCGACGTGGAGACGGTCCGGTTGCTGAACTGTCCGATCGTCGCGGAACAGCGGGCGCTCGAAGAGCGCGGGACGGAACTGGGCGGGGAGTGAGTCACAGCGACGTGCGCGTTCCCCGGTCGACCGACCGGTGTGTCTCGACGATCTCCTCGAAATCGTCGACGGAATCCCGGAGTTCGTCGCTGAGTTTCACCGCGCGACGCTTGAGTCGCTGGAACTCCTCGTCGTTTTCCAGTTCGCTCGGCTGCAGTTCCGCCTCCAGGACCGAGAGTTTCGACAGCAGGCCGAAAAACTCCTCGAGCTTGGGATCGGTCGCGGTCCGTTCGAGGTGCTGGTCGAGCGTCTGCCGGAGCGTGTCCCTGTCCACCGGTTTACAGAGGTAGTCGTCGAAGTCCATCTCCAGGATGTTGAGGTCGGGGTCGACCGCGGTCACCATGATGACGGGCGCGGTGAAGCCCCGTTCGCGGAGGCGCTCGAGGACTTCGTCGCCGTGGATGTCCGGCATCCGGCGGTCGAGCAACACCGCGTCGGTGCTCGCGTCGGCCATCTCGAGGGCCGCCTCGCCCCCGTAGGCCAGCTCTGTGTCGTAGTCGTCCCTGAGCTTCAACGCGTAAGCTTCTGCGACGTCCTCCTCGTCGTCGACGACCAGAACCTTCGGCGCGGTGCTGAACTCGTGGGACACAGTGTCAGTCTCCCGTATCGGAGCCGCGTTCAAATACGTTCGGGCGATATCACCGTCCGAGCCACCGGCTCACGGTTCGTAACGGTCGACAGCTACTCCAAGGGGGTCGCCCAACTCCGGACGACGCATGGCCGAACGGGAGCGCCGGACCGAGGACACCTTGCTCACGGCCCACCCGGACCCCGTGGTCCAGTACGAGAAAGGGGCCGACGGAATCGTCGTCCGCTCTATCAACCCCGCGTTCCGCGAGACCTTCACCGTCGACGGCGCCGAGGTCTCGCTGCGGGCGACGCTGGCCGACGACGACGCCCTCGACGCCGTCGCCCGCGCCATCCAGTCGGGTGACCCCCTCGACCGGGAGACCGACTGCGACACCGCGAGTGGCGAACGCCGGTTCCGCCTGCGCAACGTCCCGACCGACGACGGCGGCTACCTCCTGTACACCGACCTCGGCGACCGCCCCGAGCGCGAGCGCGAACTGCAGGCCGAGGTCGACGAGCTCACCGAGCGGAACGAGCGCCTGGAGACCTTCGCGAGCGTCGTCTCCCACGACCTGCGCAACCCCATCGAGATCGCGGAGACGTACCTGGAGATGGCGCGGGAGGACGGCGACGACGAGCAGCTCGACCGGATCGCCGAGGCCTTAGAACGGATGCGGACGCTCGTCGAGGACGTGCTGGAACTGGCCCGCGACGGCCGAGTCATCGACGAGACCGAGCGCACGTCGCTCGAGGCCGTCGCCACCGACGCCTGGGCGGCCGTCGACTCGGGCCCCGCGACGCTCTCGGTCGAGAACGGCGACGCCACGCTCAGGGCCGACCCCGACCGCCTCTCGCAGGCGTTCGCGAACTGCTTTCGCAACGCCGTCGAGCACGGCTCGACGAGCCCTCCTTCGCAGGCTCAGGAGGACGCCGTCGAACACGGCGCAGCCGACCCCGCGATCCGTGTCGGACCGCTCGGCAACGCCGACGGCACGGGCTTTTTCGTCGAAGACGACGGCCCCGGCATCCCCGCCGATCGGCGCGAGGAGGTGCTCGAACCCGGCGTCACCACGGCCGACGACGGGACCGGACTCGGCCTCGCCATCGTCCAGCGAGTGGTCGAGGCCCACGACTGGACCGTGGCGGTGACGGAAAGCGAATCCGGCGGGGCACGGGTCGAGGTGCGCGGCATCGACTCGCTCCAGCCGCTCTGATCGGATCGTGCGACGGCGAGCCGGGTCGTCAGTATCAGTTGCCCACAGCGCAGCGCCGCGAGCGATGGAGTCCCGGCTTCGGAAAGCAGGTGCCTGGAGGGCCGACCGATCGCTCGGCGACGAACTGTTGGAAAAACTGATTAATAAACTATTATGTTCGAACTGATGGTTCGACGGCGAGCGCGACCGCGGTTGCAAAGACAAAAGGGGCGGAGTCGCAAATCTCGGAACAGACCGGAGAACTCCTATGCAATTCTGTGACGAGTGCGGTTCGATGATGCACGCGGACGGCGACGTGATGGTCTGTTCGTCCTGTGGGGCCGAGCAGGAAAAAGACGAGGCCGCCGCCGAGAAGTTCGTCTCTACCGAGGAACAGAGCGGGGACGAACTGATCGAGACCGAAGAGGGCGACAGCTTCGAGGGCAAACCGACGGCCGACGACGTGACCTGCGAGAAGTGCGGGCACGGCAAGGCCTGGTACACGATCAAACAGACCGGCTCGGCCGACGAACCGCCGACGCGCTTTTTCAAGTGCCAGGAGTGCGGCAACCGCTGGCGCGAGTACAACTGAATCCGGCCGCGTGCCACCGGAACGACGGAGCTCGGCGCCGAACTAGTTGACGCCCGTCCAGGAACAGGACAGACAACCGAACAGCCCCTGGCCGTTTATCGTCTCGCCGCCGCAGGACGGACAGGCGAAGCGGCCGCCGTCGGTGACGATGACCTTCTCGGCGTCCTCCCCCGTGGCGTCGGTCGTCGGCTCCTCGGTCGACTCGGCCTCGGCGTCGTTCCGGAGGGTGCTCGCCAGTTTCGGGTGACAGTCGGCACAGACCCAGCGCTGCTCGCGGTGGGTCACCGTCTCGCCGATCGCGCGGTGTCTCCAGACGTGCAGTACGTCGTCTTCACAGCTGTCGCATTCTACCATGCTTACCTCCACGTGTGTCCCGGCATAGTAAAAATCTTCCCCTGAATGTACAGCAATAGCCCCCAGAATAGATATATTTTCCTTATATTCTCCCGGACACCGCTACGGACGTGACTTTTTGCCAGGGGAGCGTGTGAAAATGCAAGATTCGCGGGCGAGCGAGCGGCGAGAACCGGCCGATCGTCCCCTCAGGCGCCGACGGCGAGCCACGCAGCGAAGACGGCGAGGCCGCCCAGCGAGGTGCTGACGACGGCGTGGATCCGGAGGCGGTCGAGCAGTTCGTGGGCGTGGTCGGAGACCTGCGCGACCTCGCCGACCTCACCGCCGACCTCACAGCGGGGGAGAAAGTCCATAGCGACGTGGAGGAACAGGCCGGCGGCGAAGCCGAAGACGGCGGCGTTGATCGCCGGGATCGCGGGGAGGTCGAGCAACGCCGTCGGGATGGCCGTGATGCCGACGCCTGACGCGGGAAAGAGGATGACCGACGCCGAGCGGTCGGCGTTCGCCAGCCGACGCGCGGCCGCGTAGCCGGCCGGCCCCTTGTGCGAGACGATGGCCAGCCCTAGCAGGAGGCCCAGTTCCGGCATCGCGCCGTAGACGAGGCCGATGATCGCGCCCGCGGAGAGCGCGTGGGCCGACAGCTGGACGGCCGTGTCGTCGAACGCGGCGTTGAGGTGCGAGAGCCGGTGACCCAGAACGTGCGAGCCGAAGCCGACGACGATGCCGGCAGCGATGCCGAACCCGCCGATCCGCGGGTCGAAGCCCATCGCCTGCGGCACGAGGAAGACCGCCGCGCTCGTGATCATCGCGCCGCTGGCCAGCCCGTAGCCCCACACCAGCCGCGTCGCGCTCGCGCTCTCGGCCGCGCGCACGCCGAGCGGGATCGACCCCGCCATCGCCGCGAACGCGACCCACGCGATCACCAGCACCTTCCCGAGGTCCGCCATCACCGCGAGCCCCGAGAGCGCGATCAGCGCGACCACACCGACCAGTCCCGCCAGCGACGGGCGCGCTCGTCGGTTAATAACACCAGTGCTCATATTATTATGGCCTTGTTGGAAGAGGTGCGATGGCGCCAATAAATCCTCCGATCCGGCGAACGCGACGCTCGCGAGCGTGTCAGCGGGTGGCTCGCTTCCACGTCGCCAGGTCCAGGATCGCACCGTCGAGGTCGGCCTCGGGTGCCGCCGTCGCCGCCCAGCGGAACATCGGGGCGACCTCGGCCGGGTCGCGCCCGTGCTCGTCGGTCAGGTCGGTCGCCACGACGCCGGGGTCGACGACGCCGACCGACTGGTCGAGGTCGGCGGCGAACCCCCGAGCCACGGCCTCGGCGGTCGCCTTCGAGACCGCGTAGGAGCCGTAGCCCGGTTCGGCCTCGCGGGCCACGTGTCCGGAGCTGACGAGCACGCGTGCGTCCGGCGCGAGGTGGGGCAGCGACTCGCGAATCGTCGTGAACACGCCCCGACCGTTCGTCCGCAGGTGATCGTCGAAGGCGGCGTAGGACTCCCCGGACAGGGGCGTCTCGCCCGGCGTCCCGTGGTAGACGCCGGCGTTCGCGACGACGACGTCGATGGCTCCGTTCTCGCGGGCCGCGGTCTCCATTGCCCGCTCCACGTCGAACTCGTCGCGGACGTCCGCCCGTTGCGTGGTCACCGATCCGGCTGCGGATTCCAGGGCAGCGGCCAGGTCCTCCAGATCGTCCGCGGTTCGGGCGCAGGCGAGGACGTGAGCCCCCGCGTCGACGAACTCGCGAGTGACGGCGGCCCCGATACCCCTGCTCGCACCCGTGACGACGGCGTTCGTCCCGTCCATCGCCTTCCAGTTGGATCGGCAGCCCCATCCCGGTTTCTATCGTGTGAACCCTTGGCGAACCATACTGGTCAGCCCGCCCTTTTATTCTCCGTCCGGTCTCTAGTTTCCCCAATGAGTTCGCTCGCTGGAACGGCGGTCGACGTCGTCGGTGGAGGGTTCGGGGGACTGTCGACGGCGTGTTACCTGGCCGACGCCGGCGCCGACGTGCGAGTGCTCGAGAAAAACGAGCAACTGGGCGGTCGCGCCAGCCGGCTCGAAGTCGAGGGGTTTCGCTTCGACATGGGCCCGTCGTGGTACCTGATGCCCGACGTCTTCGAGCGCTTCTTCGGCCAATTCGGCCGCTCCCCCTCGGACTACTACGACCTGGAGCGACTGGACCCGCACTACCGAATCTTCTTCAAGGACGGCGAGGCGCGAAGCGCCGCGACCGATTCGAGCGGGCAGGGCCCGCGAGAACACGGCGAGCGGGTCGACGTCTCCGCGGACCGCGAGGAGGTCCGCGAGCTGTTTGCCTCCCTGGAAGACGGCGGCGGCGAGGCCTTCGACGCCTACCTCGAGGAGAGCAAGCGGAACTACGAGCTCGCCATGGAGAACTTCGTCTACGAGGACCGCCCGCGGCTGCGCGACTGGGTGGATCTGGACGTGATGCGGGCCGCGCCGGTCGGCCTCAAGCTCCTGGGGAACATGCAGGGCCACGTCGCGGACTACTTCGAGAACCCCAAGCTCCAGCAGATCATGCAGTACACCCTCGTGTTCCTCGGCGGCGCGCCGCACAACACCCCCGCGCTCTACAACATGATGAGCCACGTCGACTTCAACCTCGGCGTCCACTACCCACGCGGGAAGGGCGACCGCGACAACGGCATCGGCGCTGTAGTCGACGCCGTCGTCGACCTTGGCACGGAACTCGGCGTCGAGTACGTCACCGGCACGGAGGTCGCCGAGATCACCCGCCGGAAGGAGGGCTTCCTCGTCGCGACCGAGAGCGGAGACGAGTATCATCCCGATCTCGTAGTGAGCGACGCCGACTACGCCCACACCGAGCAGGAACTCCTCCCCGAACACGAGCGCCAGTACGACGCCGACTACTGGGACTCGAAGACCTACGCGCCCTCCGCCTTTCTCCTCTATCTGGGCGTCGAGGGCGACCTCGACGAACTCGCCCACCACACACTGGTCCTGCCCGAGGACTGGGACCCCCACTTCGAGCAGATCTTCGACGAACCGGCCTGGCCGGACGATCCGGCGTACTACTGCTGCGTCCCCTCCGAGACCGACGCGTCGACGGTCCCCGACGGCGACACCGACGCGTACGGAAATCTGTTCGTCCTCGTGCCCATCGCGCCCGACCTCGACGACGACGAGACCACCCGGCAGCGCTACCGCGATCAGGTGCTCGCCGACCTCGCCGAGAACACCGGCGTCGACCTCCGGGACCGCATCGCCGTCGAGGAGCGATTTTCGGTGTCGGAGTTCGCCGACCGCTACAACTCGATCCAGGGGACCGCGCTGGGGCTGGCCCACACCCTCCGGCAGACCTCGCTGTTGCGCCCGCCACACCGCTCGTCGGCCGTCGACGGGCTCTACTTCACCGGCTCGTTCACCACCCCCGGGATCGGCGTCCCGATGTGTCTGATCAGCGGCGAACACGCCGCCAACGCCGTGCTCGCGGACAGATGAGCGACGGCGCCGTCCGCTCCCGACTCGAATCGGTCGCCAGCCATCTCCCCTCCCAGGAGAGTCGCACTGGCTATCTCTTCTGGCTCTCCCGGCCGCGCTTCTGGCTCTACCTGGGCGGGCCAGTCATCGTCGGCACGACCTACGCCGCCGGGAGCGTCGCGGAACTGTTTGCCCCCGTCGCCGTCCTCCTGCTCGCGTACTTCACCGTGCCCGCGAACGTCTTCCTCTACGGGGTCAACGACGCCTTCGACGCCGACGTGGACGAGGCAAATCCCAAGAAAGACGACCAGGAGGTCCGCTTCCGGGACGACGGCTGGGTCCGGCTGGCCGTCGTCCTGAGCGGCGCCCTCGGCGTCCCGTTCGCCCTCTCGCTCCCGCCGGTGGCGACCGGCGTGCTGGCCCTGTGGTTCTTCCTCGCCGTCGAGTACAGCGCGCCCCCGCTGCGGTTCAAGACCACGCCGCTGCTGGATTCGGTGTCGAACGGCCTGTACGTCCTGCCCGGCGTGATCGCCTTCACCGCCGTCGCCGGCACCTTGCCCCCGCTGGCGGCCATCGCGGCCGGCTGGCTCTGGACTATGGGGATGCACACCTTCTCGGCCATCCCGGACATCGAACCCGACCGCGAGGCGGGGATCCGGACCACCGCGACCGCGCTCGGGAAGCGTCGCACCTACTACTACTGCGCGGCCTGCTGGCTGGCGGCGGCCGTCGCCTTCTCGCTCGTCCACGTCGGCTTCGGCGCCCTGTTGCTCGCCTACCCCGTCCTCGTCTTCGGCATCGCCTTCGCCCAGATCGACGTCGACGACGCCTACTGGTGGTACCCCGCGATCAACACGCTGATCGGCATGGCGATGACCCTCGGCGGCCTCTGGGTGCTCGTCTATGGCGGCTGAGCCCGCCGCGCGCGACCGGATCGAGGCCCGCCTCGACCGACTCGTCCGCGAGAACCGCTTCACCATCGCCGTCGTCTTCCCCGTCGTCGGGGCGATCACGCTCCTGGCCAGCGCCGAGTCGCTGCTGCCCGGCCCGCTCAACTTCAACCCATATCTCGTGCTCTTTGGCACACTCGTCATGCGACTCCCACTGATCGCCGGCGTCGCACCGCTGCTCGACCGGCGCGCGACCGCCGCCCTGCTCGCCCTGACCGCCTACTCCTACGGGATCGAGTACGTGGGCGTGACGACCGGCTGGCCCTACGGCGCCTTCGAGTACGGCGTCGACCTCGGCCCGATGCTGCTCGGCGCCGTGCCCGTCGGCCTCCCCGTCTTCTTCTTCCCGCTCGTGCTCAACAGCTACCTGCTCTGTCTGCTCCTGCTGGGCGACCGCGCCGGCCGCTGGGCGATCCGCCTCCCGGTCGTGATCGCCACGGTCCTGCTCGTGGACCTCGTCCTCGACCCCGGAGCCGTGGCGCTCGGGTTCTGGGCCTACGACGCCGGCGGCGTCTACTACGGCGTCCCGTGGTCGAACTACCTCGGGTGGATCCTCTCGGCGACCGTGGCCGTCGGCCTGTTCGACCTCGCGTTCGACTGGCAGGCGCTGGTCGACCGCGTCAACGACTGCGCGTTCATGCTCGACGACCTCGTGAGCTTCGTGATCCTCTGGGGCGCGATCAACGCCGCCTTCGGGAACTGGATTCCGGTCGCGCTCGCGGGACTCCTCTTCGCCGGCCTGATCCGGATCGACCGGTTCGACTTCGCGGTCCTGCGAACCCTCCCCGTCGGCCGGGAGCACCGGTAGGTGTATCAAATTTACTGGATAGATATAATTTTTATATGTTTAGCGATATCTACGGTTCTGGAGCGATATCAGTACGGGATAACAGCCCTCTCCAACTCGACGGTTTAGCGCTGGTTAGCTGCGCTAAAACCCGTTCAGAGATCCCCATTCCTCCCGACCCGCGGCCAGAGTGCGTCGGCCGAACAGGCATACCCGAGTTCCGAGTCTAAGCCCTCGAAGGACCGATATTTCCCCAGTCCGCCGTCGATCAGCCGATCCCCTGGCTGCGTCCAGCTATCGGCCTCGCCCGAGCCATAGGTTTTCAGGTATGTATCCACACTTGCAGTATATCTATCGTGTTTCGGCGACCGCCGTCACGACGTGCGGTGGGCGCAACGTATATGTCGTCGGCCGGCAAATGGTCGTATGCGCTAGCTGAGCGCATGGAAACTGAATACACCGTGGGTGTCGCAGCGGACGCCACCGGACGACTCCGTCATCCCTCGGACCGTCCATCGTTAACCATGGTCGTCCTGTACCGACCACCCCGGCTTTCGTGACCCGACCAGTGAGCAGTGGCTCGCGAGAAGGGGGGCCTCGCGCTTTCAGCAGCCGTTTCGGGGGCGTCGTCGACCGAACGCAGAATGTCGCTCGATGGCCGGGCCGTTCAGGTCGGCGTCGTCGGCGAGACGACCGACCACTCCCGGGGATCGATCGTGTTCGCCTCGAACGAGGTGGTCTCCGGGTAGGTCGTGAAGACCAGGAATTCGACGCGATCCTCGAGGTACTGGATGAGCGTCTGCAGGTTCTGGTCGGCCAGCCCGCCGAGCCCGTCGAGCAGCATGGCGGGGACGTCCTCGGTGACCTCGAACGCCTCGTACCCCGCCAGCGCGGCGACGATGCCCAGCAGTTCCAGTTCGCCCTCGCTCAGCGCGTCCAGGCTCGCCTCGCGGCCGTCCCGGGCGACGACGAGCTCGAACTCCGAGGTGAGCCGGACCATCTCGAAGCCGACGTCGAACTTCGCGAGGATGTCCTGGATGGCGTCGTCGAAGGCCTCCCGCGTCCGGCGTTTGATCGCCGCCTTCCGGTCGCGCAGTCGGTGGATCTCGTCGGTCAACTCGTCCCGCTCGGCTTCGAGCGTGTCGCGCTGGTCCGCCCGCGACTCGAGGGTCTCCAGTTCCTCCCGCGCCTCTTCGAGGCGCGTCTCCGTGTACTTGATCTCGCTCTCGACGTCGGTCAGTTCGGCGTCCTCGGCCTCGACGACCGCCGAGAGTTCGTCGATCCGGCTCTCGAGTTCCTCGTCGCGCTGTCGGGCCTGTTCGAGGCTCGTCTCGCGCTCTTCGAGCGTCGACTCGAGGCGCGCGATCTCGTCTTCGAGATCGGACTCGCGGCGTTTCGCCCGCTTTACCTCCTCCTGGCGCTCCTGCAGGTCGGTGACGTCGTTCCGGTACTCCTTCGCCTCCGACCGGAGATCCGAGATGCGCTCGCCGAGGTCGTCGAGGTGGTCCTCCACGTCCCCCTTGCTCGTCTTCGAGCCACAGGTCCAGCACCGGACCGTGTCCTCGATGAGGTCCCGGTCGACGTCCGTGATCAGGTCCATCCGGTCCTCGTCGATGAGTCGCTTCGTCGGCGCGAACACCGACTGCAGCAGTTCCGCGTCCTGCTCGACTCTGGTGAGTCGCTCCTTGCGCTCTGCGATCCGGCTCGCCAGGTCCTCGTCTTCCTCCGGGATCTCTAGCCCGTCGAGTTCCGCGCGCTTCTCGTCGAGTTTCTCGGCCGTCCGCTCGACGGTCTGCTCGAGCCGCTCGATGCGCTGCTGAACCGAGTCGCGTTCGGCCTTCGCGTCGCTCAGTTCGTCGCGCCGGTCGGAGACCGACTCCTCGTCCGGACTCCCCTCCCGGATGGCCTCGCGCCGTTCGTTCAACTCCTCCAGGTCGTCCTCCAGCCGTCGGATCGTCGCCTGCGTGTCCGGGAGTTGCTCGGCCGCCTCCTCGGCCCGTTCGAGTTCGGTCTCGACCTGGTCTCGCTCCCCGCTGAGTTCGGCGATCTGCTCGTCGATGTTCTCGAAGTCCAGCGGGCGCGTGAGCACGGACTCGAGGTTGTCGTCTCTCCGGACGGCCTCGCGGACGTCGTTGTCGTCGTCGAGGAAGGCGTACAGTGACGCGGTCACCCGCTCTTTCTCCGAGTCGAGGTACGGCTCACCCGACCGAAGGACCGCCTCCCCGTCGCGATCGAGTTCGACCCGGTAGGTTTCCCCGTCGGCCTGCAGTTCGACCGCGCCGGACGCCTCGCCCTCGGTCAGGACCGCCTCCGTCCCCATCACCGTCTCGACGGCGGTGACGAAGCTGGATTTCCCCTGCCAGTTGGTCCCGCGCACGGCGTTGATTCCGGGTTCGAGCGACGCGCGACCCGAACGGATGCCGGCGATGTTCTGGAATTCGAGCTCCCAGGACATCTCAGCTCTCCACCTCCACCGACGGCGCTTTCGGGAAGTGGTCCTTGCAGACGAACCCGCGCTCGACCGCGTCGTCGACCGGGATCCTGATCGGGCAGTCCGGGCAGGAGAGGAGGATCTGGATCTCGATCTCGGCGGTGTCGCCCTCGGGCAGCACGTCCTTCGTGTCGAGCGAGGACAGCGCCTCCCGGACCTTGGATCGAGTGATGTTCTTCGCCACCTCGAGACTGCGCCGCTCCCAGTCAGATTCGGAGTCCTCGACCTCCTTCTCGCCGTCGAGACAGGAGTTGAGGTGATCGCGCATCGTGCTCCAGGACACCATGTCGCTTCGCACCCGCTCGGGATCGACGCCGTCGGCCCGGAGGTCGTCCATCACCTCCTCACGGAGGAGGTCGTCGTCGCCGGTCAGCGCCTGGTAGTCGCTGCTCACCCGCGTCCCCGTCGTGTCCCGCCCGTGTTCGTCGTAGACGGACTTGAGCAGCCGCTTGTTGAACCACTCCGTGAGGGTGCGGTACCCGTCGGGGTCGCGGCCGTCCGCACCAGTCCAGCGAGTCAGCAGCCGCTCGTCGACCGTGCCGTACCGGCCCTCTGAGGCGTCGAGGCCGTACCGCTCGGCGACGATTTCGATCTTGCACTGGGTCTGGGTCATTGCCGAATTTTACGCGGGTATAAACTATAAACTTGGCTATTATGTCGGTTGCGAGTCATTCGTAGACCGTCCGAAACCGGTCACAGGTTTACAGCGCGTCGGCTTCACGCAGCCGTTCGATCGCCGCCGCCGAGTAGCCGAGTTCCCGCAGGATGGCCTCGGTCTGCTCGCCCAGTTCCGGCGGGTACTGCCTGATCGACGTCGGGGTCCGCGAGAAGTGCATCGGACTCCCCGCCATCTCCACCTCGCCGGCAGTGGGGTGCGAGACGGTCCGGTGCATCTCCCTGGCATCGACCTGCGGGTTGTCGAACACTTCCGCCATGTCCTTGACGTCCGAAGCCGGCACGTCGTGGTCCTCGAACCGGTCCAGGATCTCTGCGGTCTCGTACGCCGAGAGCTCGGCCTCGAGGATCGGGTCGAGGTCGTCCCGGTTCTCGACGCGGTCGGCGTTCGTCTCGAAGCGCTCGTCCGCCGCGAGGTCGGGACGGTCGAGCGCCTCACAGAAGCGCGGCCAGATGTTCTCCGAGGCCACCGCCACGACCACGTAGCCGTCGGCCGTCGGGAACGCCTGGTAGGGGGAGATCGTCGGGTGTTTGCTCCCCATCCGCCCCGGCGACTCGCCCGTCGCGAAGTAGTTCGACGCCATGTAGGTCATCCAGGCGACCTGGCCGTCCAGCAGGCTCACGTCGACCTTCTGTCCCTGTCCGTCGCCGAGTTCCCGCTCCAGGAGCGCGGCGAGGATCGCCTGCGCGGCGTACATCCCCGCACCGATGTCGGCGATGGCCACCCCGACTCTGACGGGCGGCCCGTCCTCCGCACCGGTGATCGACATCATGCCGCCCTCGGCCTGCATGATGATGTCGTAGGCCGGGCGGTCGCGGTCCGGGCCCCACTCGCCGTAGCCCGACAGCGAGCAGTAGATCAGTTCGGGGTTGTCCTCGCGGAGGTCCTCGTAGCCCAGGCCCCACTGCTCCATCTGGCCGACGCGGAAGTTCTCGACGACCACGTCGGCCTTCTCGGCGAGTTCGCGGAACAGGTCGCGTCCGTCCTCGCTGGCGAGGTTGAGCGTGATCGAGCGCTTGTTCCGGTTGACGCTCATGTAGTAGGCGCTCTCCTCGCTGTCGCCGTAGGTCGGCGGGTGCCAGCCACGCGTCTGGTCGCCCCCGTCGGGGCGTTCGACCTTGACGACGTCCGCACCGAGGTCCCCGAGTTGCATCGTGCAGAACGGGCCGACCAGCACCCGCGAGGCGTCGAGCACCGTCAGCCCGTCGAGCGGCCCCGTGTCGGTCTCGGCCTCTCTGGCTTCTCCCACCATGGTTACTGGTAGGCGGCGAGCCCGGTGAGGTCCTCGCCCAGGATGAGGGTGTGGATGTCGTGCGTGCCCTCGTAGGTATAGACCGTCTCCAGATTGGCCATGTGACGCATGGGCGAGTAGTCCGCCGTGATGCCGTTGCCGCCGAGCATCTCGCGGGCGATGCGGGACTCGTCACGGGCCATGCGGACGTTGTTGCGCTTTGCCATCGAGACGTGCTGGGGGCGCATCTCGCCGCGCTCTTTCAGGTCCGCGAGCCGGTGTGCCAGGAGTTGCGCCAGGGTGATCTGGGTGGCCATCTCGGCGAGTTTCTGTTGCTGGAGCTGGAACCGGCCGATCGGGCCGCCGAACTGGTCGCGGTCTTTGGCGTACTGCCGCGCGGTCTCGAAGCAGTCCCGCGCGGCGCCGATAGCGCCCCAGGCGATGCCGTAGCGGGCCTGCGTGAGGCATCCGAGGGGTCCGCCCATGCCCTCTGCACCTGGCAGGAGGTTCTCCTCGGGCACGAAGACGTCGTTCAGGCCGATCTCGCCCGTGATAGAGGCCCGCAGCGAAAGCTTCTCGGAGATCTTGTTCGTGGAGACGCCGTCGCGGTCAGTTTCGACCAAAAAGCCCCGGACCGGCGTATCGGGGTCGGTACGGTCACGCGCCCAGACGATCGCCACGTCCGAAATCGGTGAGTTCGTGATCCACGTCTTCGACCCGTTCAGGAGATAGCCGCCGTCGGCTTCCTCGGCACGGGTCTCCATGGCGGTGGGGTTCGAGCCGTGTTCGGGCTCTGTGAGGCCGAAGCAGCCGACCGCTTCGCCGGAACCGAGTTTGGGGAGCCACTCCTCTTTCTGTTCCTCCGAACCGTAGGCGTGGATGGGGTACATGACGAGCGCGCCCTGCACGGACGCCATCGAGCGCAGGCCCGAGTCGCAGGCTTCCAGTTCCTGCATCAGGAGTCCATACGCCGTCTCCGAGACGTTGGGCGAGCCGTAGCCCTCCAGATTCGGGGCGTAAAAGCCCATCTCGCCCATCTCGGGGATCAGGTCTTTGGGGAAGGTGCCCTCGATCCAGTGCTCGCCGATGTCGGGGCGTACGTTCTCGTCGACGAACTCGCAGGCCGTGTCCCGGATCATCCGTTCCTCTGCGGACACGTCCGACTCCACGTCGAAGTAGTCGAGCATGCCACCTCCTTGCGTTGGACCGGTTATAATGATGGTGGATACCACGCTGCGTTCTCACCAGTTTTTCGGGATCCGTCGCCCCTCGCGCGTCGACGCCGGCGTGGGGAAAACGCTTACAGTTCGGGAGTGCGACTTCTCGGTAATGACGGACAGCAGGTGGAGCGTTCCCGAGTCAACGGTGTACGCCAGGGCTCGCGAACTGCTCGAAGCGGGCGAACCGGCGGTCCTCGCGACCGTGATCGGCGTCGAGGGGAACGCCTACCGGCGGCCCGGCGCGAAGATGCTCGTCACCCCCGAGGGCGACGGCGTCGGCAGCGTCACCGCGGGGTGTCTGGAGGACCAGATCAACCGCATCGCGGCCGACGTCCTCGAGAGCGGGCGGCCGCGCGTCGAGACCTACGACATGATGGAGGACGACGAGGACGTCTGGGGGCTCGGCGTCGGCTGTAACGGGATCATCGACGTCCTCCTCGAACCGCTGACCGCGGACCAACGGTCGGCCCTCGACGCCGTGGCAGCGAACGACCCCGTCGGCGTCGTCACGGTCCTCGACGGCGACGTCCCCACCTGGAGCCGGACCGACTACCGCCCGGGCGAGGGGTTCGCCGACGACGCTGACGCGCCGGCGTGGCTCCGCGACGCCGTCGAACCCGAGGTGCGGGAGCATCTCGACCGGGAACGCAGCGGCGTCGTCCGCGTCGAGACCGACGACGGGTGGGCCGAGGTGTTCGTCGACGCGCTCACACCCGCCCCGAAACTCGTCGTCGTCGGCTCCGGACACGACGTGGGTCCCGTCGTCGAACTGGCCGCGAACGTCGACTTCCGCGTCCACGTCGTCGGCTTCCGCGGCACCACCGGCCCGGACCAGTTCCCCGCCGCCGACGCCGTACGGTCGACCTCGCCGGCGCAGATCCGCGACGTCGAGTCCTTCGACGAGAACACCTACGTCGTCGTCATGACCCACAACTTCGTCGACGACCGGCTCGCACTGGAGGAACTGCTCGACGTCCCGGTCCCCTACGTCGGGCTCATGGGCCCGCGCGAGCGCTTCGAGGAACTGGTCGCGGCGATGGCCGACGACGAGACCGCCGCGACGCCGACCGACGACGATCTGGAGCGGATCTACACGCCCATCGGCCTCGACCTGGGCGGCGGCACGCCCTACGGGATCGCACACAGCATCGTCGCCGAACTCCTGGCCGTCGCGAACGACCGGGACCCGAAGCACCTCTCGGAACGGGACGGAGCGATCCACGGCCGGTCCGCGGCCGAATAAGCGCGGCGCTCCGGCTAGAACTGTTGACTTCGCACTTCGCGGTATTTGGTGCAGAAAACGAACGACGAGCGGTGGCTGGCGGTCTCCGAGTCAGTCCCGGATTTCGTCTGCGAGTTCCAGGATGCCCTCGACGTCGAGGGTCCCCTCGTCGAGGACGACCGTGCCGTCGAGTTCGACGGTCGGGTCGAGGACGAGTCCGTCGAAGTGGATCTCGCTCTCGAGCGTGCCGCCCAGACTCGTGTCGTCGCCGATGGCGAAGTGCACGGTCCCGGCTTTCTTCTTGTCCTCGGCGAGGTTACCGATGAGTCGCGCGTCGGGATTGGTCCCGATAGCGAACTCGGCGAGGTTGCCGGCGTTCTCGCCGGCCGCGTCGACGATCTCACGGAGCTCGTCGGCTTCACTGCCGCCCGCGATGCCGGTGAGCGTCCCCGCTTCGAAGGTGAGCTCGATCGGGTCGTCCAGGTGGCCGATGTTGTCCATCGAGTAGTCGATGACGACGGTGCCGTCGGTGCCGGACTTCTTCTGCGGGCAGGTCGGCGACTCCCCGCCGGGCAGCGCCGAGAAGCCGTAGTCGTGGAAGTAGCCGTCGAGCGAGAAGGCCGAGCTCCCGTCCAGGTTGAGGTGCATGTCGGTCCCGGCAGGACTCGTGACGTGGGCCTCGCTGGCGGCGTCGAGCACGTCGCGCGTGGCGCCGGTGACTTCCTTGAGGCGCTGGTAGTCGGTGTTCATCCCGCCCTCGATCAGCATGTCCTCGGTGACCCCACGGAGGACGACGACGCGCGTGCCGGCGTCCGACGCCGCCAGCCGGGACTGGGTGTGGGTGATGGCGTGGGTCGTCGCCGTGAAGGCCACGTCGGCTTCCTTCATCGCGGCGGCGACGGGTCCCGGCGGTTCGTTCCCGTGGGCGTCCAGTCGCGGCATGATCGAGAGGGTCGCGTTCGCGCCCGTCGAGCGCGCCGCGTTGGTGATGGCGCGCCCGACGCTGACCTTCTCGGGGTCGGAGATGACGAGCACCTCCTCGTCGGCCGTGACGGTTGCCAGTTCTTCGACGATGCGTCGCGAGATCGGACTGAGTTCGAGGTCTATCATTAGATACCAACTCCGAGGTACTTTTCGAGGATCGTTTCGTCGTCGCGCAGGTCCGCGGGCGTCGCCTGCTCGTGGATCCGGCCGTTGTCCATCAGGTAGATCCGGTCGGCGATGTCGAGCACCAGGTCGACGTTCTGTTCGACGATGACGATGCTGTACCCCGAGTCGGCGATCTCCTCGGTGATATCGGCGATCTCGGGGATCAGCGAGGGCATCAGCCCCTCGGTGGGCTCGTCCATCAGGACGAGCTTCGGGTCGCGCATCAGTGCGCGGGCCATCGCCACCATCTGCTGTTCGCCGCCGGAGAGGGTCCCCGCCTTCTGGTGCATGCGCTCCTCGACGCGGGGGAACCGATCGAAGATCTCCGCCATGATCGTCTCGTCGCGCTTGGCCGTCCCGAGCCCCATCGTCAGGTTCTCCTCGACGGTCAGCTCCGGGAACATACCCCGGTCCTGGGGGACGTAGCCGATCCCCCGGTTGGCGATCGAGCTCGGCGAGTCGCCGGAGACGACCTCGCCCTCGAAGCGTACGGTGCCGGATTGCGGCGGCGTCAGGCCGATGACGGACTTCATGGTCGTGGTCTTGCCGACGCCGTTGCGGCCCAGCAGTGCGACC
Source organism: Halorientalis sp. LT38 (assembly GCF_037031225.1). Classification (NCBI taxonomy): domain Archaea; kingdom Methanobacteriati; phylum Methanobacteriota; class Halobacteria; order Halobacteriales; family Haloarculaceae; genus Halorientalis; species Halorientalis halophila. The sequence continues at coordinate 2,633,479 of NZ_JAYEZN010000001.1, read as the reverse complement.
ACCTCGTCGGCCCCGGCCTCGAAGCTCACGTCGTGGAGGATGTGGCTCTTGCCGTAGAACGTGTTGATGGAGTCGACTTCGAGCATCAGTACTCCCTCCCGAAGTAGACTTCTTGCACCTGTTCGTTCGCCTTGATCTCGGCCGGCGATCCCTCGGCGATGATCTCGCCGTGGTGGAGCACGGTCAGGTTGTCGACCAGTTCCATCACCAGGTCCATGTCGTGTTCGATGAGCATGATCGTAATCTCCCCGCGGAGTTCCTCGAGCAGGTCGACCACGGTCCGGGTCTCGCTGGCCGAGAGCCCCGCGGCCGGTTCGTCCAGCAGTAGCAGTTCCGGATCGCCCGCCAGCGCCAGCGCCATCTCGAGGACCTTCTGGTCCCCGTGGGAGAGGTTCTCCGCCGTCTCCTCGGCGTGTTCGGCCAGCCCGACGCGGTCGAGGATGTCCATCGCGCGTGCGATTCCGTCCTCGTCGTCGCCGTACCGTTCGAGCGGGCTCAGGAACCGCTTTTGCCCGTTGAGCGCGCCGAGGACGTTCTCCGTGACCGTGAGTTCGGGGAAGATGCTCGTGATCTGGAACGCGAGCGCCATCCCGCGGGAGGTGATCTTGTGCGGCGGCATGTGCGTGATCTCCTCCTCGTTGAACCAGATCTCGCCCGAGGTGGGTTCGAGCATCCCCGAGAGCATGTTGAAGACGGTCGTCTTCCCGGCGCCGTTCGGGCCGATCAGGCCGCGGATCTCGCCCTCGTAGATCTCGAGGTCGACGTCGTTGACGGCCACCAGCTGGCCGAACTTGCGGGTCAGGCCGTCCGTCCGGAGGACGGTCTCATTCATCGGTCGTCACCTCCTGGGCCGGGTTGGGATCGGCGTCGGGTTCGGGCGACGACTCCTCGTCGTCCGACCCGGACAGCAGGCCGCGGTCGCCCAGGGCGTCGCGGATCCGGTCGAACATCCCGACCAGGCCCTCGGGCTCGAAGATCACCGTGAACAGCAGGAGTCCACCGATGATCAGCGGGTAGGCGTCAGTGAACCCGCTCACGAAGTTCGAGGCGCCCTCGATCAGGATCGCCCCGAAGATGGCACCGATCAGCGTCGCGCGGCCGCCGACCAGCGTGAAGATCACCGCGTCGCCGGAGACGATGAGGCTGAAGTGCGACGCGCTCACGAAGCCGGTGACGTACATGCTCAGCACGCCCGCCAGGCCGGCGAAGGCCCCGCTGACGCTGAAGGCGATCAGCTTGTAGGTGGTGACGTTGTAGCCGAGCATCTTCGCGCGCTGTTCGTTGTCGCGGATCATCCGGAAGACGAGACCGATCGGCGAGTTCACGAGCCGGTTCATGGCCAGCAGCGACACGGCGACCACTGCCAGGACGAAGAAGTACCTGAACATCGGGTCGAACATCGTGAACTCCCCGAGGGCCGGGACGGTGAATTCGGGGAGCATGACGCTGACCCCGTCGGTACCGCCGGTGATCGCCGTCATGCTCACCGCGGCGAGGTTCGCGATCAGCACGATCAGGATCGTGACGATGACGAACCCGTGTGAACTGACCCGGATGGCGATGAGGCCGATGCCGACGGCGATGATCGCGGTGAGGATGAATCCGACGAGCATGGCGGTGAGGATGCCCTGCCCGTGGTCCTGGATCGCGAAGGTGGCCGCGTAGGCGCCCACGCCGTAGAAGACGGCGTGGCCGAACGTCAACAGCCCCGTGTAGCCGTATATCAGGTCGAACGAGGCACCGTACAGCCCCAGCGCGAGGATCGACGCCGCCAGGAACAACAGGAAGTTCCCGACGGTGAAGGGGAAGATCACGGCGATGATCGCGAGGACGATCAAGCCGCCGTGTTTCGCCGTTAGCGTGCCCAGCGGCGTCTCGAAGGTGCGGCTCATGCGGACGCACCCCGGAAGATGCCGTCGGGACGAATCAACACGAACGAGATCATGAGCGCGAAGGTCAGGATGCGCGCTTCGACTGGCGTCATGAATAGGGTACTAACGTTCTCGACGAGTGCGTATATCAGGCTGGCGACGAGGACGCCACGCAGGGAGCCCAGGCCGCCGACGATCACGACCATGAAGGCCACCGCGAGGATGTCGAGCCCCATCAGGTGGCCCACGCTGACGATCGGCGCCAGCAACACGCCGGCCAGCGCCGCGAGGAACGCGCCGAGGCCGAACGTGAAGACGTACACCTTCGAGGTGGGGATCCCCAGCGCGCTGGCGGTCTCGCGGTCCTGACGGACGCCCCGCATCCAGGTCCCGTACCGGGTCCGGAAGAGGAACAGGTACAGACAGGCCATCAGGAAGATCGAGACCACGCCGACGACCAGCCGGTACAGCGAGTAGGAGATGCCGGCGTACGAGACCGTGCCGGCGATGGGCGCCGACACCGAGCGGGTGCCGGGGCCGAACGTCATCAGCGCCAGCTGGTCGAACATCAACAGGAGCCCGAACGTCGCGATCAGCGTAATCGTGAGGTCGTCCTCGATGGGCCGGAGGATCCCGCGTTCGACGGTCATCCCGATCGCACCCACGGCGAGGGGCGCGATCAACAGCGCCGCGGCGAAGCTCCCGGTGGCGTCGATGGCGAACCAGCCGATGACGGCACCGAGCATGTACAGCGAGCCGTGGGCCATGTTGACGATCTCGAGCAACCCGTAGATCAGGTTGAGCCCGAGCGCGATCAGCGCCACGATTAGCCCCCAGGTGACGCCGTTCAGGATCGCCACCGCGAGGTCACTTTCCAGCGCCATTCTAGTAGGTGCCAGCGGGCGATGGGCCCGCCACGCGAATCCCCGCCGACGACGGGCGAGTTCTCGACGGAAGTTCGCGGCCTCGTCCACGTACGCGGCACCTGCTCGTGACACACCTGCCAGTGGGATGCACTCTCATGACTTGATCGAGTAGTTTCAACGCCGGTGGTATAAAGGTTGCTGGAAGCGCAGGTCAACTGAACGGTCCCGGCCGCCCTCGGCCGGGTTCGGCCGACCGACGCCGCCACCGTCGGTACCGGCCGGTGCACGGACAAGCTATATATCCCGTCTCCCGAAACGTCGCCCCGTGGTATGAGTTACCAATACAGTTTCGACGAGGGCGATCGACCGTGACCGACGACACAGACGCGGGGATCGTCGTCCGGGACACCGCCGACCTCCCCCGATTCGGGGGCGGCGAGTTCGCCAGCCAGATCGTCGCCGACGAGACCGTCGGCGTCGAGAACGTGAGCGTCGGCGTCGTCACCTTCGAACCGGGCGCCGAAGGCTCGCGACACGTGCGCGAGGTCGAGGAGATCGTCTACGTCCTCGAGGGCGAGGCGGAGATCGTCACCGACGAGGAGACCCACGGTCTCACCGCGGGCCAGGCGGCCGTGATCCCCCCGGGCGTCCATCACAGGCACGTCAACGTCGGGTCCGGACCGCTCCGGAAGCTCTGGATCTTCGCACCCCAGGGCCCGGAGGAAGCGATCCGCGATCGGGAGGTGCAGGAGTCGTGAGCACGCTCGTCACGAACCTGGGCCGTGTCGTCACCGGTCGCCTCGAGGAACCGGTGATCGACGTCGAGTCGGTCTATCTGGAAGACGGCGAGATCCGGGAACTGGGCGCCACGACGACGACAGCGGACGAGACGATCGACGCGAGCGGTCTCACCTTGACGCCCGGACTGATCGACTCGCACGTCCACCCGGTGTTCGGCGACTACACGCCCCGGCAACGGACGCTCGGCTGGTGCGAGAGCTACCTGCACGGCGGGATCACCTCGATGATCTCGAACGGGGAACCGCACCTCCCCGGCCGGCCGGACGACGTCGAGAGCGCGAAATCGCTCGCCACGCTCGCCCGGAAGTCCCTCGCCAACGAGCGCCCGGGCGGCGTCAAAGTACGGGGCGGCACGCTGATCCTCGACGGCGAGATGACCGAGGCCGACGTCGAGGACGTCCATCAAGAAGGCGTCGAGCGCCTGAAGTTCCTGATGCCGGTCGAGGACCGCGAACGCGCCCGGAACCTCGTCGCCTGGGGCCACGAGCGGGACATGATCGTCCTGATGCACTGCGGCGGCACGAGCCTCCCCGGCGTGAAGTCGACCGACGCCGAGATGTTCGTCGACGTCGGCCCCGATATCGCCGCCCACGTCAACGGCGGCCCGACGCCCGTCCCCGACGACGAGGTGGCGAAACTGGTCACCGAGACCGACATCGTCCTCGACCTGGTGCTGGCGGGCAACCAGCGCGTCGCCGTCGACGTGCTGGAGATGGCCGCCGACCGGGACGAACTCGACCGCGTCCAGCTGGGCACCGACACCCCCTCTGGAACGGGCGTGACCCCGCTGGGCGTCCTGCTGGAGGCCGCGACGCTCTGTGGGATGACCGAGGTCGCCCCCGAGGAGATCCTCTGTCTCGCCACCGGCACCACGGCCCGACACCACGGCCTCGACACCGGCCGGATCGAGACTGGCCGACCGGCGGACCTGACGCTGATGGGACCGCCGAAGGGGAGTCAGGCCGAGACGGCGCTCGAGGCACTGGACGCCGGCACCTACCCGGCGATCGACGCCGTACTCGTCGACGGGGACGTCCTGGTCGACGGGAGCCGGAACACCGCCCCCGCGAAGACGACCGCGACCATCGACCAGTCATGACCGACCCAACGATCAGAACGCAGACGGTGATCGAATCGACGACCTACCGCGACGGCGAGCGAGCGCTCGCCGACCCGGTCACGAAGGCGGCCGCGGCGGCCGTGATCGACAACCCCTACGCCGGTGAGTGGCAGGAGGACCTGTCGCTGCTCACCGAGTGGGGCGCAGACCTGGGCGGGCGGCTCGCAACGGCGGCCGTGGACAGGCTCGGTGGCCCGGAGACGGTCGAAGGCTACGGGAAGGGCGGGATCGTCGGCACCGAGGGCGAACTCGAACACGTCGCGGCGATGCTCCACCCCGAACTCGGGACGCCGCTGCGGGAAGCGGTCGGCGGCGGCGAGGCCATCATCCCCAGCGCGAAGAAACGCGGCGGCCCCGGGACCTGCCTCGACGTCCCGACCCACTACAAGGACGAGGCCTACGTCCGGACCCACTACGACGCGATGCCGGTCCGGATCGAGGACGCGCCCGCGGCCGACGAACTCGTCTTGATCGTCGTCGCGACCGACGGCGGCCGACCGCACCCGCGTATCGGTGGGCTGCAAATCGACGAACTCGAGGACTGAGCGGGCTCAGACCTGCAGCGCGACCAGGCCCGCACCGAGCGCGACCACGGTGGCCGCGACGACGAGTTTCCAGGTGACGCGTTCGAGCCGCTGGAGGAAGACGTACGAGATGAGGATGACGAACAGCGGGCTCGTCTGCAGGACGGGCTGGACCAGCACGACGGGCGCGACCGCCAGCGCCGCGTAGTAGCTGAGCAGGAACGCGGTGTTGGCGAGGCCGGCCGCGACGTACCACTTCGTGTTCCCCGACCCGAAGACGCTTCGTTTCGGGAGCGCACCGCGGTACCGCAGGTACGCGTAGAAGGCGACCGTCGCCGCCACGGTCTTGACGCCCAGCCCGACGAACGGCGAGGTGCCGGTCGCCAGCCCGACCTTGGCGAAGATGGGCTCGATGCCGTACAGGAACGCGGAGGCGAGCGGTAACGCGAGATAGGACCAGGAGATCGACTCGAGACCGTCCGCGGAACTGCGGCTCTCCCAGGAGATGACGGCCACGCCGACCACGACGAGCACCGTGCCGACGCCCATCAGCGGCGTCAGCGTCTCCCCCAGGACCAGCACGGCGAGGACGGCCGCGTGGAGCGGCTGGGAGGCCTTGATCGGTTCCGACCGGCTCGCGCCGATCTTCTCGATGCCCGCGTACTCGAAGGCCCGGCCCATCATCGTCCCCACGAGTCCGGCCGCGGCGAACGCGAGCAGTGCGTTTCTCGGGAGGGTATAGTCCGGGTAGCCGACGACGAGCGCGACCGGGACCAGAACGGCGATGTTGACCAGCAGGACGACGATCAGCGCGTCGTTGGACCGACCGCTGTCCGTCCCGACGCGGACGCAGCCGACCTGGATCGCCAGGGCCAGTGCGGCCGCGACTGCCAGACCGGGACCGAGAAGTTCGACCATTCGTTCGGTGGGTCGCAGCCGACCGTGTTCGTTCTATCGGTGCCAGCAACCAGCGTCGGGCCGGTCAGAACTCCTGGCCCGCCAGGTTCGCCCTCGGGGGCAGCGGCGCCTCCGACAGTTCCATCTCCGTGACGATCTCGAGTTCGTCGCCCGAAACCTGCGTGATGTACCGGTCCATGAAGGCCTGGTGGTCCTCACCGCGGATGAACTTGTCACCCTGGGGGTAATCGATCCCCTCTTCGACCGCCGGGCCGGTCTCGAACCACTCGATGAACGCCTGATGGTCCTCCTGGCTCTTCCAGCCGGAGGCCTCGATGCCCTCGCGGATGAAGGAGAGCGACTCGTAGGCCACCCAGTACTGCCGGACGAGGGCCTCGTTCGCGCCATCGACGTCCGCGAGCTCTCGCAGGTGGTTGTTCCCCTCGGAGTCCAGATTCGGCGGGAGCCCGGTGATGAAGGAGGCGCCCTGCCCCGCGTCCTGAATGTCCGAGATGTCCGTGCCCTCGATCCCGGAGATGTCGCCGAAGCGGGCGCCCGGGGTGTTCAGGTCCGCGCTCTGTTTCAGGAAGCTGATCGAGGACGGCAGGATCAGCGCGTTGAACAGGACGTCCGTCTCCTCGGGGACCCCGTTGAGATAGGAGTTGAGGTCGCTCTCGCCGACGGGGACGCCGATCGTCTCCAGGATCTCACCCTCGTCGCCCATGACCTCCTGAATCGCGTCCCGCCACTGCTGGCCGAACGCGTAGTCCTGGTAGATGATCGTCCAGTTCGTCCCTAGGTTCTCGAGCCCCCACTCGACGCCCAGGGCCGCGTTCTGGGTGATGTCGTGTGCGGTCCGGATCGTCCAGCGGTTGCCGTCCTCGCCGGTGGTCGACGGCGCAGACCCGGCCGGGAAGTACGGCACCTGCATCTGCTTGGCCAGCGGGATCGTGGCGATGTTGACCCCCGAGGAAAAGGAGCCGATGACGAAGTCGACGTCTTCCTGCTGGGCGAGTCGGCGGAACACCTGCCCACCGGTCTCCGCGTTTGTCTCGGTGTCCTCGATGGCCAGTTCGACCTCGCGGCCGTCGATGCCGCCGTCCTCGTTGATCTCGTCTACGTACGCTTCCAGCACGCGCCGAAACCAGAACCCGTACGTCGAGAGCGGTCCCGTGAGGTCGGCCTGCAGGCCGACCGTGATCGCGTCTTCGCTGCCGCCGCCACCACCGCCGCCGAGACAGCCAGCCAGTCCCACGGCGCTGCCCGCGCCGATCGACCCGAGAACGCTACGCCTGTTTACGTATTTTCGAGATTCCTTCATGTTCGTTTTCCTTCTGTCGGAATTAGACACGATCCTTGGTATGGTATGTGCCTTCATCACAAAGACAGCGCCACCTACAATAAAACTTCTGACGCAAGCGCCGAGAGTTTATCGTAGCGAACTAACTGGTCCGGACCTGAAAGAAACGAAAAATTACGTGATCGAGGCCACGTCCTCGGGCCGAATCTCCCGCGTCAGAACTCCTGGCCGGCCAGGTCGGCGCGCGCCTCGAAGGTCGGTTCGTCGACCTCGACGCGCTTGACGTCGGTCAGCGAGCCGCCCTCGATGCGCTCGATGTGCATGTCCATGAACGCCTGGTGGTCCTCCCCGCGGAAGAACTTCGGTCCCTGGGGGTAGCGCTCGCTGCCCTCGACGGAGGGGCCGCCCTCGAACCACTCGATGAGCGCCTGGTTGTCGTCCGAGCCGGCCCACTCGGTCTCCGTCACGGCGTCTTCGATCCACGAGAGGGACTCGTAGGAGGCGCTGATGTGGCCGCCGAGGTAGATGTTGTCGGTGCCCGACGGGTTCGCCATCTCCCGGAGTCGCCCGACCCCGTCGACGTCCACGCCGCTGGTGTCGCGCGGGAGCATCGTCACGTACTCGGCGCCCTCGGCACCCTCGCCGGTGTCGCTGACGTCGACGCCCTCGATGGACGCGATGGCACCCAGCCGCTGGCCGGGCGTCCCGAGGTCCGCGCTCTGCTGGAGGAAGCCGAGCGAGGAGGCGCCGATCAGCGCGTTGAAGAGGACCTCCGTGTCCTCGGGGACCGAGTTCAGGTAGGAGTTCAGGTCGCTCTCGCCGACGGGCACGCCGATGGACTCGAGCACTTCGCCGTCGCGCCGTTCGACGGCGGCGGTCACCGCGTCCCGGTACTGCTGGCCGAAGGCGTAGTCCTGGTAGATGATCGTCCACTGCGAGCCGCTCTCGATCCCGTGTTCGACGGCGATCTCGGCCGCGTGTTCGGTACTGTGGTTGTTCCGGACGACCCAGCGATTACCGTCCTCACCGGTGATCGAGGGGGCCTCCCCCAGCGGGAAGTACGGCACCTGCATCTGCTTCGCCAGCGGGTTCGTCGCGATCGAGACGCCCGAGGACTGCGAGCCGATGACGAAGTCGACGCCCTCCTGCTGGACGAGGCGGCGGAATACCTGCCCGCCGGTCTCCGCGTCGGTCTCGGTGTCTTCGACCGCTAGTTCCACCTCGCGGCCGTCGATGCCGCCGTCCTCGTTGACGCTGTCGACGTAGTTTTCGAGCACGCGCCGGTGCCAGAAGCCGTAGATCGACAGCGCGCCGGTCAGGTCGGCCTGGAGGCCGATCTTGATCGGTCCGCCGCTCTCGCCACCGCCGCCGCTGGTACAGCCCGCGAGAGCGATGGTACCCGCGCCAGCCACGGCGGTGAGGCCCTTCATCGCCGATCGGCGAGTCACAGTTCGGTCGCTATCCCGCTCGCTGGGGTTGTGAGAATCACTCATAGGTCTGTACTGAGAGATATCATGTGTCTATTTATACTTTATGGGGAACCGGAGGACCGTGTTCGACCGGCGCGGGTCCTGCGGCCTCTGACGACGGCCGTGGGTTCCCCAGCGAACGGAACCGACGCCCCGGGAACGGGCCTGTGGTGCGGTGTAGTCTCGCTATCCGGTACATTTACGTTCCAGTATTGAGACTCCAACGCATGGGTGATTAAGTGCAGTATTACCAACCCGGTTCGCTCGCAGACGCGGTCGACCGTTTGAAGGAGGTCGACGAGGCGAAGATCGTCGCCGGCGGCCAGAGCATGATGCCGCTCCTGCGACAGGGGCTCATCTCACCGGACGCCCTCGTCGACATCACGGCGGTCCCGGACCTCGACGAGGTGACGGCGTCCGACGACACCGTCGAGATCGGCGCGCTCGTGACGTACTCCGAGTTGCTGGACGCGGAGCTCTGTGCCGACCTCGACCTGCTCCGCGACGCCGTGGAGGCGATCGGCGACGTCCCCGTCCGCAACGCTGGGACGATCGGCGGCGGCGTCTCCCACGCCGACCCGGCCCAGGACCTGCCGCCGGCGCTCCAGTGTCTCGACGCCGCGGCCGTCAGCTTCGACGGGGACGGGACGCGCCGTCACGACCTGTCCGAGTTCTTCCTCGATTACTACCTGACGGAGCTGGCCCCCCACGAGATCGTCACCGGCATCGAGTTCGAGCGCCCGCCCGCGAGGGCCGGCGGCGCGTACGCCAGCGACACCGAGGCCCCCGGCGGCTGGTCGACGGCCGGCATCGCCGCGCTGGTCGTCCCCGACGCCGAGGACGGCGAGACGTGCGTCGACGCCCGCCTGGCCTACTGCGCCGGCGCGCCCGTGCCGAAACGCGTTCCCGACGAGATCGAATCGCTGCTGGTCGGCGACCGGATCGACCGGGAGACCGTCGACGAGGTCGCCATGGCGATCGTCGACGACCTCGAACTGATCGACGACGTCGGCGACGACGTCGAGTACCGGAAACACCTGTTCCGGGTCATGACCAAACGGGCGATCACGACCGCGCTCCGCCGGTCGGACGCGCCCCCACTCGCGGAGGCACCACGATGAGCGCAATCGACGACATCACGATCGAGTTGAACGGCGAGGAACAGACGTTCTCGGTCGAGCCGGGCGTCCCGCTCCGGGACGCCATCCGGAACGAACTCGAGTTGACCGGGACGAAAGAGGCCTGCGAGGTCGGCGAATGTGGCTCCTGTATGACGCTCGTCGAGGGCACGCCGGTCAAGTCCTGCCTGATCCCGGCCCACCAGGCCGACGGCAAGGCGGTCACGACCGTCGAGGGGCTGGCTGACCGCAGCGACGACGGCGAGGACCTCCACCCCGTCCAGGAGGGGTTCATCGAGGAGTTCGGGATGCAGTGTGGCTACTGCACCCCGGGCTTCGTCGTCTCCTCGGTCGCGATGCTCGAGGAGAACCCCGATCCGAGTCGCGAGGAGATGAAGCAGTACCTGAAGGGGAACCTCTGTCGCTGTACCGGCTACACGAAGATCTTCGACGCCGTCGAGCACGCCGCCGAGCAGTACGACGGCTGACGGTCCGACCAGAACCGCGTCCCGAGGGCGACCGCCCGGCTGACCGCACGTACGCGCCGGCTCCCTGCTGTGTGCGATCGAAACCGGTGGGAATCTATTTATAGCTCGCTCGTTCACGTCGAGTCGAAGATGGAGATCCAAGACCTATCTATCCGCGTCGACGAGGACACGAGCGTCCCCCCGAAGCTGCCGACGTTCCGGCAGGGCCGGGTCGTCCGACACGAGGAGTCGGACTACGAGAGCGACTTCATGGCGGCCACGACCCACATCGGCACGCACATGGACGCGCCGTACCACTTCGACGCCGACGGCCGGAAGATCGGCGACATCGAGCTGACCGAGACGATCCGCCCCACGAAACGCGCCGACGTGCGCGACGTCGCGGAACCCAACACGGAGATCACGCTCGAACAGGTCGAAGAGCGCCTGCCCGGTCCCCTGGAGGAGGGGGAGTTCCTCTTCGTCCACACCGGGTGGAGCGACGAGCACGAGGGGACCCAGGCGTTCTACGGCGACAACCCCTACTACGCCGAGGAGATCGCCGAGTACGTCGTCGAGCAGGGCGGCCGCGGGCTGATCACCGACGCCGCGATCGACCCCGGCGACGAGGGCTACCGGAACCACTACACGCTGCTCGAGGCCGACAAGGTGATCGTCGAGAACGTGGTCAACTGCGACGGGCTTCCGGACGAGTTCACCACCTACGTCGTGCCGATGCGACTGGCCAACGGCGACGGGGCGCCGGCCCGGGTCTTCGTGATCCGCGACGAATGAGCCCGAACGTCGCCGCCGTCCAGTTCGAGGCCGGCCCGGACGACTCGCCCGAGGAGAACCTCGAGCGGGCGATGGACGTGTTGGCGGAGACCGCGGCCGAGGCCGACGTGGCCTGCCTCCCCGAGTACTTCGCCACGCCGTACTTCCCGGCCGAACAGGACCCCGAGAACTTCGACCTCGCCGTCCGCGACGACGGCGACTTCGTCGCGCGGATCCGCGAGACGGCCGCCGACCTCGACACCGCCGTCGTCGCGCCGGTGTTCGAGGAGGGCTACCCCGGTGGCCGCTACTACAACACGGCGCTGATCGTCGATTCGGACGGGGAACTCGCGGGGAAGTACCGCAAGCTCCACCCCTTCCAGCGCCCCGGCTACAACGAGACCTACTACTTCTCGCCCGGGGACCTCGGCGCGCCGGTGTTCGACGTCGGCGGGCTGACGATCGGGGTGATGATCTGCTTCGACCGACACTTCCCGGAGATCGCCCGCGTCCAGGCGCTCCGCGGCGCCGACGTGGTCTTCGTGCCCACCTGTAGCTTCGGCGAGGAGAACCGCGACGCCGTCTGGGTGAAGGAACTCACCGGCATCGCCGTCTCGAACTCCGTCTACGTCGTCGGCGTCAACCGCGCCGGCACCGAGGGGGGCCAGACCCACTTCGGCGCCTCGACCGTGATCGACCCCAGCGGCGAGGAGCGCGGGACCCTCGACGCCGACCCGGACACCCTCTCCGCCGAGGTCTCCCCGTCAACGGTTACCAACGTCCGGAACACGACGAAACACCTAAACGACATCAGAGCGGAATTACTCCCAGACCTCGATTCGCTGTGATCCGGGCGGCGTTCTGCTAAGGGCTTCGACACTTTCCAACACCCTGAGGACGTGTGTTTTTGCTAAATTCCGTATATGTTAGCGGTGGACCCCGCTCGGGGGGGGCGCGGCCGGGAGAAGAATTAAGTCGGTCGTTCGTGTGTAGACACCTGCATGGAATTTGAAGGAGAATTCAGCGTCGCGAGCACTCTGTCGGAGACGTGGGCCTTCCTGCAGGACCCCGAGCAACTCGGGACCGTCATCCCCAACTGTCAGAACATCGAGGTCATCGACGACACACACTACACCGCCGAGATCGGCGTCTCGGTGTCGCACATCTCGGTGACCTTCGACGTGAACGCGGAGATCATCGAGGAGGTCGAAGAGGAGTACCTCGAGTTCAAGCTCACGGGGAACGCCAAGGACGGCGACAGCCGCATGGAGGCGACCGTCGCCGTCGACCTGTCCGAAGGAGAGGACGCCGACGTGACCGACCTCGACTGGGAGGCACGGGTCGACGTGACCGGCCGCATCATGAACATGGGCAGCCGGATCGTCAAGAGCGTCGGCCAGCGCCAGATCAACAAGACCATCGAGAACGTCAAGGGAGAACTCGGCGAAGTCGAGACCGAGGAGTCCGGCGGTCTCCTCGGCTGATCGCTACCACCCGACAGACGCGACCCAGGCGACAGGCATCGACCGTTCCGGAGAACGAGACGGCGGCGAGACGTAGCAGCGAATCCGTCAGCGGCGATCGAGAACGACCTTACTTCGGCGCGCAATCCGATCCGTTTTCCACCGCTCCGAGCAACATCTCGGGCGTGAACGGAATCTTCCCCAGTCGCCCGCCGGTCGCGTCCTTGATGGCGTTCCCGATGGCCGCAGCGCTCGGGATCAGGACCGCTTCGCCGACCCCTTTGGCTCCGTAGGGCCCGTCTTCGTGTGCGGACTCGACGATCTGCGTCTCGATGTTCAGCGGGTGTTCGGTCGAGAAGGGCACCTTGTAGTCGAGCAGGTTCGCGTTGTCGATGCGGCCGTTGTCGTGGGTCAGCGCCTCGTACAGCGTGGAGCCGATCCCCATGCTGATGCCGCCCTCGAGCTGGCCTTCGACCATCTTCGGGTTGATCGCGTTGCCGACGTCGTAGACGGAGACGAACTTGTTGAACCGGACCTCGCCGGTGTACCTGTTGATCTCCAGGTCACACGCCTGCGCGCCGTGGGTGTAGAAGGCCGTCAGGCGGTCGCCCCGTCCCGTCTCCGGGTCGACGTTCTTCACCGGGGAGTGCCAGGTGGCCTTCCCCAGGATCTCGCCGCCCTCCTTCAGGAACCCGCCGCCGGCGAAGACGGTCGGCTCGAACAGGTCCGCGAAGGGCATCCGCTCGTCCTCGTCGGTCTCGCCCTGGACGTACACTTCGCCGCCCTCGGTCGCGAGGTCCTCCGGTTCGACGTCGAACTTCGCGGCGGCGTGCTGGTAGAGCTGTTCCTTGGCGTCGTGGCAGGCCTTCCGGACGGCGTTGCCCGTGTTGAAGGTGAGTCGGCTGGAGATCGACCCGTCGTCGTAGGGCGTGACCTCGGTGTCCCCGCGGAGGACGCGCACGTCGTCGAGGTCGACGCCGAACTCCTCGGCGGCGATCTGGGCGAGGACGGTCATCGACCCGGTGCCGATCTCCTCGGCCGTGGTCCGGACCTCGATCTTGCCGTCGCCGTGGACCTTCACGAACGCGCTGGACGCGGTGGGCGCCATGCTGTACTTGCTCCCCTGCGCGAGGCCGACGCCGCGGAGCCACTCGTCGTCCTCGGCGGCCCGGTCGCGTTCGTCCATGTCGATGGCCGTGGCGGCGCGGTCGAGACACTCCTTTGCCCCCATGCTCTTCATCACCTCGCCGGCCGGGTTCTCGTCGCCCTCCTCCATCGTGTTCTTTTCGCGGAAGGCGATGGGGTCCCAGCCCTGGTCCATTACGGCGTCCTCGATCAGCGACTCGATGGCGAAGATGAGCTGTGAGTTGCCGAAGCCCCGGAAGGAGCCGGCGATGGGGAGGTTGGTGTAGACGCCGTAGGAGTCGAACTTCAGATTCGGGATGTCGTAGGTGCCGACGGCCGCGAAGCCGCAGTTGCGGGTGACCAGGAAGCCAGTGCCGGCGTAGGCTCCGCCGCCGAGGTAGGTCTTGACCTGCAGGCCGGTGATCTCCTGGTCGTCCGTGACGCCGATCTTCAGCTCCGTCTCGAAGGGCGTCCGGTAGGTCCCCTCGATGAACTGGTTCTGGCGCGTGAAGGCCAGTTTGACCGGTCGGTGGTCGGTGTGCTGGGCGACCGCGGCCGCGAGCGGTTCGGTGACGCCTTCCTTCCCGCCGAAGCTACCGCCGACGAAGGGCACTTCGAGGTTGACCGAGGAGGAGGGCACGTCGAAGGCCGCCGCGAGCATGTTCTTCACGCGGTAGGTCGTGTTCGTGGAGGTCCACACCTTGAGTTCGTCCTCGGGCGTCCACTTGGCGACGCTGACGTGGGGCTCCATCTGGACGTGGTGCATCATGTCCGTGTCGAACGAGCCCTCGTAGACGTGGTCGGCCTCCTCGAATCCGGCCTCGATGTCGCCGGTCCGGATGCGGTGGTTGGCGTAGAGGTTCGGCCGGTCGGGATCCAGTCGCGGTTCGAGCACGTCGCTCGTGTCGTAGTCGTGGAGGTCGTCGTGGACGACCGCGGGCGGGTCCTCCTTGAGCGCCTCCTGCGTGTCGAAGACCGCCTCGAGGGGTTCGTACTCGACCTCGACGGCCTCGGTGGCCTCGCGGGCGATCTCCTCGGTCTCGGCGGCGACGGCGGCGACCGGTTCGCCGACGAACCGGACCTTGTTCTTGGGGAGGATGTACTCGTCGTCGATCCCGGAGCCAAAGCGATTGTCCGGGACGTCCTCGCCGGTGATCACCGCCGCGACCCCGGACATCGCTTCGGCGGCGCTGGTGTCGACGTCGAGGATCTCCGCGTGTGCGTGCTGGCTGTGGACGAGTTCGACGTGCAACATCCGGGGCTTCTCGATGTCGTACGTGTACTCGGCCTCGCCGATGATCTTGCTCACGGCGTCGAGGCGCTCCTCGGACGACCCGACGACGTCTGTCTCCTCGTCGGGTTCCCGGTCGACCGTCTCCTCGGAGACGGCTTCGTGCTTACTCATGCCATACGTCTATTGCGAGGTACCGCATATATATTTTCGTCTCGCCGATCGAGACGCCGGCCTTCGGGACGCAGGAACACTGATACCGGTCGACGCGAAACGGAGCGCATCGATGGGGCGTCACACCACCGCAGCCGTCATCGCGCTGGTCGCGCTGGTCGCGCTCGTGCCGGGAACCGTCGCCGCGCACGAGCCCCCGGACGACCGGTTCGACGCACCCCTCCCGCTCTCGCTGCTGTACGCCGGGGCCGCGGCAGCGGTCGGGGCGACAGCCGTCGTCCTCGGCGTCGCCGGCGACCGCGTGGGAACGGTCGGGGAGACGGTCGTCGGGCGGATCCACGAACGGGTCGGCACCGTCCTCGGCGCCGTCGCTCGGCTCGGCTTCCTCGCGTGTGCCGCGCTGGTCGTCGTCGGCGGCGTCTTCGGGCCGACGGACCCGGACGTGAACGTCGGGACGGTCCTCTTCTGGGCCCTCTGGCTCAAGGGCGTCGCCGTGCTGGCCGCGCTGGTGGGCGACCCCTGGCGCGTGCTGTCTCCCTGGGAGACCGTCTACGACGGCCTGGTCCGGATCGCCCCCGATACGCTCGGCCGGGACGCCTATCCCGAACGCCTGGGCTCCTGGCCGGCGGTCGCCGGATTCGTGGCGATCGTCGGCGTCGCGGAGAACCTGACGTCCGTCCCCGCGGACCCGCGCGCGACGGCCGCCCTCGTGGGCGGGTACTGGCTGGTGATGCTGCTCGGCGGGGTCGCCTTCGGGCCCACGTGGTTCCGACAGGCGGACTGTTTCGCCGTCTTCTACCGGCTGTTCGGACGGGTCGCACCGATACGCGTGATCCGCGGTGGTGCGCACACGGCCGCCCAGGACGACCGCGGGAGCTCCGCGCCGTCCGCGACGGGGGCCAGGACAGACGGCGCCGGGGCCTATCGGGTGATCGTCCGGCCGCCGTGGCGGGGCGCCACCGCTCCGGTGTCGGATCTGGCCGCGGCCGCGCTCGTGGTCGCGGCGATCTACGCCGTCAGCCTCGACGGGCTCTCGGCGACGATCGAGTACCAGTACCTGCTCGCGTGGGTCGGCGTGACGTTCGGGATCGGCCCCGGGGTCGAGTTCGCGACCTACTTCGCCGGCCTCGCGGCGTTTCTCGGCGGCCTGGTCCTCGTCGCCGGCGCGTCCGACCGCCTGGCCGGATCGGACGGCCGGCTCGGTGGCTCGGTGCTCGCGTTCGCTCCGGCCCTGCTCCCGATTGCCGTCAGCTACGAGATCGCACACAGCTACCCCGGGCTCGTCTGGAACGCGACGCGGCTCGTCTTCTCCGCGCTCCCGGTCGCCGCGGTCGGCGCCGACCCGCTGGGCTGGCTCCCGCTGCCCGCGTTCTGGGCGAGCCAGGTCGTACTGATCACCGTCGGGCACGTGGTGTCCGTCGTCGCCGCCCACCGCGTGACGCGCCGGCGCTACGGCGACGCGGGCGCGGCGGGACGCGGTCACGCGCCGCTGGCGCTGTGCATGATCGGGTACACCGTGGTCACGCTGTGGATCGTCTCCCTGCCCGCGGTGAACTGATGGCGAGAGTCGGTCCACCACAGCACATACATTTATAACGCGTGGCTGGGAATACGTTTGCATCATGGCGACAGAGCAGCGCAACGACAGCGAGTTTTACAGAGCGGGCTCGTTCGCGGAGGCCGCCGCCCTCCTCCGCGAGCACGACGCCGCCGTCATCGCTGGCGGGCAGAGCCTGATGCCGCTCATCCGGCAGGGCGTAATCGACAAGGAGGCCATCGTCGACGTCTCCGCGATCGAGGGCCACGACGAGGTCGACCCCGACGGCGACGAACTCTACCTCGGCGGCCTCGCGACCCACCGGGAACTGATCGAGAGCGACCTGGGCGAGACTCCCTGGAGCACGCTCATCGAGACCGCGAAGGAGATCGGCGATCGGCAGGTCCGCAACTGGGGGACCATCGGCGGCTCGATCGCCCACGCCGACCCGTCGCTCGATTACCCGCCGACGATGATCGCGATGGACGCCGAGGTCGAGTGCTCGAACGGGGAGTCAACCGAGTACGTCCCCCTCGAGGAGTTCTATATCGGCGAGTACGTCACCGTACTCGACCCGGACCAGCTGGTCACCGGCGTCCGGATCCCCCGCCCGCCCGAGGGGACCGGCGTCGCCTTCGAGAAGTTCGCCTGGCGCAAAGGCGACATGTCGCTGGTCAACGTCGCCGCGCGGCTGACCGTCGACGGCTCTGAGATCACCGAGGCCCGCATCGTCGTCGGCTGCATGGGTCCGACGCCCCTCCGGATGGAGAAGATGGAGGCGGCGCTCGTGGGATCCTCGGTCGACGACGCCGACCGCCAGCGCGCCGTCGCCGAACACGTCGACGAGTTCACCGAGCCCGTGGGCGAAGAGCACGCCTCCGTCGAGTACAAGAATCGCCTCGCGGAGCGCCTGACCGAGAAGACGTTGCGGACCGCCGCCGAGCGGGCCACGGAGGGAAGCGCATGACCGTCACGCTCACCGTCAACGGCGAGGAGAAGGAAGTCGAGGTCGACCCGACCGTCCCGCTCTCGAAGCTCCTGCGCGAGGAACTCGAGCTCAAGGGGACGAAACGCGGCTGCGAGACCGGCAAGTGCGGCGCCTGCACAGTAATAGTGGACGGGAAGGCGACGAAGTCCTGCCAGCGCCTCGCCGGCCAGACCGAAGGCGGGGACGTGCTGACCATCGAGGGACTCGCCGACCGGGCCGCCGAGGGCGACGAGCTCCACCCCGTCCAGCAGGGGTTCGTCGACGAGTTCGGAATGCAGTGTGGCTACTGCACCCCCGGCATCGCGATGATGTCAGTGGCACTGCTGGAGGAGAACCCGGACCCCACCCGCGAGGAGATCCAGCACGGCATCAAGGGCAACCTCTGTCGCTGTACCGGCTACGCCAAGATCTACGACGCGGTGCTCGGCGCCGCAGACCGGCTCGAAGACACCTCGCTCGACCCCGACGCCGACGCGGCACCGAGCGACGACTAGGTAGCCCCACGGACCCGCCCGAGACGTGACAGCACGTCGTCACTGAAGCGGCCGAACAGCCGTTTCCGGCCCTCGTAGACGCGTCTGGAGCCACTCAGTTTTCTCCAGAATCCGGAATTATACCATACATTTTTGTAGTACTAGCGTGTTTGCACGGTAGAGGTAGCACAATGGACCTAGGCATTACTGGCAAAGTTGCAGTCGTTACGGGCGGGAGCAAGGGTATCGGGAACGCGATCGCGAACACGCTCGCGAGCGAAGGGGCCGACCTGGCGATCTGCGCGCGCAGCGCGGACGAACTGGAGGAAGCCGCCGAGGAGATCGAGGCCGAACACGGCGTCGAGTGTTACGCGAAGACGGCCGACTTCACCGACCGCGACGACGTGGCGGCGTTCGTCGACGCCGTGGTCGACAACTACGGCGAGATCGACATCTTCGTCAACAACGCCGGCAGCGCGCCAGGTGGCCTCCTCGAAAATCTCGACGAGGACGACTGGTACAAGGCGCTGGACCTGAAGCTGATGGGTCACGTCCGCGGGGCGACCGAGGCGATGCCCCACCTCGTCGAGAGCGAGGGCGTGCTGGTCAACCTGGTCGGCAACGACGGGACCAAACCCAGCCCCGGCGAGCTGGCGCCCGGCGCGGCCAACGCCGGCGACATCAACATGACCGAGGCGCTGGCCAAGCAGTACGGCCGCGAGGGCGTCCGCGTCAACGCCGTCAACCCCGGCCCGGTCGCGACCGGCCGCTGGGACTACCTCGTCGAGATCATGGCCGACGAGCAGGGCCTGACCTTCGACCAGGCGATGGAGGTCGCCGAGAACTCCATCCCGCTCGGTCGCATCTGCGAACCGCAGGAGGTCGCCAACGTCGTGACGTTCCTGGCCTCCGAGCAGGCCAGCTTCGTCAACGGCGGCGTCATCGACGTCGACGGCGGCCAGGAGAAGGCCCTCCTCGAGTTCGACACCATCCGCAAAGCCAGCGAGAACCTGGACTGAGCGATCCGATGAGCGACGACATCCAGTTGCAGGGCATCGACCACGTCGGGGCCCCCGTCTGGGACGCCGACGCAGCCACCGCGTTCTACGAGCGCCTCGGCAAGGAGGTGGTCATCGACGAGCACCTGCCGGAGTACGACATCCGCGCCGTCTTCCTCGACTTCGACGGCGTCTACCTGGAGTTCCTCGAACCAACCGGGCCGGGGAACGTCAAGACGTTCCTCGAACGCCACGGCCCCGGCTACCAGCACATGGCCTACCGCGTCGCCGACGTGGACGCGGCCGTCGACGCCCTCCGCGAGGACGACTTTACGTTCCAGAGCGACGAGCCGATGCCCGGTGCCGGCGGCACGCGCATCATCTTCCTCGAAGAGCGCCACACCGCCGGCTTCCAGGTCGAACTGGTCGAGCACGTGTAGCCGGCGGCCGATTCGATTCTGCGGCCTGCTCCCGATTTCCGTCCGTCCCTGTGAGTCACGAGTCCGTGATCGGGAGCAGCGGGCGACGAAACAGTCAGCGTCGAACTGCGAGAGAAAGGGCCGAGCAGATGGGCTACTGGTAGATCAGGTCCCGGGGGAGCGACCGGACGACGCGCTCGGGGTTCAGCGGCAATTCGGTGATGCGCGCGTCGGTGGCGTCGGCCACGGCGTTGGCGATGGCCGGGCCGATGGGGATCAGCGCCGACTCGCCGACGCCCTTCGCACCGAAGGGACCGTCGTCGTCGGCCGCCGACTCGACGAGGTGCGTGTCGATCTCCGGCGTCTGGCGGCTCTGGGGGATGTGGTAGTCCATGAGCGAGGCGTTCAGGATCTGCCCCTGGGAGTCGAACTCGACTTCCTCCATGAGCGTGTGGCCCATGCCCATGACCGCGCCGCCCTCGATCTGGCCCTCGACCATGGCCGGGTTGATCGCCTGCCCGACGTCGTGGGAGGTGACGATGCGTTCGACCTCGACGACGCCGGTCTCGACGTCCACCACGACGACGGCGCCGTGCGTGGCGAAGGAGAAGGTCGGGTAGGGCGCCCCCTCGAAGGTCTCGATGTCGAAGTCGAAGAGGGGCGTGTACGAGGCCGTCCCGGTCAGAAGCTGGCCCTCGTTGGTACACGCGAGGACGGCTTCCTCGAAGGAGAGCGTCTCGTCGGTGGACTCGGCGACGATCTCCCCGCCCTTCGCGCGCAGTTCTGACGCCGAGACGTCCGCGTCGAACTGCTCGCGGAAGGCGCCAGCGGCCGTCTCCAGGATCGTCTCGAGAGCGTCTTCGGCCGCCAGGCGGACGGCGTTGCCGGAGACGAACGTCTGCCGGCTGGCGGAGGTCTCGTTGGCGTTGGGCGCGACCGTGCTGTCGGTGACGAGTTTCACGTCCTCGGTGTCGAGGCCGAGCGTCTCCGCCGCGATCTGGGTGAGCGCGGTGTCCGAGCCCTGCCCGATCTCCGCGGCGGCACACTGCACGGTGACGGTCCCGTCGGAGTGGATCTCGCAGAACGCGCTCGATGGGTGGTGGTGGCCGGTCTCGCCGCAGCCGTACCACATCGACGCCAGGCCGACGCCGCGGCGCTTGGCCGGGTCGTCGGGCTGTTCGATCTCCAGGTCGTCGAGGTCGGTCCGGACGTCGTCGATGGTCTCGGGCAGGCCGACGGCCTCGATCTCCTGGCCGGTCGTCGCGGCGGGTTCGGTCCCGTCGAAGGCGTTGCGCTCGCGGAGGTCACCCGGGTCCATCCCGAGTTCCTCGGCGAGCACGTCCAGCGTGGACTCGACGGCGAAGGTCGTCTGGAACATGTCGAACGACCGCATCGCGCCGCCCCAGGGCTTGTTCGTGTACACCGCCCGGCCGCTGGCCTCGACCGTGTCAACGTGATAGGGGCCGGTGCAGTGGACCAGCGAGCGCACCGCGACGCCGCTGGAGAAGGAGACGTACGAACCGCCGTCGACGGTGACGTCGGCCTCGACCGCCCGCAGGCTCCCGTCCTCGTCGGCCGCGATCCGGTAGTCCAGCGTGAGCGTGTTCCGCTTGACCGTCCCGCGGAACTCGTCGTCGCGCTTGTACTTGACCCGGACGGGCCGTTCGGTCACCCAGGCCGCGACCGCGGCGTAGCAGGGCTGGTTGTGCTCGAGTTTCGAGCCGAACCCGCCGCCGACCGCCGGGCGGTTGACCTCGATGTCCCGTTCGGGGATGTCGAGGACCCGGGCGATGCTCTGGCGGTCGCCGTGGGGGTGCTGCGTGCTCGCCCAGACCTCGACCGTGTCGTCGTAGCAGCGTCTGGCCGTCGAGGCCTCCGGTTCGAGGGGGACGTGGTCGATCATCGAGCTCTGGTAGGACTCCTCGACGACCACGTCGGCCTCGTCGAAGGCGGCCTCGGGGTCGCCCCGCGTGTAGCCGTACTCGTCGATGAGGTTCCCCGACTCGTGGATCGGTTCGGCGTCCTCGGCGAGCGCTTCCTCGGCGTCGAGGGCCTTCGGCAACCGGTCGTACTCGATCTGGACCTTGTCGGCGGCCGTCCGCGCGGTCCCCTCGTCCTCGGCGACGACGAGCGCGACCGGATCGCCCAGGTAGCGGACCTTCTCGTCGTTGAGGAGGGGCTGGTCCGGGACGATCGATCCGATCTTCTTCTCGCCGGGGATCCGATCGGCGAAGATGACGTCGATCACGCCCTCGAGGGCGAGCGCGTCGGCGGCGTCGATCGACTCGATGTAGCCGTGCGCGACGGTGCTCCGCACGAGGTGGCCGTGCGCCAGGTCGTCGAACGGGATGTCCGCGGTGTACTCCATGTCCCCGGTGACCTTCCCCAGGGCGTCGACCCGGACCTCGCGGTCGCCCACGGGCCCGTCCGGCGCGTCCCGGCCGGTATCCGCCGGTCGTTCGACTGGTTCTTGCTGACCCATACCATCTGCAAGTCGAGCCTGTCGCTTATAACTACCGACAGTCAGAGCCCCGCGACTAGCCGGCCGACCGGCCCGAACGCGAGCGCGCTCCCCAGAACACATAAGATCCCTGCTAGCAATGACCGAGACAGTATGCCACCAGACGAGGACCGCGACGGGGAGTCGTCGCTCTCGGTCGAACCACCCGCCGACTGGCCGGATCACGGGATCGAGCGACTCGACGAGGACTCCTACCTCGTCCAGCGGACCGACGAGACGGGCCGGACGCCGCCGTTGACGCTCCCCGCCGGCCAGCGCCCCATCCTCGTCGACGTGCACTACGGCCGGAGCGTCATCGTCCGCAGCCGGGTCGACGCGATCAGGTACGGCTACAGCGAGAGCGACGTCTACACGGAGTTCTACTACCTCCAGCTCATCGACGACCCGGAGTGGGTCCAGATCACCGAAGAGAGCGAGGAACACGACCTCGCCATCGTGCCGCACCTCGAGGAGTGGGTCGAATCGGGCGCGCTCACGGCGGCCGAGGCCGAGTGGGCCGACGACCAGTTCGACTGACCGACCGGAGCGCGACAGATCACAAGAGTCTCCCAGCTACGAGTTGCAGAACGGGTATCGCATGACGAATTCGACAGTGCTGCTGGTCTCCCTCCTCGGAATGTTCGCGTACGGGCTGTGGGCCGTGCTCGCGACGATCGCGACGCGGGCCATGACGCCGGAGTTAACGGTCGTGCTGTCCTACGGCACGGCGACGGTCATCGTCCTCGCGTACGTCCTCGCGACCGGGTCGCCGGCCCTCGATCGGGAGGGCCTGCTGTACGCCCTCGGGAGCGGCGCCTTCCTCAGCGTCGGCGCCATGAGCTACTACTACGGTCTCAAGTTCGGGGACGCCGCCATCGCGTCCACCATCACGGGGCTGTTCTTCGTCGTGGCCGCCCTGGTCGGCATCCTCTTCCTCGGAGACACGATCGATGCGACCGACGCCGCCGGCTTCGCCTTCGCCGTCTGTGCGGTCGTCCTGATCGCCTGGTGAGCGGCGACCGACCGGCCCCGCCCACAACGTCGTATGCCAACGCACCGCAAGCGATAAGTGCGCTCCCGGCGGTTGGGTACGTATCATGCCCATGGACAGCGAAGAGTTCGCCAAGGAAGTGATCGCGGAGTCCAACCGCCGCGGGAAGGAACTCGCGGAGAAGGTGTTCGACGCCGACGACACGATCACCGGCGACGACCTGATCCCGATGCTCAAGGGGTTCATGTGGTCCGAGTTCTACCTCGGCGTCATCCCGCCGATGCGGGTGATGTCGATGCTCTACGAGGGCGCCTACGAGATCGACGTGGCGAACATGGACATCATGCTGGGGCTGGGCGACCAGATCCGCGACGAGGTCAAACACTCGAAGCTGTTCTCCCGGCGCGTCGAGGAACTGGGCGGCGATCCGAACGTGATCCACTACGAACCGACCGAGGAGGACCTGTTCCTGCTCGAACGGACCGCCGACTGGGACGAGCCGATCGAGATCGTCACGGCGCTGAACTGCGCCGGCGAACCGGCGCTGGCCGAGGCGTTCAAGGCCATCATGGAGAAGAACATCGTCGACCCCCGGACGAAAGACGTCATCCACAAGGCCAAGATCGACGAGGGCAACCACATCAACCTCGGGAAGAAGATGCTCGCGCGCTTCGCGACCGACCAGGCCACCCAGGACCGGGTCTGGGAGATCGTCGACGCGAAGTTCGAGGCCGCCTACGCCTTCCACGGCAAGCAGATGGACTCCA
This sequence comes from Halorientalis sp. LT38, assembly GCF_037031225.1. Taxonomy (NCBI): domain Archaea; kingdom Methanobacteriati; phylum Methanobacteriota; class Halobacteria; order Halobacteriales; family Haloarculaceae; genus Halorientalis; species Halorientalis halophila. The sequence goes on along the minus strand of NZ_JAYEZN010000001.1, from coordinate 2,609,606 downwards.
TGTCCCGCCCCGACGACTTCTCGCAGGCCGCCGGCGACTGACCGACACTTGCCGGTTCTCTCCTCGCCGAAGACGGATTCGCCGCGTTCAGGTGTCGAGGTATTTCAACCGAACCCGCGGGTTCCAGCTGGTCTCCCGCCAGTCGTCGCCCATCTTGCGTTCGACGACGTCGAGTTCGCCGATCACCGACGCCAGCACCGTCACGTCGAGCGTACACTCCGTGACGACCGTCTCGCCGTCGCGCTCCTCGGTCTCGACCGTCGCCAGATCCATCTTCTCCATGTCCTTCACGTCGAACTTCGAGACCGCGTGTCGTCCGGAGAGTTCGAGCGTCGTGGTCTCCGGGTCGAAGACGTAGTCCTCGTCGGCCGCTTCCGCACCTGCCACTTCGGGGTCGCTGTCAGACATACGGTACCGATGGACACGACCCGTCAAAAACTCACGGGTTCGTGTAACCGTCGTGTCATTCGTGCGCCGAGCTCTGCCGACGATCCAGTCCTCCGCCGGTCCGGGTCGTCCCGGCGACGACAACCCTTTTGGACCGCCTCTCCGTTCGATCGGGTATGGCTCACGATCACGAGGACATGGTCCGGCGGTCGGCGGCCGTCGAGACCGTCCGGGAGCTCCGGCGGGCGGCCCTCTCCCGGGTGGGGACCGAATCCGTCGGGCTCGACGCGCTCTCGGGTCGCGTGCTCGCGACGGCGGTCGTCGCCGAGCGGGACGTCCCGGCGGCCGATCACGCGACGATGGACGGGTACGCGTTCGACGCGACCGACGAGTACCCCCTCTCGGTCCGCGAGGACGAGGTGTTCCCCGAGGACGAACCGCCCTCGCTCGGCGCGGGAGAGGCCGTCGAGATCGCCACCGGCGCGCCGCTGCCGCCCGAGGCGAACGCGGTCCTCAAACGCGAGGAGGCGACCGTCGACGAGGACGGACGGCTCGAGGGCGCCGCCGTCGAACCGGGGACGTACACCTACACCCGCGGGAGCAACGTCAGCGCGGGCGAGACGCTGTTCGAGGCGGGCGAGCGGCTCTCCGCGAAGGACGCGATCCTGCTCGGCGACCTCGGGCACGACGAGGTGCCCGTCGCCGAGCGGTTCTCGGTCGGGATCCTCGCCACGGGGACGGAGATCCACGAGGGGCGACGCGAGGACCTCGACTCCGCGATGCTCGCGGCGCTCGTCCGCTCCTGGGGCCACGAACCGACCTACGAGGGGACCGTCCCTGACGACTACGAGGCGGTCGAAGCGGCCATCGCGGACCTCGCCGACCGCTACGACGTCGTGCTCACGACCGGGGGGACGAGCGTCGGGCACAAGGACTACGTGATCCGCGCGCTGGGGGAACTGGGAACCGTCCACTTCCACCGCGTTCGGGTCCGGCCCGGGAAACCGATCGCCGCCGCGACCGTCGGTGGCGGTGCCGGGAATGGCGGGGACGAGGCCGTCGCCTTCGCCATCCCCGGGAAACCGCTGGGGGCGCACACGATCACGACGCTCGTCGCGCGACCCTTCTTCACCGGGATCGAGTCGCTGCCGACTGTCGAGGCGACGATGGGGTCGGCCGTCGACCTCGGACCCGAAGGGTTCGAGTACGCCGTGCCGGTCCTCCTGGAGGACGGGACTGCGGTCCCGCTCGGGCACGCCGATTCGCCGCTGCACGTGTACGACCGCCAGTTCGACCCGAGCGTCCTCTCGTCGACGACCCGGGCGACCAGGGCCGACGGGTTCGTCCTCACCGAATCGGCACTGGCGGCGGACGAACCGGTCGCCGTCGTTCCCTACACTGCCATCGAATGACCGCCGAGGACCTCCCCACCGTCGCGCCCGAATCGTTCCGGGAGCGCGGCGAGTTCGGCGACCGCACGGCGAAGCGGACGTGGGGCGTGGTGCTGGCGGCTGGCGAGAGCAGCCGCTTCGGCGAGGAGAACAAGCTCCTCGCCGACCTCGACGGCGTGCCACTGGTCCGACGCGCGGTCGCCCCGCTGGTCGAGAGTTCCCTCGACGGCGTGACGGTCGTCGTCGGCCACGAGCGCGACCGGATTCGGCCGGCGATCGACGATCTGCCGGTCGAGATCCGGACGAATTCGGCCTACGAGACGGGACAGAGCACGTCCGTCCGCGAGGGCGTGCGAGCGGCCCGGGACCACGACGCCGACGGCGTCCTCTTCGCGCTCGGGGACATGCCCGCCGTCGACGTGGCGTCGATGGACCTGTTGCTCGAGGCCTACGAGTACGGCGTCGCGGACGCCCTCGCGGCGGCCTGCGACGGGCAGCGGGGCAACCCCGTACTATTCGACCAGCGCTTTTTCGACCGCCTCGCCGACGTCGAGGGTGACGTCGGCGGCCGGGAGCTACTGACCGACCGCCACGGGGCCAGGGCGGTCGAAACGGGCGATCCCGGGGTCCTGCGTGACGTCGATCGCGCGAGCGACCTCGAGGATCTCCGCTAGTCCTCTGCGCGTTCGGTCACGGCGGCGACCTGCTCGCGGATGGTCCGGATCTCCGTCGCGATCTCCTCGTTCGCGTCGGCGACGTGTTCGACTTCCCGCTGGATCTTCGCCGCGGCCTCGCTGGAATCGTCGACCATGGCGGAGACGGCCTCGGCGCTTTCCGCCTGATCGTCGGTCGCGGTGGCGATCTCGTCGAGGCCGTCGGCCGTCTGGCGCACCGCGTCGACGATCTCGGACTGGCGCTCGACGAGTCGCCGCACCTGTCCGCTGACGGAGTCCAGTTGCTCGACCGTCCGTTCGACGTTCGAGACGCTCTCGTCGGCGGTCTCCTGGACGTCCGCGACGATCTCGGTGATCTCCGCGGCTTCGGCCTTCGACTGCTGGGCGAGCTCTTTGACCTCCGCGGCGACGACCGCGAACCCGTCGCCGTCCTCGCCGGCACGGGCGGCCTCGATGTTCGCGTTCAGCGCCAGGATGTTCGTCTGCTCGGTGATCTCCTCGATGACCCCGACGATCTCGTCGATCGCCGCGAGGCGGTCCTGCAGCGTCGTCGTCGACGCCTTGACCGACGCCGCGGCGTCTTCGAGGTCTGCGACCACCTCGATGACCTCCTCGCCCGTCCGGCGTGACTCCGCGGCCCGCTCCATGGCGGTGTCGCTGTGGGCGTTGACCTCGTCGGCCGTCGAGGCGATCTCCTCGATCGTCGCGCTGACGGCGGCGACCTCCTCGCGGACCGTCTCGAGGTCCTCGGCCTGTTCGCCGGCCTCCCGCGAGATCCGCTGGGAGGAGTCGGCGACGCCCTCGACGGTGTCTTCGAGGTCCTCGACCGCGCCCTTCACGTCGGCCTCGACCTGTTCCTGGACCTCCTGAATCCGCCGCCGCTGCTCGATCAGTTCGGTCACCCGGTTCGCGACGGAGAACGCGCCGTAGACGGTCCCCGAATCGTCCACCAGGGGGACGGCCTCGACCCGGACGTGCCACGACTCCCCGTCGGCGTTCGTCCCCGTCCGGATCTCCGATTCCCGGATCGGTTCCTCCGTCCGGACGACGGTCTCGGCCAGGATCTCGGATTTGTTCTCCGTCCCGACGACTTCCGTCCCCGGGCGACCGACCGCCTCGTCTGCCGGGACGCCGATCAGTTCGACCATCTCGTCGTTCCAGTGGGTGAGGACCCCGTCGGCGTCGATCGCCAGGACCGGCTCGGGGAACGCGGCCACGAGATTGTCCAGTATCTGCCGACAGAGCGGCTCGGAGGCCGCCAGATCGTCCGCCTCCTCGGACCGCGGTAACAGACTACTCATACCTGAGACTACCGGTGGGATACAGCCGTGGGGCAAAATCTTTTCTCTCATTACGTGTCCGAGAATCGCCCCCGACGAGGACCTTGCCCGCCGGCCCATCGTCCGGACCACGCCCGCGAATCGACGGTCTTCGACAGTTTGCCATGGACGCCCGACGTGGGGGACCGCCCATCACCGCGATGGCGTCAGGGCACCCGTCGTTCGTTACCCCGACCTCGACCCACTCCGTTAGAACTATTTTCCCATACCTCGAAGCTCGACACTGTGGAGCACCTCGACGACGTCCCGGTCGAACGGTTGCAGGAAGCCCTCGACGACGTGGACGAAAAGAAGCCCGCTATGCGCTTGCTGGCGGCTATCGCGTACGAGAACGGCGTGAGCCAGACCGAGCTCGCGGAGTGGTTCGGGGTGGACCGGCGGACGATCTACAGCTGGCTCCGGCGCCTCGACACCGACGAGCCGCTCGCAGTGGCCGCCTCCGACGATACGCGAAGCGGTAGGAATCGAAAGTTATCGGGATCTCGGAAAGAGGAGTTCGAGGCGACAGTGCAGGAGCCGCCGACCGAGGCAGGCGTCGACGCTCCAGCGTGGACGCCGGCACTGGTTCGGGAGTACCTGGCGGAGACCTACGGGGTCGAGTACTCGTTACCGAGCTGTCGGCGGTTGCTGAAGGAAGCAGGGTTACGATATCGAGAAGGCGGCGACGGACGCCGCGGCGAGTGGCGGCCGGAGTAGGACTTCGTGCGATTACGATCGGTTTTCTGTGATAGACAGAGATCCTATACTAGTGCGGTTCGAGTCGCCACCCGTCGGCTCGACGACGGACGGCTGGTAGTTCGCGTTCGAAAACTCGCCAGCAGGGCGCATGGGGACTGTTGCCGGCGTCTCTGGCAGTTATCGAGCGACTTGGTGGGGGATCCGGTCGCCCGTCGTGACTCCGATCCACCACGCTCGACCGCGGACAGCAACCGAGATGGATGAGTGAGAAATTACTTCTGAATGGTACGGCGGATCTGGGGGCGGCGACCGGACCGAAAAAACTTCGACCGGTAGCGAAGTATCTCCGCGTATGCCACAGCACGCGACGTTCGACTACCAGACGTACGCCAAGTGGGGCTTTTTCGTCGGCCTCGCACTGCTTCTGTTCGGGGCGGGCGGCGAAATCGTCGGCCACGCCTTCTTCGAGCCGCTGCCGGCCTGGGAGAACACGCTCTTTCTGAGCGCCGAGGTCGTCGGCATCCTCGTCGGATTCTTCTCGCCGATCGTCTTCGGCATCGTGATGCCGCTGATCGAGTGAGCTACTGCGTCGGCGTCCACTCCGACGGCTCCGGACCCGAGGCCGGCGTGGGCGCGTCGCCGATGGTCGACACGCGCTCGAAGACGGCCTCTGGATCCTTGTTCCAGTGCCAGCACCAGCGGGTCCGGGCGATCAGCCAGAGCTTTCGCGTCGTCGATAGCTGGGGCGTCGCCGAGAGCACGTCGTAGTCGCGCTCGCGGATCAGTCGGTGGTGGTCGGCGTACAGCACGGCCGCCAGCAGGACGGCGAACTGGCAGTCCCGCGGCAGGTACTTGATGCCCGCGACCCCCTCGCGGTACAGGTCCTCCGCCCGGGCCATCTCGTGCATCATCGCCGAACGGAACCCGTCGCTGAGTTCGAGGGTCTCGATCTGGGACTCGGTGACGCCGTATCGCTCCAGGGTCTCCAGTGGCAGGTAGATCCGGTCGCGATCGACGACGTCCTCGCGGACGTCCCGGAGGAAGTTCGAGAGCTGGAAGGCCTCCCCGAGGGCGCGGGCGTGGGGTCGCGCGACCGACGGTTCGTCGACGTCCATGATCCCAGTCATCATGTGGCCGACCGCCGCCGCCGAGCCACGCATGTAGGACTCCAGATCCTCGTAGGTCTCGTACCGGCTGGTCTCGATGTCGGTCGCCATCGCGTCGACGAACCGCTCGACGTCCGCATCGGTGATGTCCGTCTCGCGTCTGATCTCGTCGAACGCCTGCAGTACGGGGTCGTCGGTCTCCCGCCGTCCCAGGGCCCCCGCGCGGATTCGCGCCAGTTCCTCGCGCTGCCGGGCCGGCGACAGGTCGGCGTCCTCGTCGTCGACGACCTCGTCGGCGATCCGGAAGAAGGCGTACAGGACGTAGGTCTTGTGCCGGATCCGCTCGGGGAACAATCTCGTCGCGTAGTAGAACGTCTTCCCCGTCCGCCGGTGAATGCCGCGGCTCTTCTCGAGCGAGTCGTCTCCGATCATACTAGAAACGGGCGTTCGAGTCGGCCGACGGCGCGGTCACTGGCGAGGTGGGGGTGGGACTGGGTCACTAACTACTCGTAAGGGGCCTATCCGCTTAATCACGGTACCTTACTGGTTGGTATCTCATGCGACCGCAGCGGTCGGCCGCGAACGCGTTCGGAAAGCGTTTTTGCCGCCCTCCATCGAACTGAACGTATGGCTCGAGAGGAACTCGAAACCGCGGCCGCGAAGTTGCACAGCGCGAGCGACGCGACGACCGACGACGCCAGCGAGCGACTGGGCGAGCTGGCCGACCAGCTCGACTCGCTTGCTACCCGTGAGTCGGGGCCCGACCACGGCCGACTGGCCCGCATCCAGTCCTCGCTCGCCGACCTCGGCGACGAGGTCGACGCCGACGCCGCGGGCGACATCGACGAGGCGAACGACGCCATCAACGCCTACCGCGAGACCCTCGAAGGGGTCTAGCGGAACAGTCAGTTCGCGAATCTTTTGTATCCGCGGCCGCGTACCGGCGCCCATGACACCAGGGGACGAGGGGATCGCGGGCAGCGACCGCGAGGAGATCGCAGAACGCGTGCGAGCCGTCATCGCCGCCGAACTGGGGGAACAGGAAGCCGAAGAGATCGCACGGAGCGTCAGCCGCATCATCGCGGCCCACGTCGACCGCGAGGACGACGCCGCGGCGCTCGTGGCCGCCGTCGGCGACGAGATCGTCTCGAAACTCGACGGGGAGACCGCGGACGAACTGATCGAGGCCGTCGCCGACGTCGTGATGGACAACCTGCCGGGACTCAGACACTCGGTCGTGATCCGCCGGTCCGTTCGCCGCATCGTGACGCGGCTGACGAGCGGCCGGTCGGAAACCATCGTCCAGCAGGTGAGCGACGAGATCGTCGCCACGCTGATCGAGAACGGCCACGCCGACGCGCTGGTCGAGGCGTCGCTCGAGATCGCCATCGAGGCCGCCATCGAGGGCGAGTACGCCGAGGACCTCGTCGCGGAGATCTTCGACGACGGCGTGACCCAGTTGATCGAGGAGGAGACGGCCGATTGAGCGCCAGCCTCCCGCCCGCCGGCCGCGGCCCTACTTCCCGGGCGCGGTTCGGCCGAGCAACCGGTCGGCGAGGCTCCCGAGCGACTTCATCGCGACGTTGACGTACAGCCCGACGAGGAAGGCCAGGCCCGCCGTGTACCGCTGTCCGGAGACGCCCTCCGGCGACCCGACGACCGTGGTGAACAGGAGGAACGCGCCCGCGGCGAGGACCCAGGCCGCCGGCACCCGGAGGGCCATCTCCGCGAGTTCCTGGAACTCGTCCCACTCGTCGAAGGCTTCGAGATTCGTCATCAACCGGGTGAACACGTACCCGAACGCACCCAGCGACGCGTAGACGTACACGTACGGCGGGACGACCACCGCGCCGTCGCCGGCCGTGAGCCACCCGTCGAAGGGCGGGACCTCCATCGACAGCCCCACGCCGACGAGCGTCAGGACCGTGAACACGCCGATCAGGACCCAGTTGCCGAGTGCCCATCGCTCGCCCAGTTCCGTCGCCGCCTCCTCCCCCGCCGGTTCGCCCCTCGCGTCCGCGTCGGTGGATGCCGACGCGGCGTCCGCGTTACCCATGTCGGCTCGTTCACAGGTCGAGCAAATAAATGTACCCGGCAGACCGGCGGTGCCGGAATCCCTCGCTCACTGGCTCACGGTTTCACCGTTCGCCAGGCCGAGGGCTCGCTACTCCTCCAGAATCTTCTCCGACAGGATCGGCACGAAGGTGCCGATGTCGGTCACCATCCCGACGGCCTGCGCCGAGCCGCGATCCAGCAACTGGGTGACCGTCGCGGGGTTGATGTCGACGCAGACGACCCGCGTCGTGGAGGGGAGGCAGTTCCCCACGGCGACGGAGTGGAGCATGGTAGACAGCATGAGCACCATGTCGGCCTCGTGGGCCTGCTCGCGGATGGCGTTCTGGGCCTCGACGGCGTCGGTAATGGTGTCCGGCAGGGGGCCGTCGTCGCGGACCGATCCCGCCAGCACGTAGGGGCGGTCGTTGTCGACGCACTCGTACATGACGCCGGACTCGATGACGCCCTCGTCGACGGCGTCCTCGATGCCGCCGGCGCGGATCACCTCCGAGATGGTGTAGATGTGGTGTTTGTGGCCCTTCCGGGGGTGGTCGAGACTCTCGGTGTCCATCCCCAGCGAGGTGCCGTAGATGTCCCGCTCGATGTCGTGGACGGCGAAGCCGTTGCCCGCCGAGATCATGTCGACGTACCCCTCGCGGACCAGACGCGCGAGGTCCTCGCGAGCGCCGGAGTGGATCAGCGCGGGGCCACAGACGGCCAGGACCTTCCCGCCCTCGGCCTTGGTCTCCTCGATGGCCTCCGCGATGTTCGCGATAGTAGTTTCCGAGGGGCGCTCCGAGGAGACGCCGCCCTGCATGAAGCCGAAGGCCCCGCCCGAGTCGCGGGGGCGTTCGGGCGGGCTGACGCGGATGCCCGCCTCGCCCGTGACGATCAGATCGCCCTTCTCGACGCCGTTGAGGACTTTCGTGTACGCTCTCGGGTCGTCACCGTCTTCGACGATCACCGCACAGTCCATCTCGATGTTCTCGACGGCGATCCACTGGCCGTCGTAGCGGATCTCGGTGGGGTGGTTGGTCGTCGAGTAGAAGCCCTTCGGGACGACCTGGTCGGCCGGCGCGGGTTCGAGCGTGGCGTCGTCCGGGTCGGCGGGATTGGCCCCGTTCTGGTGGAGTTCGTGGACGATGGACTGGAGCCGTTCCTCCGAGTCGGCGGTCACGAGCAGTTTCGCGTAGGACTGTTTGTCCTTCTGGCGACCGATGTCGAACTGCTCGACCTCGAAAGCCCCGCCCATGTCCATGATGATGCCGAAACAGGTCTGCATCATCCCCGAGTCGATGATGTGTCCCTGCAACTCGACTTCGCGGGAGACGGTCATGCTCGTGGAATGGGTACCCGGTGATAAGTCGGTTACGTGTCCTGCGTCGGCCGGGGTTCGGTGGGTATCGTTCAGACCCCGCCCTCGACCCGGCGGGTCACCTCCCACTCGATCTCGTCCGTGTGGCCCCGCAGACGGTCGAAAAAGCGCCGGAGCCCGACCGTCTCCGTCTCCGGCAGGACGTGTAGCCGCACCCGCGAGTCGCGGACGCTGACCCGGAACACGTCGCCGGTCGCCTCGTCGTGGACCAGATAGAGCGGCATCGGCAGGTCGAGCCAGTCACCGTACGTGTAGCCCTCGCCGTCGAGGACACTCCGGACGACGCCCCCGAGCCAGGCGTCCTCCCGCTCGGGGACGGCCGCGAGCGAGAACGTCGTCCCGCCCTCGTACTCGACGCCGCCACCGCGGGGGTAGCGCCGCTCCGGCCGACTGGGGATGGCGAAGCGGTCGTCGTCGTCCTGTGCCGTCATCGTCCCGCTCACACCGACCTACGTCGGCTTCCCCCTTAATTGCGCGCCCGTGACCGGTCACTCGCTCGCTTCGTCCGCGGACGCCGGGCCCCCGTCGCCGTCGACCCGTGGGTTCGCCCGGTCCAGGCGGATGCGCACCAGGCTCCCGCCGTCCTCGGACGTCTCGAACGCCACCTCGCCGCCGGAGTCGCGGGTGATCCAGGTGACCAGCCACAGCCCGAGACCGCTGGCGTGGTCGAGCGGCGTCTCGCTCCCCTTGCCGACCACGCGGCGCTCCTTCTCCGGAATCCCCGGGCCGTCGTCGGCGACCGAGACGGTGACGGTGTCGTCCTCGACCGCGAGCGACACGCGGACCCGCGGTTCGTCGGTGTGTTGAATGCTGTTTTCGATGAGGTTCTCGACGGCCGTGTCGATCAGCCCGGTCGCCGCCACCCAGGCGTGGTCGGGCAGGTCGGCCTCGACGGTCGCCTCGGGGTGTGCAGTCCGGAACCGCTCGATCTGGTCGGACAGCAGCGCCGCCAGGTCGATCGACCGCCGCGTCCGCTCGCGGTGGCCCAGCGTCTGCTCGATCTCTCGTGCCTTCTCGCTCAGGCTGTCGATCTGTTCGGCCCGCTCGACGATCGTGTCGAGTTTGGCCTGTGCCGCCGGGTCCGAGACGGAGTGCCGGATCAGTTCGGCGTTGGCCATGACGACGTGCATGCTGTTGCGCAGGTCGTGACGCAACGCCCGGTTGAGGACGGTGAGGCGCCGTTCTCGCTCCAGGCGGTCGCTGACGTCGCGGAGGACGCCGACCGAGCCGCGAAAGCGCCCGTCCTCGTCGGTCAGCAGTGCCACGTGGTTCTCCGCGGGGATCGGCTCGCCCTCGATCGGGTGCAGGTCCATCTCGTAGATCGCCTTCTCCGCGTCGCTCTCGAGCAGGTCCCGGATGAGGTCCCGGCCGCGCTCGATGTCGTGCTCGGTCATACAGATCGAGGCGTGGCTGCCGATCACGTCCGACTCCGGGGCCCCCACGGTCTCGAGCGCGGTCTCGTTGGCCGCGAGGAAGTTCCCGTCCTCGTCGACGGCGTAGACGCAGTCCGGAACCGTGTTGAGCATGTTCTCGTACAGCTCGAGTTCGCGCTTGCGTTCCCGGCGCTCGGTGACGTCACGGATGCTGACGACCGTCCCGGCGATGGCCGGATCGTCGAGGTAGCTCCGGCCCCGCGTCTCGAGCCAGCGGTACCCGCCGTCTGCGTGTTCGGCCCGGTAGACCAGGCCGATGCTCTCCTCCGGGTCGGCGAGGCTGGCCGCGAGCCGTTCGAGTACCTGCTCACGATACTCGGGATGGACGATCTCGGTGCCGCGTCGGCCGACCAGTTCGGCCGGGGGATACCCCAGGATCTCCTCGATGCCCGGGCTGACGTACCGGATCGTCGTGTCGGGGTCGACGATCGCGATGGCGTCCGTCGTCTGCTCGACCAGTTTTCGGTACCGCCGCTGTTCGTCACAGGCCCGCTCGATGGCGTCGAGCACCACCGACCAGAGGTCCGCCGGGCCGTCGATCGTCCCGGCGGGGACGTACTCGTCGACGCCGGCGGACACGGCCCGCCGCGCCCCCTCGTCGCTCCCCGTCTCGGGGACGAGGACGAAGGCCACGTCGTCGTACCGCGTCCTGATCGTCCGGCAGAGGTCGAGACCGGTCCCGTCCGCGAGCGTCGCCTCGCTCACGACCGAGACGACGTCGTCCAGTCGCTCCGTCGCCTCGGCCACCGTGGCCACCCGCTCGACCACCGTCGCGTCGTCGCTCTCCCCCCGCAGCGACGCGGCCCGCTCCTCGTCGGCCCCCACGTACAACACGACGCGCCCGGCGTTCATGGGATGACACAACGTATCGTACTGGCCTACAAAAACCTGTGGCCGACTTCGGGCCAGAAAAGCACGTCCTCACGGGCCGTTAAGTGCGTTCGCGGGGAACGGACGACCTCGATGACTCGCCCGGAATCGGATCGGGGCCCTGCCGCCACGGGGGCGGACCCCGAGGGGGCCCAGTTGATTGCAGCCGAGTGCGAGGGGTCGCTCGACCTGCAGGTCGACGTCGGCGTGCTGGTCGCCCACGCGCCCGGGGGCGACGCCGACGGGCTCCGCTCGTTCGCGGCGCAGGCGGCCGCGGATGCGGTCGACGAACTGGCCGCGGCTACGGCCGTCGGCTGGCGGTTCTACCTCGAGGATCCGGCGCGGCTCCCGGACCACGACCGGCGCCGTCCCTCGGAGTTCCTCGACCGCGCCACCCACCTGATGGTCGAGGGACCGTACGACCTCGTGGTCGCGGTGACCGACGTGCCCCTCGTCTCGAGCAAGGAGCGGTTCGTCCCGGGACTGGCCTCGCCGCTGGCCCGCGTCACCGTCGTCTCGACGCGGAACCTGCGGCGCGCCCCCCGCGGCGAGTCCGAACGCGCGCTCGACGACCCGGCCGTCCGCTGGAACGGGGCGACCCTGCTGGTCCACCTGATCGGCCACGTCCTCGGCGCCCGCCACCGCGACGCCGACGGCGGCGTCATGGAACCGTTCGTCTTCGAGTCCGATCGCCGGGCCGTCCCGGCGATGGACGCGGACGTCGAGACCTACCTCCGTCGGATCGCCGGCGAGATCCCCGCGACGGAGGTCAGTCCGAAGGGAGCCCTCGCCCGCGTCGGCTTCCACGCGAAGAGCGCGCTCGGCAACGCCGGCCGGATCGGGCGCGCGCTCGTCGACAGCCGGGCGCCGCTGTTGCCGCTGTCGCTGCCGAAACTGTCGACGGCGGCGGTGACCCCGACGCTGGTCATCGTCTTCAGCGCCGAGTCGTGGGACGTGGGCGTCCACATGGACAACCTCACTGCGACGCTGTTCGCCGCCGTCAGCGTCCTCGCGGCCGCGATCTATCTCCTGTTCGCGCAGAATCTCTCCTTCCCGCGGCGACGTCAGCGGCTGGTGACCGAGCACACGGCCCTCGTAAATGTAACCGTCTTCCTCGTCCTCGTCCTGGCGATGTGCGGGCTGTTCGCGCTCGTGCTGTCGATCATCCTGGTCGTCGAACTGGCCGTCTTCCCGCCGAACCTGATGGCGAACTGGCCCAGCCTCGAGGACCCCTCGATCGGGCTTGTCGACCTCGTCCGCACCGGGGCGTTCATCAGCACCATCGGCGTCCTCTCGGGCGCACTCGCCGGCGGCCTGGAGAACCGGACCGTCGTCAGCCACCTGACGCTCTTTCTCGACCGGCCGTAGCGGCCTCACTCGGCCGCCGGATCGTCGCCCTCGTCGCCCTCCCGGTCGTCGCCGTCACCGCCCTCTCCGTCACCGTCGTCCGACTCCTGGATCCGGACCGTCGAGATCCGGTTGCCATCAACGCCCGTCACTTCGACGGGGTAGCCGTCCACGTCGACGGTGTCGCCGACTTCGGGCGCGCGGTCCAGGCCGGCGAGGACCAGTCCGCCGATGGTCTCGACCGCCTCGCTCTCGAAGGCGGTCCCGAGGTCGTCGTTGACGGCCGACAGCGGGACGCCGCCGTCGACGTCGTAGCCGCCGTCGTCGCGCTCGCGGATCCCGGGTTCGCGCGCGTCGACGTCGAACCCGTCGCGGAGGTTGCCGACGACGGCCTCGACGACGTCCTCGACGGTCGCGATCCCCTCGAGAGAGCCCCACTCGTCGATGATCGCGGCCATCTGCTGGTGTTCGGCCTGGAACTGCAACAGCAGGTCGTCGATCGCCGTCGTCTCCGGCACCACGATCACCTCGTGGGCGAGGTCGCCGGCGGTCGTGCCCGCGCCGTCCTCGGCCTCTGTCGCGGCCAGCACGTCCTTGACGTCGACGAAGCCGACGATCTGATCCTCGTCCTCGGCGTCGCGGACCGGATACCGCGTGTGGCCGGCCTCGAGGACGATCGTCCGGAGTTCGGCCAGCGTGGCGTCGGCCGGCACGCTCACCACGTCCGGCCGCGGAACCATGACCTCCCGCACGACCGTGTCGTCGAGGTCGAACACCCGCTCGATCATCTCCACCTCCGCCGCGTCGATGTTGCCCTCCTCGCCCGAGCGCGCCAGCACCCGGCGGATCTCCCGCTCGCCCAGCGTCTCGTCGGACTCGGAGGCCGGCGGGACGCCGAGCATCCGCGTGAAGGCGTTGGCCGCGCCGTTGAAGACGACGATCCCCGGATAGAGCAGGAAGTACGCGAGCTTCATCGGCGGGGCGAGAAACAGCGAGAGCTGCTCGGTCTTCGAGATGGCGATGGTCTTCGGCGCGAGTTCGCCGAAGACGACGTGGAGGAAGGTGACGATGGTGAAGCCGATGGCGAAGGACACCAGGTGGAGGAGGCTCTCCGGCAGGATCGGTGCCAGCACGGGTTCGAGCAGCGACGCCACGGCGGGTTCGCCGACCCACCCCAGCCCCAGCGAGGCGATGGTGATGCCGAGCTGAGTCGTCGCGAGGTAGTCGTCGAGGCCCGCCATCACGTCCTCCAGCGCGCCGGCGCCGGTCCGTCCCTCCGCGGCCAGCTGTTCGACCGAGGTCCCGCGAACGCGGACGAACGCGAACTCCGCGGCGACGAAGAAGCCGTTCAGCACGACGAGGACGAGCGCGAGGAGCAATTGTCCCACCGAGAGGGCGACGTTCACCATGAGCCCGCCCCACCTGGGCCGTCCGGTCGCTGTGATTCCATACCGGGTCGAGTCGGCCCATCCACTAAAATGGTCGAGGCTTGCGGCTCGTGGTCGGCGTCGCCGGTTCGACGGCGCCGGTCTCGCGCTCGCGTCCGCGGGGCCACAAGCGATATGAGCGGTCGCCCGAACTAGCGTATATCAGTATGCAAACAATACGTCTACGGGAATTCTCGTCTCCGCGGCGCCGTCACACCCGTGTGCTCGGACCGTGTGACAGATGAGCGACGACCGCTCGCACCCGATCGACCGGCGGACGGTGCTGACGGGCGTGGCCGGCGTCGCCGCGGCCTCGATGGCGGGCTGTTCGCTGTTCGAGGGCGGCGACGACGGTTCGGTCTCGAGCGTCGACGGCGACCGGGCGCGGACGCTCGCCGAGCGGTTCGCACCGACGCTGTACTTCGACGCGAACGAGCAGTGGTTCCCGACGGACCCGCGAGCCTACGAGAGCGAGCGGGACGGCGAGACCGTCGTCGACGGGTTCGACGCGCTGAACGGCTACGTCGAGGCCGGCGGCGACGAGCCCACGGATCCGGTCGCGTTCTTCAACGTCGTCGAGTACGACGAGTCGCCGCTCGCAGTGGTGCAGTACTGGTTTTACTCCGTGTTCGACCAGTTCACCACGAACTTCCACTGGCACGACTGGGAGCTCCTGCAGGTGTTCGTGGACACCGACAGCGGCGCTCCCCAACTCCACGTCGCGAGTTCGCACTCGCGGAAGGTCCCGAACAACGAGTTCCTCGACCCCGACCGCACCCGGCCGCGGATTCTGACGGAGCTCGGCTCGCACTCCAGCGGCCTCTCGGTCAACGAGGACGCCGAACACTTCCAGCGATTCCCCCTGGACGGGAGCGTCGCCGACATCACCAACAGCGTCATCGAGGGCGTCGACGCCATCGCGGCGATCCCGCTGGCGTACGGGCTCCCGCGTGACGAAGGGCTCGCGCTCCCGTACGCGGTCCCGGAACTCGACGGGGCCCCGATCTACGAGCACGAGCGCCTCCCGGCCGTGGCGGCCGCGGACCTCGTTCCGGACGCGCTGACGATCCGCTCGTTCGACGCGTTGCAGTCGCCGCCGGACCTCCCGGCGCGGGAGACCGGCTCCCGGTTCGACTACCAGGACGCCAGTGCCGAGGAGACCGACGTGTCCTACGAGTTACAGCCGAGCGCCGACCTCGAACACATCGCGGACTTCACCGGTCCCCAGTTGAGTTTCGAGTTCGCCATCCCGGAGTTCGCGGAGGACGCCATCGCCAGCCACATCACGACCACGGGCGTGCCGTGGACGGACCCGCGCTACGCGGACCCGGCCTCGGACATCACGGAACCGAACCACCGCCAGGCGCTGGCCGACCGTTACGACGCCATCGGCGAGCCCTCGCCGGTCCACCAGGTCGTCGCCGGCGTGACCACCGCCGTCTCCGACGAGGACGCCCCCGACGACGAGGGGGTGACGACCGTCTCCTCGCCGCTCGAGTCGATCGCGCTCCTCCGGAGCGACCCCGAGGCCGTCCCGACGTTCAACGGCGTCGCCGTCGTCCAGGACGTCCCGCCGGGCGACCACGAACTGACGATCAACGGCGCGGGCGTCACACCCCACTCGGAGACCGTGACCGTCGCCGAGGACGAGGCAGTGACCGCGGCGGGTGTCGAGGGCGAGATCCCCGTCGTGCCCCGCGAGAACTCCGTGAAGATGGAGATCGACCCGAGCGAGGCGGACAGCGACTTGCGCGACTTGGCGGTCGAGGACGACTTCGCGGGGCGCATGTACGACGCGCCCCTCAGCGGCCCGGACGCCGTCTACGTCCACGGCGGCGGGGCCTACACCGCAGAAGTCAGAGACCGCGAGGACGAGGTCGGTGCGTTCCGCGTCAACCCGGGCCAGGAAGAGCGCGTGCAGATCGACGACCCCCGGACGGGGAAGGCGCCGCTCGCGACGTACCTCGCCGACGTGGCCGCCGAGACCCGCGACGAAGTGGCGGCCGTCGAGGGCGACGGCGACTCCGACGACACCGACGACGACAGGACCGGCGGCGCCGGTGGTGGCGGCCAGCAAAACGCCGTGGAAGGGCTCGCGAACGCGCTGGACGCCGTCACGGCCGCCGCTCGACGCGCGGCCGAGAACGCCGAGGCCGGGAACCGGGGGAACGCGGACCGCAATCTCGAAACGGTGGCGACCCGGCTGGAGCGCGTCTCGACCCGACTGGCCGACGCCCGCGGCTCGCTCCCCGACGATATCGGTCGCGCGACCGACAACCGACTCGCGCAGGCGCGTCGTCGAACCGAACAGGCAGTCGACGCCGAAAAACTCTGATTCCGGGCGGCGAGCAACCGAACATCCTTGTCGCAACACGTCGTATACACGTCAATGCGTGTTCTCGTCGTCGGAGCGACCGGGTTCGTCGGCAGCAGACTCGTCGAATCGCTACGCTCGGCCGGCCACGACGTCGTCGCCTTCTCACGGAGCGTCGACGGGTCGGCGTTTCCGGACGACGTCGAGCTCTTCGAGGGCGACCTCGGCGATCCGGCGTCGCTTTCGGGGCTCTGTGAGGGGATCGACGCGGCCTACTACCTGATCCACTCGCTCACGGCCGAGAACTTCGCGGAACTGGACCGGACCTACGCCCGCCGGTTCCGGGAGCTGGCGTCGGCGGCCGGCGTCGACAGAGTGGTCTATCTGAGCGGCATCAGCGGCGACGAGCGGAACCTCTCGCCGCACCTCGCCTCCCGCCGGGAGGTCGAGTCCGTGCTCGAAGCCGGAAGCTTCGACCTGACCGTCCTCCGGGCGGCGATCGTCATCGGATCCGGCAGCGCGAGCTTTCGCATCGTCGACGACCTCACCGACCGGCTGCCGGTGATGACGGTCCCGAAGTGGGTGCGGACGCCGTGTCAGCCGATCGGTATCGACGACGCCATCGCGTACCTGATCGGCGTCCTCGACGTCGACGAGACCCGGGGCGGCATCTACGACATCGGCGCGCCGACGGTGTGGTCCTACGAGTCCCTCATGAAGTTGACCGCCCAGGAGAAGGGAAAGCGGGTCCTGATCGTGCCGGTGCCGGTGATGTCCCCGGGACTGTCCTCGCACTGGCTCCGACTGACGACGGACGTCCAGTACGCCATCGCCCGGCCGCTGGTCGAGAGCATGCGCAACCCCGTGACCGTCGACCCCGAGCGGGACCTCCAGTCGGTCGTCCCCATCGAGCAGACGCCGGTCGAGGTGGCGGTCCGGCGAGCGCTCGCGGCGGACTGATCAGGACTCCTCTGCGGGCGCGTCCTCGACGGGTATCTCACGAACCTCACGGAGTCCCACGAGGTGGGCTGCGGCCTCCTCAGAGAGCGGGAACGTCCCGTCGAGGTCCGCCACCGTTCGCCCGTGAAGTAGCCTGCCGAAGGGGACGCCGCCAATTCCGTAGGCTCGTTGCAGCCCGTCGACGACCGGGTCGGCGAGGCCCATCCGATCGAGGACCCGTCCGACGGTCTCCTCGCCGACGTGGACCGAGTCCCCCTCGACGAGGATGAACGCGAAGGGCCGGGCGTCGAACTGCGCCTCGAGGAACGCCTGCACTGGTTCCGAGTCCCAGCGAGCGGCCACGACTTCGTCCGAGCGACTGGTCGCCGCCTCGACGGCCGCGCGGAACAGCGCGTTGCTACCGTCGTAGACGAGGAGCGACTTTTTCACGGGCTCCCTAGGGGCTTCGGCGGTTTGAGTGTTTCCGAGTGAATCGGGAGGGGCGGTCACGCCTCCTCGGAGAGGTCTGGATAGAAAGTCGGCCTCGACACTCACGACGTTTGCAATCCACACCAGCGCACACCCATTACCACTGAGAATCGATCTGGGTCCCGGTTTCGTCGACTCCGACGTACTCCCGGTTCCGTCCGGTAGTTGGCTGTCGGCCGAGTGTCCTACCGGTCGAACTCGAGGGCGACGTCGGAATCGAGGGTGAACACGGTCGATTCGAGGGAATGTTTCGAGACGGTGAGGATGCGAAGCATGTACGAACTGAGGAGGACGTACGGGGAGAGCGCGATGACGAACGCGAGGTTGACGTAGAGTAGCCGCGTTCCGAGCTCGAGGAACGTCGGTCGCGGGAACAGTCCGGCATCGATCGCGAGCAAGACGTACGCCGTGAAGACGATCACCGGAAGCGAGAGGACGAGGAGGTTACTCGACAGGTTCCGGAGCTCCCGTTTGAAATACAACGTCGTGAAGTACTCTCGACCGGACGCGAGGACGGTGAGTACTTCCAGCAGTGTCGCGAGCGACTCGTGATCCGATTCCGTGAGTTCGTCCCCGTGGACGGATTTCAGGCGACGGGTCAGGTTGATGTGGCGAGCGTGGGGGTAATCGAGCGTGCTCAACAGGACGACGGAGACTTGCGGGTTCGGTCTGCCGATGCGATTCTCGATCAGCGACAGCTGGGTGTCGAGCTCGTCGACGAAAGCCAGCAGGTCCGCCCTGGCGCGGTCGTCGCCGGTCGAGTCCTCGGCGGTCCGGAGCGATTCCGTTTCGGTGTTGATCGCCCCGATGACGTACTCGATGAACGGCCGCAGTCCGGCCGGGCTGACGCCATCGTCCACGAGTTCCTCCAGTTCGATCTGGAACTCGATGGAATCCTCCATGCGTGCCAGTTTGACCTGGAGCGGGGCGAACTCCTGGGCGAGGGCCGCGATGTTGATCGAGAGCACGACCGAGACGAAGAGGATGATGCCACCGAGCAACGTGTTGAACAGGGTCTGGACCGCTCGCGTCTCGGTGACGAGTCGCTCCATCTCGAACTCCCAGACGCTCCCGACGAACAGCAGCGTTGTCAGGATGACGAGGAGGGTGACGAGTGCGAGTACCCGCCGATCACCGTACAGGAAAACCCATCGAACCGACCAGGTGACCGGATCGACGGGATCACCCCCGGACGCGTCGGAACCAGCTCCCGTGTCGGCCGAATCTGTGAGCTGGTCGAGAATGAATACCACTGACCCGATTGGGTCCACTAGGCCGGCTCGCCCGCATTAGTAGTTGGCTGCTACAGACGGTAGCACTGAAATAACGTGTGAAAACGTGGGCCTGTGTCGGGTGCCCGTCTCTCCTCGCAAGTGTATGGGTAGAAAGTCGGCCTCGGCACTCATAGGGCTCGTCACCGCCGGGTCGTCAGCCCGGCTCGGCCCCGTCGCTTCGTCATCGGCCGGCGAGTCGTAGGCGGGCCGGCCCCAAGTCGGTTTCTCTCAAGCGATGTCCCAGCGGTCGGCGGTGACGCCGTCGACGCCGCAGGCCCGGATCGTGGCGATCTCCTCCTGGGTCTTGGCGGCCTTCCAGGCGATCACGTCCAGATCGACGGCGTGGGCCTCCTCGACGACGTCGGTATCGAGACAGAGGTCGAAGTGCGGGTGGACGGCGTCACAGCCCATCTCGACGGCCGTCCGGAGGTTCGCGAGCGGGTCCTCGGCGAAGAGGTAGCCGGTCTGGACCGACCAGTCCAGTTCGAGGGCGCTCTCGAGCGCGTCGGTGCGAAATGACGAGATCGAGGCCTCGACGGGGGCCTGGGCGAGCCGGTCGCGGACGTCGGGGGCGAGCCCGGTCTCTTTCAGTTCGAGCTGGGCTCGCACTCCCGGCGGGACGGCCTCGAGGACCGCGTCGAGGCGCGGGATCGGCTCGCCGGACCCGCCCACGTCGAGTGCGCGGAGTTCGGCGAGAGTGAGGTCGGCCACGCGACCGGAGCCGTCGGTGAGGTCGTCGACGCGCTCGTCGTGAAAGACGACGAGTTCACCGGAGCCACAGCGACGCACGTCGACTTCGACGGCGTCGACGTACTGGCCGGCGCGTTCGACGGCTGCGACGGTGTTTTCCGGACACTGGTCGGCGCATCCCCGGTGACCGATGATCTCCATCACCCGAGGCGAGGGGTAGGAACGGGTTAACGGTATCGGCCTGCTCGCTGGCCCGCACCCGGGGCCGGCGAACACCGGGGCCACGCCGAAGGGGCGCCTCAGGCCCGCTCCCGAACGGTAAGGAGATCTGAATGGAAATACGTGGTGGCTACGATCGGGGGCTGCGGCGCGCGAGGGGCTCGGGCGCCGCCGGGTCCGAAAAGAGTCGTCAGGTGCCGACGTCGATTTCGTCGGCGGGGTTCAGGGGGAGCTTGCCGCGGGCGGCGACGCGATCACTCGGATAGTTGATCTCGATGTGCTGGCCGGGGGGGATCGCGACCGCCTCGGTCGGCACCTCGGTGTAGAGTCCGGGGTACCACTGGCGGCGGTGGTCCCCGAGCCACGCCCGTGCCGCGCCGACGTGGCGCCGGTCGACGACCCCGAGCCCGGCGTGTCGGCGCCCCGTGATGAGTCCGTAGTCGGTGACCAGCCCCTGGTCGTCACAGCGGATGGCGGTGGCCTCGTCCTCGCGGCCGGGGAGGCACGCGACCACGCTGCGGCCGGCGGCGGCCCGGTGGCGCGTGCGCAGTCGGGCGACCACGGCGTCGGTGATCACCACGTCGCCGTTGAGCACGAGCACGTCGTCGTCGATGCCGCGGAGGCCGCGCCGTAGCGACTCGGCGTTCTCGTAGTCGTCCCAGTCCTCGAGGACGACCGTCCGCGCGTCGCCCACGTCGTCGCGCACGTTCTCGTAAGCGTGGCCTAACACGACCGTCACGGCGTCGACGTGGGCGTCGATGGCCGCCCGCTGGCGCTCGTAGAGGGTCGCCCCGGCCAGTTCCATGAACGCCTTCGGGACGTCCGCGGTCGCGCCGTCCATCCGGCTGCCTTCGCCCGCGGCGAGGATCACTGCGTGCATGCGAGCACCTCCCGGGCGGCCCGCTCGCCGGCACGGCCGTCCATCGGAACCCCCAGCGCGCCGACCTGCGCTTCGATCCGCTCGGCCGTCTCCTGCGGGTAACCGTCGTCGTACAGCGTCTCGACGGTCGACAGCGAGAGGCGGTCGGTCTGCAGGCCGACCTCGGGGATCTGGTGGTCGGCGGCGGTCGCGGTCAACTGGATCAGGGGACGACCGGTGTGGAGCCACTCGGTCACGATCCCCGAGCAATCGGAGAGCAGGAGGTCCGCCCAGCGGAGACTCTCCCCGGGCGTCGCCGCGTCGTCGACGGTGACGTTCGAGAGGTCGTCGATCCGGTCGCGACAGCGCTCGGTGACCGACCGGCCCGGCTCCTCGATCCGGTCCATCGGGTGGGGGCGGAATCGCAACTCGAAATCCGAGTCGGCGAAGACGTCGAGGACCGAGTCGGCGGTCTCGAGGTAACTGCCGCCGCCGTAGTTGTGGTTGGTCGGCGCGTAGAGCACGCGCCGCTTGCGGGGCGGGTCGGCGCCGACCAGGTCGTCTGCCTCCGGGATGCCGACGGTCGCCACGTCGACGGTCTCGGGGAAGGCCGTCCTGTACTGGGCGGCCCAGCGCTCGCCGGGCGCGAGCGCGAGGGCGATCGTCCCGGCGAGGTCGCGAGTGGTGTTCGCCGTCTCGCCGCGGCCGAGCGACGCGCCGTGGCGGACGTGGACGACGGGATACCGCTCGTGATAGGTGGGTTTCCCGTCGAGGACCTCGGCCTCGAACCTGTGATTCACGACGACCACGTCGGGGTCGATCTCGTCGATCGCGGCGTCGAGATCCGCCGCGTCTTCGATCTCCGCGTGGACGTCTTCGAGCGCGTCGTCGTCGCTCGCCGCCTCGGGGCGCAGGGGGAGCGCCGCCGACGTCGCCGGGACGTGTGTGTCGATCGCGGCGACGGTCTTTCGCATGAACGACCGATCGAACGTGTAGAGAATTCGTACCATGGGTGCAGGGAACCGCCGATACCTGGCTGTCTATGCCCCGTCCAGAGCCGGACGTACCGCAATGTGCGTTACATATGACCCCATAGTCATTAATTTTTTCGCGTGATTATCTTACGAATAGAAGACTTCAGCCGGAGGGGTTCGGGCAACCGGTCGGTTCCATCGGGCAGGGATCCGACGGGAGGCGGCAACCAGTGCGATGGCAGGATACGGCGCGACGGGAGCCGCCGTCAGTCAGCGATCCGCTCGCGCGCGGCGGCCACGAGCAGGGGCAGCGTGATCGTCGCGTCGGCGTAGACGGAGACGTTCCGGGCGGCCTTCTCGAGTTTGCCCCACGAGCGAGCCTCCTCCAGGGTCGCACCGGAGAGGCCGCCGGTCTGGGGCGGATCCATGGTCAACTGGACGGCAAGGTCGTACGCGCCGGGCGCGACCAGCATCGTCTGGAGGACGTAGTTCTTCGGGACGCCACCGCCGACGACCAGCGCCCCGGTCCGATCGGCGTCGAACGCCTGGTCGGTGATGGTGTCCATGTCCGAAAGCGCGTCCAGTGCGAAGTCGGACGTCTGGTTGTACATCCAGGCCTGCAGGCCGAGCACGGAGTCCTGGATCGCCGGGCAGTAGATCGGCACGTCCGCCTCGTACGCGGCCGCGGCGATGCCCGCACCCTCGTCGATCCCCTCGCGCTCGTTGACTGCGGCGTTGGCCCGGCCCAGTTCCTCGGTCAGCCGCTGGATGCCGACGGTCCCTTCCTCGGCCAGCGGGGGGAAGACTTCCTCGCGGAGGTGGGACTCGAACAGCGCGAAGTGCTCCTGTGGGAGGTAGACGTTGTAGATCCGGTCGACGCCCTCGTCGCGCAACTGTTCGTCGTGTTCGCGCTCGGTCTTCGCTTCGTCGTGGACGGCTCCGTGGTGGTGCTTGCCGCCGATGGCCTCGATGGCGTCGTGCGTGAGGTTCGCGCCGGTCGTCACCAGCGCGTCGACGTGGCCGTCCCGAATCAGGTCCGCGACGATGCGGCGCATCCCGCTGGGCACCATCGCCCCGGCCAGCCCCATCATCACGGTCACGTCGTCGCCGAGCATCTCGGCGTAGACGTCGACGGCCTCGTGCATGTCCGAGGCGCCGATGCCCGCCTCGCCGTACTCCTCGGCGAGTTCGCCGACCGTCATCCCCGCCCGCGCCTCGGCGTGGCCGATGGGGTCGTGGTGGAACGTCTCCCTCGGCGGCTGGTCGTGCCCTCCGTCGTCTGTCGCCTCGTCGTCGCTCATTGGCCCTCTCTGACCGCCGGACGCGCTTGAAGGCCGCGGTTAGTGCCGACGCCGCGGTCCGTGGGAAGTCCTAGTTCGTCGTCACGACTTCCAGCACGTCCCGGTGATCCAGCGTCGTGTCGGCGCCGACCTGTCGGCCCGAGCGGGCGTCGATCCCGTGGAGGAACCCCTCCCCGATGTCCGAGTGGAGGAAGTACGCGAACTCCTCGGCGGTCGCGTCTTCCGGCAGGACGAAACAGTCCTGCAGGAACGTGCCGTCGTCGCGGGGGCTCCCGTCGCCGGGGAAGATGGCCTTCGCGCCGAACTCCTCGAACAGCGCCGTCTCCAGGGCCGCCTGGACGCCGGTCCCCTCGAATGACTCGACGAAGCCCCGGATCTGTTCGAGGCCCGCGGCCTGCTCGTCGCTCACGTCGCCGACGATCTCGAAGTCCGACGCACCCGGCCGGTACTCGACGGCGCCACCCTCGTCGGCCGTCTTCAGCGCCTTCTCCGCGTGGGCCGACACCGGGACGACGGTGAGGTGGTCGTACTCGGGGTCGCTCGTGATGTCCTCGTAGTTGTCCTGGGCCGCCGGCGTGTCCATCTTGTTCGCCGCGACGACCATCGGCTTGGTCCGCTTGCGGATCTCCCGGGCCAGTTCCTCCTTGTCCGCCTCGTCCCACGCGTCGGGATCGAGTTCGAGGTCGAGCGAGAGGATCACCTGCTTGATCTCGTCCTCGTTCGTGCGGAAGGCGCTCATCTGCTCGGCCAGTTCGACCTCGATGTCGCCGTCCTCGCCGTGGTATCCGGATCGGTAGCGCTCGATGCCCTTCTCGAGGACGTCCAGATACCACATGTCGAGTTCGTTCTCGAGGAAGTCGATGTCCTCCCGCGGGTCGTGGTCCTCGGTCGGTTCGCCCTCGATGTCCGTCTCGCCCGAGAAGTCGACGACGTGGACCAGCACGTCGGCCTCGTTCAGGTCAGTGAGGAACTGGTTGCCCAGGCCGCGACCCTCGTGGGCGCCCGGGACCAGGCCCGCCACGTCGACGAGTTTGACGGGGACGTATCGGACCCCCTCCCGGCAGTAACCGTGGTTGGGAGTGCACTCGTGGTCGAACTCGGGCGCCGCGCAGTCGACCCTGACGTAGGCCTCCCCCACGCTCGGGTCGATGGTCGTGAACGGGTAGGCCCCCTCGGGCACGTCGTTCATCGTCGCCGCGTTGAAGAGCGTCGACTTCCCCACGGAGGGCTTGCCGACGAGACCGATCCGGTAACTCATTACCCCTCTTACCACGGAGCCGCGCTAAATGGTTTTGAATCTGATAAGTCGTGCGTGAGATTGCCTCGCAGTCGAAACGGGTGACCTGAATCGGACTGCAAGTGGCGAGCGCGGTCTGACGAAGGGTCACCCATGGTGCCGGCGAGGACTGCGACGGATGCGCCGCAACAGTCTCAGTTGACGGCCTTGGAGAGCTCGGCACCCGCCTTGAACTTGACCACATTCTTCGCCGCGATCTGGATTTCCTTCCCGGTCTGCGGATTTCGCCCTGTCCGTGCCGACCGTTTCGAGATGGAAAGCACCCCGAACCGCTCGCCCAACGACAACCTGTCACCCTTCTTCAGGGCCTTCGTCGTCGCGTTGATGAACGCGTCGAGCGCCCGCTTCGCGTCCGCCTCCGATAGCCTGCTGTCGGAGTCACGCCCCGTTTCACTCGCGATGTACGCCGCGTCGATCACCACGTCGGCGTCCCGGCACCTGGCGCTGGCCTCGTCACCCTTGCCGGGGTTCAGATCGAGGGCGGCCGCGAACTCCGGGCACGATTCGAAGGTCACTGGCGAGTCGTCCGCAGGCCCGTTTCCGAACGCTGGATTCCGCCCCGTCCGGGCGGAGCGCTTCGAGATACTGAACGACCCGAATCCGACCAGTACGGCACTGTCACCCTTCTGCAGGGCCGTCGTCGTCGCGTCGATGAACGCGTCCAGTGCCGTCTGCATCTCCGATTTGTGCAGTCCGGCCTCACTCGCCATCTGCTCGATCAGTTCCGCTTTGTTCATCGCCACGGCCCGACCCGTCGTCGTCAACAGGCCCAGTCCGAGGGACGTCGAGAGGATCGCACCCCTCCCCAGTACGGTTCGCCGCGAGAGCTCCGTTCGAGACATGTAATTTTCACCCACAGTCATCTATCGCTCGATAAATATATAAATCTATTGTAAATTACGCTTTGAATATGTTATCCGATATCGTCCGTTCGATCGATATCGAATACTGGCCGCGGGGCTCCAGGATGTACCACCTATATCGGTCACGCAGTACTTGGCAGGAAAACTACAGGTCGTCGGCGCTCGTCCGAGATGGAGGACGCGTGTCCAGCAGCACCTTACCGTGAAATTTTGCCGCCTGCTCGCGGTGGTTCGGATCGGTTCCTAGACCTGCTAATTCGGCTCACAGCCCGGTCGGGTGGTCGACGAACGTCGTCTCCAGCCCCCACTCCGTGGCCAGATCCGCGAGGTTCCGGACCCCGATGGTCTCGGTGCCGTAGTGCCCGCCCAGGAGGACCGTGATCCCGGCCTCACGAGCATCGTGGTATACCTGCTGTTTGCCCTCGCCAGTAATCAGCGCGTCCGCATCCACGGCTTCGGCCTCGTCCAGCCAGTCGACGCCGCTGCCGGTGACGATCGCGATGTCCTCGATCTCGTCGGGGCCGAAATCCAGCACCTGGACGCCTTCGCCGCCGTGATCGAGTTCCGCGGCCAGCAGGTCCTGCAGTTCGTCTGTGGTGAACGGGTCCGTGGCGGTCCCGCGCTGCCCGATGTGTTCGGGCCCGAGTTCGCCGAACGGTTCGCGATCCGCGAGATCGAGCAGGTCGGCCAGCCCCGCGGCGTTGCCCAGTTCCTGATGCCCGTCCAGCGGGAGGTGCGAGACGTACACCGGCAGGTCGTGCTCGTAGTGCGGTTCGAGGCGCTCGTACAGGCGCCCGGTCACGCGCTCGACGCCGCCGAACACGTAACCGTGGTGGGTCACGAGCAGGTCCGCGCCCGCCTCGACGGCCGCGTCGGCCGTCGCTGCCGCAGCGTCGACGGCGAACGCGACGTGCTCCACGTCGCCCGCCGGCGTCCCCACCTGGAGCCCGTTGGGGCTGGCGTCGATGTCGGCGTACGCGTCGGTCCGTAGCTCCTCGTCGAGTCGCGCGCAGAACTCGCCTGTGTCCATGGCCCGCCTTCGCGGGCCGGGGTGGTAGTGGTTACTCCTCGGGACGCACGAGTCGCCCGCGCTTCTCGGCGACGTACCCCTCCTGGACCAGCGCGTCGAGCACGTCCTCGCAGTCCTGGTAGGGGATCTCGTAGGCGTTCGAAGCGACGACCTCGATCTCCTCGCGCTCGACCGGGAACTCCCGGTTCTGGAGCAGTTTGATCACCTTCTGGGCCGCCGGCGTCGAGAGGATCGACGGCTTGCTCGACCCGTCGTCGGCCGTCTCCCCCTCGCCGTCGACGCTCGTCGGTTCGTCCGCGTCCGCAGTCTCTTCCGCGTCCGGGTCGCTCCCGTTTTCCGAACCCCCGACGTCTGCGACGTCCGATTCGTCGGCTTCGGTCGCCTCGTCTTCCTGCTCGGCCGGTTCCGTTTCGGCGGCGTCGCCGTCGACGGTCGGTTCGACCGCCGCTTCGGCCGCGTCGTCGTCCTCCTCCTCGACCGCCGTCGCCTCCCCGTCCGGTTCGACGGCGTAGGCGACGTCCTCTGAGTCTGCGGCGTCCTCGTCGCCATCGCCGGGCGTCTCGTAGTCGTCGGCGTCGGCCTCCAGCGCCGCGCGGTCCGGCCCGGCGGCGAGGGGGGTCGCCGTCACCGTCGCGCCGTCGGCGGCAGACAGGGCCACGTCGAGCACCTTCGCGAGCTTTCGGCGACAGGGCGGGCAGAGGTCGACGGTCGGCCGGCCGTCGCCCGTGGCGTCCTCGGGTACCACGGGATAGGGCTCGATCTGTGCGTCCAGGGCCGCTCCGCAGAAGTAACACGACGCGAACTCGGGCATGCTCGGGACCCACTCGCGCCACTGTCTAAAAGCTACGTGCCACCCCGGTCGCGGTCGTCACTCCCCCGCGGCGTGGGCGTAGACGAACGCTCGCAGGAGTTTCGCCGCGAGCGTCGCCGCCTGGCCGTCGTCGCGGTCGTTCACCTCGACCACGTCGAAGCCCGCGGCGTGGGGCGCGACGGCTCGCACGACCTCGTGCAGTTCCCGGGGTGCCAGTCCGAACGGTTCGAGCGTTCCCGTCCCGGGTGCGAAGCCGGGGTCGGCGGCGTCGATATCCACGCTCAGGTAGGTCCGGCCCTCCCGCACGGCGGCCGGGGGTTCCCAGTCGGCCACCTCCTCGGGTGGCACGACCGTCACGTCGTCCTCGCTCGCGCGGTCCCACTCGGCCTCGCTGCCGGTGCGTGCCCCCAGCACGATGGCTTCGTCGGCCACCTCCAGCGCGTGGTGCGTGACGGTCGCGTGGCTCAGCTCGTTGTTCGCGTACGATTCGCGCAGATCGAGGTGCGCGTCCAGACAGACGACGACGTCGGGGTCGACGGCGCGGACGCCGGCGACGGTCACGGTGTGTTCGCCGCCGATCGTCAGGGGAACCGCGCCGTCCTCGCGGACGTCGGCGAGCGTGCCGCGGAGGAACTCGAGGTACTCGGCGGCGTCGTCGGTCGGGCCGACGTCGCCGTGGTCGGCGACGCCGAGGGCGGAGAACTCGCTGTCGGTGTGGTGATCGTAGTCGTCGAAGGACTCGGCGAAGTGGCGGACGCGACGCGGGCCGAACCGGGTGCCGGGCTGGAACGTCGTCGAGGCGTCGAGTGGGGCGCCGACGACGACGTATGCGGCTGAACCTCGGTGGGCCCGCGCGCCGGGAAACATCAGCTGCGGATGATCTTGCGCTGGTCCTCGTACTCGAGGTACTCGATGTCGTCGTCGGGCGACAGGTCGACGTCACCGGGCACCTTCATCGTGATCGTGTCGTAGGTGTCCAGGTCCATGACCTGGGCGACGTCGTCGCTCTCGACGTTGACGACCTGGCCCTGCTTGCGCTCGATGATCGGGACCCAGATCTTCGCGTCGACTGGCTGGGAGAGGTTGCGCTTCTTCCCGTCGAAGACGCCCTTGCCCTCGACCCGGGCCTTCGCGCTGCCGTGCTTGCCGGGTTTGGCCGTACTGTAGGAGTCGATCTCACAGGGGACGTCGTCCATCATCACGTAACTTCCCTCGTCGAGTTCGCGAACTTCCGTCTGCTGTCTCGCCATGTCCCGCGGTAGTCTGTGAACCGGTATAAACGGTTTGGAACGAATCGGGGCCGTTCTCCGGCGTCACCGCAGAATCACGCCCTCGAAACCGCCCGTCAGCACCGTCTCCCCGGCCACCGTACACGTCACGTCTGCCCGCACCTCGTCGCGATCCTCACCCGGATCCACGTCGGTCAGTTCGACCCGGCAGTGGACTTCCTGCCCGGTGTAGACCGGGCGGTGGAACTCGAACTCCATCCGACTGGCGAGAACTTCCAGGTCCCCGCCGACCTTCGTCGGCAGCGTCGCCGTCAACAGGCCGTGAACCATGAGCCGGCCCTCGTCGTCGGCGTCGAGGTGACGGGGCTGGCGGTCCTCGGAGAGGGCGGCGAACGTCCGGACCTCCGACTCGGAGAACGTGCGCTCGTGGGTGACGACCTCGCCCTCGGCGATGCTGCTCATACCCGCGAATGCGGTGGGATCCACGTAGCTCTTGGGACCGTCAGGCGTCGTCGCCCGTCCGGTCGCGGTCGGTCTCGCCGGTCGTCACGTCGACCTCGGTTCCGGGCCCGCCCTCGTCGACGGCCTCCACCCCCACGGCCGCCGAGTCGGTGCCGTCCCCTGTGTCGGCCGTCCGTTCGCCGGCCCCCCCGGCGTCGGGTCCGAAGCCGCCGCCCAGGCCGATCTCGCCGACGGCCGATCCCTCGTCGGCCGGCCCCTCCTGGCGCTCGCGCATGCTCTGCCGGGTGAACTGCGGCTGGGCGCGGATGCCGCGCTTCTTCCGGAACGACCAGTAGAGCAGGCCGGCGATCGCGACGGTGCCGCCGCCGGCGACGGCCGCCGCCTCGACGGTGCTGAAGGCGTAGAGTAAAGCCGTCGAGAGGATCCCAGCCGCCAGCGTCATCCCGTAGATCAGCCGTTTGGCCAGCGTGGCCAGTAGCCCGTCCGAATCCTCGATGTCGGCGTTGACCCGCAGGTCGTCGCGGTCGATGCGGTCGAGAGTTCGTTCGAGTTTCGGCGGCGTCCGGATCGTCGACTTGGCGGCCTCCTGGAGTTCGTCGGCCCGGTCCTCGACGAACTGGCGGACGCCCGCCTGGACGTAGCCCTGGTCGCCCAGGTAGTCGGTCGCGACCCGGATGAAGTCGAAGTCGGGGTCGAGGGTGACGCAAACGCCCTCGACGACGGTGGCGACTCGCAGGACCAGCGCCAGGTTGGCGGGCAGTCTGAGGGGGAACTCGTAGATGGTGTCCTCGACCTGCTGGACGATCTGCTGGACGCGGTACTGCTCGATGTCCTCCCCGCGGGCGTCGGCGATGGCCAGTTCCATCACCTCGCCCATCACCTCGCGGTCGGCCTCCGGACTCAGTGTCCCCATCTCGATGAGGGTGTCGAGGATCTTGTCCGTGTCCTGCTCGGCGACGGCGACGTAGAAGTCGACGATCTTCTCCTGGATGAACGCGTCCACGTAGCCCGACATGCCGAAGTCGTAGAAGACGAGAGTGCCGTCGTCCTGCACGGCGAGGTTGCCCGGGTGCGGATCGGCGTGGAAGACGCCGTCCTCGACGATCATCTGGAGGTAGACCCGCTGGAGCGTCTCCGCGATCTCCGTCCGGTCGATGCCGGCCTCGTCGAGGCCCCGGACGTCGGAGATCTTGGTGCCCGCGACGTACTCCATCGTCAGGACCCGGCCGGTCGAGCGGGCCTCGTCCACGTCGGGGATCCGGACACGGTCGTCGTCGGCGAAGTTCTCGCTGATCTCCTGGAGCATCCGCCGCTCGCGCCCGTAGTCCATCTCCTGGCGGATCGTCTTCTCGAACTCGTCGGCCAGCGTCTCCAGGGAAAACGAGCGCGTCTCGTCGACGAAGCGCATGAGCAGCGGCAGCGACCAGCGGATCACTCGCAGGTCGGACTCGACGAGGTCCTCGACGCCGGGCCGGCGGACCTTCACGGCCACGGGGCCGGCTTCGGTCTCGGCGTAGTACACCTGGCCCAGACTCGCGCCGCTGATCGAGTCGGTGTCGAAGTGCTCGAAGTTCTCTTCGACGGGGCCCAGTTCGCCCTCGAGGACCTGCCGTGCGTCCGCCCACGCGGCCGGCGGCACCTCGTCCTGGAGTTTGGTGAACTCGTCGATGTACTCCGGTGGGAGCACGTCCGGCCTGGTCGAGAGCAACTGGCCGAGTTTGATGAAGGTGGGGCCGAGCGTCAACAGCGAATCGAGCAGCGTGGCGGCCCGCTCGCGGCGCTTCTCGGGCGTGACGTCGCGGGACCGGCCGAACAGCAGGAACCGGTTGCGGTCACGCGCGTAGGCGAGCAACAGCGGCAGGAACTGGCGTGCGACGGTGAAAAACCGTCGGTACGCACGGAGGTTCACCGAGCGGCCACCCCTGGATCAGGCCTCGGCGTCGTCGATGGGGATGGACGTCTCGGGCTCGGCCCCCGCCT
Source organism: Halorientalis sp. LT38 (assembly GCF_037031225.1). Taxonomy (NCBI): domain Archaea; kingdom Methanobacteriati; phylum Methanobacteriota; class Halobacteria; order Halobacteriales; family Haloarculaceae; genus Halorientalis; species Halorientalis halophila. The sequence continues at coordinate 2,578,792 of NZ_JAYEZN010000001.1, read as the reverse complement.
TGGGCAGGCGGAGTTCCAGCACGCCCCGGTCGACCGTGCCGTCGGCGTCGGCGCCGGTCGCGTCCGGCGGCAGGGGGAGTTCGGCGTCCAGAAAGAGCGCGCGTTCCTCCTCGACGTACCGGAACTCCGTCGGGAGGTCCTTCTCGCGCCGCGCCTCGATGGCCAGCCGTCCGGCCGAAACCCGCACGTCGACGGTCTCGGCCGTCGCGCCGGGCAGGTCGATCACGAGGAGGTAGGCGTCCTCGCTCTCGAGCAGGTCCGCGAACACCGTCTCGGGGAGGTCCCGCAACGCATCGCGCAGCGCTGACATAGACAGGTCTAGGAACGGGGAGCCGAAAAAGCCCGCGGTCGTGCGCGCCGGGCCCGATACGGCTCGAGACCGGCCACCACCACACGCCGGGCGACCAGTTCGCCCGACGCTTTTTCCCCGCCCCACACTAACCCCCCGCCATGACTGACCCACGCGAGTCGGGGTTCAAGGACGTCACGCCACTCGCTGAGGCGCGCGAGCGACTCCTCGCGGCCGTCCGCCCGCACGACCGGACCGAGGTGGTCCCGCTCTCGACGGCCGCTGGCCGGACCGTGGCCGAGCCGATCACGGCACGGCGCGCGGTCCCCCACTACGACCGGGCGGCCATGGACGGGTTCGCCGTCCGGGCCGCGGACACGTTCGGCGCAGGCGACCGCTCGCCGGCCGTCCTCCGGGTCGCCGGCCACGCCGAGGACGGCGACGAAGTGGCCCCCGACGCGACCGTCCGGGTCCACACTGGCAGCGAACTCCCGGCTGGGGCCGACGCAGTTGTGATGATCGAGCAAACCGACGTCGTCGCGGGCGACGTGGAGATATTCGACGCCGTCGCCGAGGGCGAGAACGTCGCGCCAGCGGGCGAAGACGTCGCGGACGGCCGGACGCTCTTCGAGCCGGGCCACCAGTTGCGCCCCTCGGACGTGGGCCTGCTGAAATCGACCGGCGTCGACCAGGTCGAGTGCTACCGGGCGCCGACGGTCGGCGTCGTACCGACGGGCGAAGAGCTCGTGCAGGCCGACCCGGAACCGGGGGAGATCATCGAGACGAACGGGCTGACCGTCGCCCAGTACGTCCAGCGCTGGGGCGGTGTCCCCGAGTACCGCGACGTCGTCACCGACGACGAACACGCCCTCAGGGCGGCGATCCAGCGGGACCTCACCAAGGACGTGATCGTCACCACGGGCGGGTCCTCCGTGGGCGAGCGCGACCTGCTCCCCGGCGTCGTCGACGAGCTCGGCGAGGTGCTTGTCCACGGCATCGGGGTCAAGCCCGGCCACCCCGCGGGCTTCGGCGTCGTCGAGGAGACGCCCGTGATCATGCTCCCCGGCTATCCGGTGGCCTGCATCGTCAACGCCGTCCAGTTGCTCCGACCCGCGCTGAAGGCGGCCGGACACATGCCCTGTGCCCCCCATCCGCGGACCGAGGCCGTCCTCGAACGGAAGATCCCCAGCGAACCCGGCGTCCGGACGTTCGCTCGCGTGGAACTCGACCGCGGCGATGGGGAGGACGGCGACGGGGATCCGCCGACGGCGACGCCCACCCGGGCCAGCGGCGCGGGCGTGCTCTCCTCGGTCGCGCTGGCCGACGGCTGGGTCGCAGTGCCCGAGGAGAGCGAGGGGATCCCCGAAGGCGAACGCGTCGCGGTGCAGGACTGGGAGTGGTACCCATGACACACCGGAAGACGTTCCCGCTCGCTCGCTCCGCTCGCTGTACGGGACTGCGACTACCGAGCGTCGTTCGCTCACCGGAGGTGTGCGAATGACAGATCGCCGGGAATTCCACGACCTCGCGTCCCCCGAGGCGGCCCACGAGGCCATCGCGTCGCTCGATCTCGGTGGTGGAACGGAGACCGTCCCGCTCCGGGAGGCGAGGGGGCGGGTCCTCGCGGAACGGATCGACGCCGAACTCGACGTGCCGGGGTTCGATCGGGCCTCGATGGACGGCTACGCGATCCGGGCCCGGGACACCTTCGGGGCCGACGAGGCCGACCCCGCCAGACTGGAACTGGTGGGAACGGTCCACGCCGGATCGGAACCGGACGTGACCGTCGAAGAGGGGACCGCCGCAGAAATCTCGACGGGCGCAGTGATGCCGCCTGGGGCCGACGCGGTGGTGATGGTCGAGCGAACGGACCGCGTCGAGAGAAGCTCGACGGAACGCGCGAACGGCGAAGCCGTGAGCGGGACCGACGAGGGAGCGGTCCTCGTCCGCACCTCGCTCGCGCCGGGGGACCACGTGATGCTCGCGGGGGCGGACGTCGCCGCCGGCGAGCGGACCCTGGGGACCGGAACGGAACTCACGCCCCGTGAGATCGGCCTGCTGTCGGCGCTGGGGATCGACGAGGTGCCCGTCCGCGCGAAACCGCGGGTCGGCATCGTCTCGACGGGCGACGAACTCGTCCGCCCCGGTGGGGATCTGGACTCCGCGGCCGGTCAGATCTACGACGTCAACAGCTACACGACGGCGACCGCAGTCGAGGAGGCCGGCGGCGAGGCCGTCCTCTACCCCCACGCTGGCGACGACTACGACGAGATGGAGCGCCTGCTCACGGAGGCCGCCGCGGAGTGCGATCTCGTCCTCTCCTCGGGGTCGACCAGCGCCTCGGCCGTGGACGTGATCTACCGGGTGATCGAGGAACGGGGTGAACTCCTCCTGCACGGCGTCGCGGTCAAGCCCGGCAAACCCATGCTGGTCGGCCGGCTCGACGGCGGGGACTCGCCCTCCGCGTACGTCGGCCTCCCGGGCTACCCCGTCTCGGCGCTGACCATCTTCCGGGCGTTCGTCGCGCCGGCCATCCGCGAGGCCGCGGGCCGCCCCGAACCCAGAACGGCTACCGTCGAAGGCAAAATGGCCGTCGAGGAGCGGTATTCTGAGGGTCGGCGCCGCCTGATGCCCGTGGGACTCGTCGACGATGGAACCGGGGACACCCTCGTCTACCCCGTCGACAAGGGCAGCGGCGCGACGACGAGTCTCGTCGAGGCCGACGGCATCGTCGAGGTGCCCGCGGAGACGGAGTACCTCGCCGCGGGCGAAGCCGTCTCCGTCCAGCTTTTCTCGCCGGACGTGCGCGTCCCCTCGCTCTACGCCGTCGGCGAGGACGACCCCGCCCTCTCCAGACTGCTCGACGACCTCGACCGACCGCGGTACCTCTCGGTGGGTACCCGCGAAGGACTCCGACGACTCCGCAACGGCGTGCCCGACGCGGCCGTCGCCGCGGGCGATCCCGAGATCGCCGCCGACCACGAGGAACTCGGCGGCTGGACCCGCGAGTGGGGGCTCGTGGTCCCCGACGGGAACCCGGCGGACGTGACCGGCGTGGCGGACCTCGCGGACCGGGACCTGCGGCTCGTGAACCGCGGGTCGAACTCTGGGCTCCGGGCGGCGCTGGACGACGCCGTCGCCGCGCTGGCGGACGAACGCGAGTCCTCGCGGCGGGAGCTGACGGACGCGATCGACGGCTACGAACTCACCGTGAAGGCCCACGAGAGCCCCGCGCGGAAGGTCGCGGCTGGCGACGCCGACGCGGGACTGGGGCTGCGACACACCGCGGAGAAACTGGGGCTCGGGTTCGTCTCGCTGGGCGAGCAGGACGTGCGGGTGCTGGCCAACCCCGAGCGAACGGAGAAAGCGGGCGTGCAGGACCTGCGAGCGGCCGTGGCGAACGTCGAGTCGGTGCTGGGTGAATTGGCGGGCTACAGCCCCCAGGACTGAGACGGACCGGCTGCTTCAGTCGCCGCCGATCGAGGGGCCGCCCAGTTCGGTGAAGCTCTCGATCCGGTGGTCGCCCAGGACGCACTGGCCCCGGCGGTGTGGGTCGTGGCGCTCGACGTGGATCCCGTCGAGGCCGGCGTTCCACGCCGCGCCGATGTCGTGGGGGCCGTCCCCTGCGAGGACACCGATGTGGCCGTTGGAGCCGACTCCGAGATCCTCCATCGCCATCTCGACGGGGGCGGGGTCGGGTTTCCAGCCGATGTCCTCGGTGCAGCAGACGACCGTGTCGAACCAGTCCCGGATGTCGAGGCGGTCCAGGACGGGATCGGTGAGGTACTGCTGGCAGTGGGTCACCAGCCCGACCGGGGCGTCGAGGTCCGCGACGAAACTCGCGTCGTCGTAGAGGTACGTGTGGGCGGCGCGGGCCTGCGCGTCCTCGACGTCGTGGAACACCTCCCAGAAGGCCTCGACGTCGATCCCCCACTCGCGTAACTGCTCGTTGCGCGACCCACCCAGCCCGTGCCAGACGATTTCCGCCTCGCGCTCGGTGAACTCGCGTCCAAGCCGGCCCCCGACCGTCTCGAACACCCCGTGGACGTAGCTCTGCTCGACGTCCACCAGCGTCCCGTCAAGGTCCAGCAGCCAGAAGTCGTACTCGGATACCATCTGTCTCTCGGTCGTCGCGATGCGGATTCGGAAGATAGGACGTACGCGATCAAAAGCCTTCGGCCCGGGTCGAGACGGCGAACGCGGCACCGCAGGTGAACGCCCGTAAAAGGATCCAGGTTTCTGGTGGGATGGGTTTAACAGCGGGCAGTCCCAGGATGTGACAGTGATACATGGTGTCTGACAGGGGCGGACGCGAAGGGGGTGCCAGCGAGGTGGACGTGGACGCCGTGGTGGTGGGCGCAGGCTTCTCGGGGCTGTACATGCTGCACCGGCTGCGAGAGCAGGGTCTCTCCGTCCGGGTCTACGAGAAGGGCGACGCCGTCGGCGGGACGTGGTACTGGAACCGCTATCCCGGCGCACGCTGTGACAGCGAGAGCCACATCTACTGCTACTCCTTCGACGATGACCTGCACGAGGAGTGGGAGTGGAGCGAACGCTACCCCGAACAGCCGGAAATCCTCGAGTACCTCCAGTGGGTAGCCGAACGGCTGGACCTGCGTCGCAACGTCGAGTTCGAGACGGAGGTCGCGTCGGCGACCTACGACGACGAATCGGCGAGGTGGACGGTCGAGATGGCCGACGGCGAGCCGGTCACCACGCGCTTTTTCATCACGGCCGTCGGCTGTCTCTCCAAGCCGTTCCGGCCCGACTTCGACGGGCTGGACGAGTTCGAGGGCGACTGGTACCACACGGCGCGGTGGCCCGAGGAGGACCCCGACTTCGGCGACCAGCACGTGGGCGTGATCGGGACGGGGTCGACCGGCATCCAGTTCATCTCGGAGGTCGGCGGGCGAGCGAAGCACCTGACGGTCTTCCAGCGGACGCCGAACTACGCGGTGCCCGCCCGGAACCGCCCGCTTTCGGCGGACGAGTACGAAGAGATCCGGGCGAACTACGACGACATCTGGGAACGCGCCCGTGACTCGAGACTGGGAATGCCGTTCGACCACGAACACGAGACCGACTACGGCCTCTCCGACGAGGAGATCGAAGCGATCCTCGAAGAGCGCTGGCAGCAGGGTGGCTTTCGCTTTCTCCACGCCTTCGAGCCCGGCGCCATCCTGTCCGACGCGGAACTCAACGAGAAGGTCTCCGAATTCATCCGCGAGAAGATCCGCGAGCGGGTCGACGACCCCGAGACCGCCGAGAAACTCGTCCCGACCGACCACCCCTACGGCGCGAAACGCCCGCCGATGGACTACAATGACTACTACGGCACCTACAACCGCGACGACGTGTCCCTCGTCGACGTGGACGAGAGCCCCATCGAGCGGGTGACCGCCGAGGGCGTCCAGACCGAAGACGGCCACTACGAACTCGATACGCTCGTCTTCGCGACGGGGTTCGACGCGATGACGGGCGCGCTCCTCGCGCTGGATATCGAGGGCCGGGACCAGACGCTCGAGGAGAAGTGGGAGGCGGGCCCGCGGACCTACCTCGGCCTCATGACCCACGGCTTCCCGAACCTGTTCACGATCACCGGGCCACAGAGCCCCTCCGTGCTGACCAACATGCCGTTGTCCATCGAGCAGCACGTCGAGTGGATCGCAGACTGCATCGCGTACATGGACGAGCACGGCTACGACCGCATCGAGGCCGAGGCCGAGTCGGAGAGCCAGTGGGTCCAGAACACCAACATGCTGGCCGAGAACATGCTGTTCTCCGAGGCCAAGTCCTGGTACCGGGGTGCGAACGTCCCCGGAAAGACCCAGGTGTTCACGCCCTTCCCCGGAGGCCTCGACAACTACCGGGAGATCTGCGCCCGGGTCGCCCGCGACGACTACGACGGCTTCGAACTCGGCGCGATCGCCGACGCGGGGTGAGGGCAGGCACCGAGTGATCCGGCACGTCGAGCGACGCGCCGCTCGCTGGGTGGTGACCGGCATCACGTCGTCACGGTAGTACTCCGGCCGCTGCAGCCCGAGATGAGTGGGTGCCGTCGTCAGATAGTCGGTAACAAGGTGGCAGGTACTATTGAGGTTCTCCCGGCGGTAGCCGCTTCTGTGAACGATACCAGCAACCCCGGCGGGAGAGAATGGGGCCGTGACGGATTTTATCGAGATCACATACGACCGTCCCGCGAGACGTCCGAGTTCGAGCTGATAGAGATCATTTCGGAACTCGAAACGAAGGAATCGGACGAGCTTCCACCACTCTACGACGAAGTGGGCCACTTGATCGAGATGTTGTACAACAACCCGCCGTCACAGCAGGCCCAGGTCGAGATGAGTTTCTCGTATGCCGGCTACCGAATCACGATCGATCAGCGGGGAAACCTGAAGCTGATCCCAGTTAAAGACTCGATGAAAGAATAGCGATCCGACTATCCCGCAGGGGCCACGGCCTGTACTGACCTCCGCTGTGCCGAGAACTGGACCCGCTGGTACTCGTCCATTCGAGCGTGATTTCTCGACGAATCGCAGTTCGGTTCCACTGGGCCTGCTATTCGATCGAGATATTGTAACGTTCTATATAGATAGAATGCGACAGAGAGGCGATTTCGCGCACGAATACACCGGGGTAAAGACATAGGGAACGACGGTATGCCTGCTCCGCTGCTTAGGTTGGTAATGGGAAACACACTAGCACTTCGACCGTTGATGATCGATATGATACTGGACGCGCTCAGCAACGCGAGCCGGCGCCGGGTTTTGCTCACGATTGCGAGCGATAACCCCCGTAGCCAGGCGGATTTCATCCCGGACGAGATAGACGCCGAGGAAGAGACGAAGTTGGCGATCCTTCTCCAGCACCAGCACTTTCCGTATCTCGATAACGCCGGCTTCATCGACTGGGACCGGGACGCCGACACCATCGAGCGAGGGAGCAACTTCCAGAACCTCCGCCCCTTCCTCCGGATCGTCGAGGACAATGACGACGAGATGAACCCGTATCAGCGCAACTGATTCTGTGGGGGCTGCACCCGGAAAGCCCCCCTGACGGTACAGCAACGGTCCGCTCCGCTCATCGTCTCAACCTCCCGTGAAAATGGGCCGGCACAGATGTCGAAGACGGGAAGACGGTCGCTCACTCCGTTCGCGCTGGGACCACCCTGCTCGAATCTGCGCCTCGCACGGGTGCGCCGCTCACGGAGTTACTCGCGTCGCAAAAGTGGGCCGGCGCAGATGTCGAACCACGCCCAGAGGTTCCTGCTCGCTCCGCTGCGCGGGCTGCCTCCGGTCTACTTCGAATCTACGGAGCCACTTCTCCGCGACGGACACTCGTCGCTGTCGCTCCTCGGTTAGCGTCGCGTAAAAATGGGCCGGCGCAGATTCGAACTGCGGTTACGGCCACCCGAAGGCCGAAGGATACCAAGCTACCCCACCGGCCCGTGCGATAGCAAGTCGGAGGAGGCACGGGGCAGTTTTAACGGTTGCGAAAACCGGGGCCGGCCGGGCAGTCGATCGCGTCCCCCTCGGACCGGCGAGCGATGCATGGAACGACCACAGCCCGAGCAGCACCGCCAGGGCCAGCGATTGCCGTAATCACTCCAGTGGACCCAGCCGGTAGCTCGTCATGCAGCGACGTGTCCGCCCGGAGGGACGGGATTCATTGTTCGCCCGGCCGAGGGTTCGACCATGCAGGTAGGCATCGTCTCCGACACGCACGACAACTACGCCGCGGCCGAGGCGATAGCCGCGGTCTTCGCCGACCGGGGGATCGACACCGTCGTCCACTGCGGCGACTTCGTCGCCCCGCCGCTGCTCGCGGCCTTCGAGGGCCACGGGTTCGACCTCCACGGCGTCCTCGGGAACAACGACGGCGAACTCGACGGGCTAGAGCAGACGATCGAGGACCTCAGCGACGATAGCCAACTCCACGGCCGCTACGCCGACCTGACGTTCGACGGAACCGAGGTCCACGTCCTCCACGGCGATCAGGGCCTCGAGGAAGTCAACAGCCGCGCCGAATCCGGCGGCTACGACTACGTCTGCTACGGCCACTTCCACGTGGCCGAAGAGCGCTCCGTCGGCGACACGACCGTCGTCAACCCCGGCGCGCACTTCCCCACCGTTCCCGAGCAGTACCGCAGCGTTGCGGTGCTCGACACCGACACCGACGAGATCGAGTTCGTCAGCGTCGACGAGTAGCGCGGCTGGTTCGTCTGGAAAACACGGAAAACGCGGTCCCGTTCAGGAGAGATCCGGGACCAGCGGTGCGTCGAGTTCGTCTACGGCCTCGGCTCCGGACGTGCTGCGCGCCTTGCGCCCACCGTCGGTACGGATGGGGTTCTTGGGCATCTCGGGGACGAGCGGAGCCGTCGTTTCGAGTTCGGGCCGTTCGGTCATTTTGTTCTCATCACACCCTGCGTCGTACACCTACATAAACATCACGGTCTATAATTATCACGGTCGTTCGTGCACCCGGTTGGTACGTCACCGACCCCCCGTGTTGCCAAGATGGCAACCCCGAAGAGGGTGGGGGACGCCGTCGCTCGCATGAGCGACAACGCACCGGTCCCGGCAGGGGAGTGGGAGACGATCGTCCGCAACGTGCCTCTCGTGTCGGTCGATCTCGTCGTCGAGACCGACGACGGCGTCGTGCTGGGCAAGCGGGAGAACGACCCCGCGAAAGGCGAGTGGTTCGTGCCCGGCGGCCGCGCCCACAAGCACGAGTCGTTGACCGACGCCGTCGACCGGGTGGCGGCCGCGGAGCTGGGCTGCAACGTCACCGTCGAGCGCCAGCTGGGCGTCTACGAACACTTCTACGATACCGCGGAACTCGACGACGTCGGCGGCAAGCACTACGTCCCCATCGGGTTTCACGTCCGGCCCGAGGAGGGCAGCGAGTTGCGGCCCGACGACCAGCACAGTTCGATCCGGACCGTCTCGCCGCCGTTCGAGTTCGATCTGCACCCGTACGTCGAGGCGTATCTGGAGGACGCTGGCGTTCTAGAGTGAGCCTGGTTTCGAAATCAGTTACTTGATTTCTCGCAATGGGTCTAATCCCGGAGTTTGTCTTTTTCGACGAATCGAGAGTTGCGGAGGAGTGCTGCCTCGTCCTCCCGCGTGATCTCACCTTTCGATTCCGCCTCTGCCCACCGGATCTGGTACCGGTACCATTCCACCGTATCGTTCCCTCGTTGGATCTCGATATTTAGCACTCCAGCGTACCATCCCTCAGTTTTGTTGAGGCGGCGTGGGAGTGTGAAATTCCGATATATTCGGGTTACGTTTCCAAGTTGGGAGTAATAATTGCTGGAATTCGGTTTGTGGGCCGTGCTATAAGCCAAAAACGCATCCCCACCATGCCTATGAAGCGATTTTAGATCAATGTCTGACTTGTTTTGTAGTTTATATTCAATTTCATAGAGGTATTCTTCACCGGCTTCAGGGGGATTGTTCGTCTGCAGATTCCAGAAGTCACCCGTAGCAATAGTTGCATTGAGATAATTTATCAAGTCCCATTTATTTTTGGCATATTTCATGGCCCACCAGTCTTCAGTAATCGTGTCCCAAATGACCGAGTTATTTCCAGCCATCCCCTCAATATTAAGGCGAGAAATATTCCAGTTTGAAGAATTATGATAGCTTTCATTTACTACTTTTGCGAAAGATGACGTTAAGTACATAATTTCCGAAGTTGTTCTAGAGGTATTACTATAATTCCCAACATAAGAGACTCTAATAGTGTCCCCGTCTTCTTCAATAGTAGTTATGTTTATAGGTGAGTCTCTGATTTCAGATATGAAATTTAGCGTGTAATAAGAATGTGTTGATTTATTTATATTATTGTTGTGTTTTTGGCCTGATTCGTTATCCTTAGGGGTTTGAGTACGGTCAGTGGTTTCTTTCTCTGTACTATCGGTGGTGTCAACCTCTGTCTCCATCCCTATATTCTGAATGCTACTACAACCGGCGAAAACGAGTAGTAGGCAAACGCATACCAACAGAACATTTTTGCCAAAGTTACTCATTCATATCCCTCCGAATATATCATCGGTATCTATCTGTTCATTTTCATCGTTACTTCCCCCAAGAGGATCGGTTTCAAATCCAAATCCTGTATTCACAGTGTCGGTTATTTGATTAATACCGTCCTTTGGATTGTCATTATTACTCCCAGTATTTTCATTGTCATCTTCATCATCCCCACCGAACCTCGTTTGCACCTCTTCACCGGGTCTTGCATCTGCGATGTTCATGTACTCCTCCTCGGTCGGGTCGGCCCGTCTGACGATCTCCCCGGTTTCGGTATCGAGCGTGGGCGGTCTATAGGACACGTCCTGTCCAGCGAATTCGCCCTGCATCCAGGTCTCTCCGTCGTCGTCACCCCCGGCGGAACCCGTGGATGCTCTCACCGCGTTCGGCGTGACCGATAGCGAGTCGGTCGCTACCCGACCGCTGACGTCGACCACCCTGGCCGTGAGCGTCCGCTGTGACTCGTTCTCGATCGTGTGGTTGAACTGGACCGTGCCGGGTGCCGAGCCGTCGACCGACATTTGGTCGACCTGCTGGCCATCGACCAGCCACTCGACGCGGTCGATCGGGTACCCGCCGCTGGAGAGGTTCGCCGCGTATGGCACCGTGTCCGAGAACTCGTCCCCGTAGACGGGCTGATCGACCGACGGCGAGGTGGGACCAGACAGCGATACGGTGGGGCCCGCGACCGCCTCGGCCCGGAGGTACAGGGTGTCCGACGCAGTGGCGTTGTCGTCGTCGGTCACCGTGACCGTCACGTTGTACCGCCCGGGCATCGTCGGCCGGAAGGACGTGGTCCCGCAGGTGGGGCAGTCCGGCGCCACCGTTCGCCCGTCGGGCGTCTCGATCTCCCACTGGTAGGCCGTCACGTTACCGTCCGGGTCTCGCGACCCCGTCGCGTCCAGCCTGACCGTCTCGTTCGCCGCGACCGCCTGGTCCAGGCCGGCGTCCGCCAACGGTGGTTCGTTCCCCGCGCCCGCGGCGACGCCCGACAGCGCCAGCGACGCCACCACCAGCAGGAAGGCGAGCCCACCCCGAAATCCCCGATACATGTCTCGTGATCGGAACTGGTCGCGTGCTGGTATTTAAAATTCTGGATCGAGCGGCGTGATTAGAACCGTCGGAAACCGTCGGTGTCGAGGTAGTTGTGCGCGACGGTGACGGCGTGGTCGGCGTGGAGCGCCCGCGGCGAGAGGCGACACCGATGGTCGGCGTGCTCGTCGACGAGGGCCGCCTCCGCGTCGGTGAAGGACTCGTGATCCGAGAGGACGAACAGGGAGTCCTCGGGCGGGTCGACGTCGACGATGGGGTCGCCGTCCTCGTGGAGGCATACGACGGTGCTGTCTTCGGCGGCCTCCGCGAGCGTCGTCTCCAGGCCCTTCCGGGAGATAGAGACGCCGGGTGAGCTCTCGGCGGCCACGTGGCCGATGGCGTCCTCGCGGTGTTCCAGGGCCGTGCGGATCAGGGCGGCCGTGCTGCGCTCGTCTGGGTTGAGGTTTCGCAGGTCGGCTCCCTCGAAGGTGATCGTGAACTCGTCCTGCAGGACGAGGTGGACGCGAACGTCCTCGCGGATGTCGTGGGACAGGACGAAGGCGGCGCTCACGGCCCGACAGAGGACGTCGAGTCTGCCGGCGTCGCTCGGCAGCGCGTCCAGGGAGAACTCGGGCGTCGTCGGCACGCGGTGGCCCAGCAGGAGGAACTGGCGCATACCGAGGCGTCGGCGGTCGGCCTCTTGACGGCGTCGGTCCGTTCGATACGTCGTGACCTGTCGATGGGTTTATTCACGCGTCGGGGGATGGCCGAGACATGGCCGACGAGCGGGACGTCGCCGCGACGCTCGCAGAGCGTCCCGAGCTGGCGTCCGCACTCGACTCCGTTCGCCCCGTCGACGACGACATGGACACCTGGACCTTCGAGGACGTCCCCGTCGACTCGGGCACCTTCGGCGAACTCGTCGCCGCTGACCTCGTGGCAAAAGTCGACGGCGAGTACCGCCTCCCCGACGCGACCCTCCAGGCGCTCGACGGCGACGCGGAACCGGGGACCGCCGGTGGTACGAATATCGAAGACGATCGAAACCCGAGCCGGAACCTCTCGATCGCGGTTCCGGACCCCGACTGGCGAGGGGTCGCGGCGCTCGCGGGCGCGCTCGCCGTGGTCGTCCTCTTCAGAACCGCCTTCTCCGTCGGCTCGGTCTTCCGCGACGGCGCGGTCGTCCTCTCCGGAAACGATCCCTACGCCTACCGCTATATCGTCGAGGGACTCCTGACCGAGGGCGGGGGCTTCGACGCCGCGCTCCTGACCGACATGCCGATGGCGCAGGGTGAACCGCTCACTATCGCGACGCTGTACTGGGTCGCCGGCCTGCTCGGTGACGGCGCATCGGCGGCCGGCGCCGTCATGGCGTGGTACCCCGTCGTCTCGGCGCTCGTCACAGGTTTATTGCTCTACCTCCTCGCGGTCAGGCTCACCGACGACAGGCGCGTGGGGCTGGCCGCGGTCGTCCTGCTGGCGACGACGCCCGCCCACGCCCTCCGGACGAGTCTGGGCTTCGCCGACCACCACGCCTTCGACTACCCCTGGCTCGTCCTCGCAGCCTTCGCCCTCGTCGTCCTCGCGGACCAGGGCGAAGAAGCGTACCGAGACCCCCGCGCCTGGCTCGCAGGACTTGGCATCGGTGTCGGGGTCGCGGGACAGATCCTGGCCTGGGACAACGGAACCGCCCTGGTCGTACCCGTCGCGCTGGTCGTCGCCCTCGGCGTCTTGCTGGACGTCGACGCCGATCGATCACCCGTGTTGGCGAACGCACCCCTCGTCGGCGGCCTCGCGTTCGCGACACTGGTCGTCCGCAGAGCCCACGGCGAAATGGGCTGGCACACGGACTTCGTCGTCGGCGTCCCCCTGTTGCTGCTCGCGGGTACCGTGGGCGTGCTCGCGATCGGCGAGGCCGTCCACCGGCTCGACCTCCCCACGCTTGCGTTCGTCGGGGCCGAGCTCGCCGGGGCTGTCGCCGCCTTCTTCCTCGTCCCCACGGTTGTCCCTGACTTCTGGTCTCGGGCTGACGGCCGACTCGACCGCTTCTTCGACACGCGGAACATCGTCGAGACGCAACCCCTGATCAGCGGCGATCTCACCTGGTTCCTGTTGCTGGGCCTCGTCCTCGTGATCGCGATCCCCCCATTAATCTGGGCCAGCAGACGCGCCGCCGACGGCGCGAAACCGTGGCTGATCGGCAGCGTCTACGCCTGGTTCCTGCTCGCGCTCGCGGCGATCCAGGTCCGCTTCGTCGGCGAACTCGCCGCGTTCACCGCCCTCTTCGGCGGCCTCGGCTTCGTCTGGATGGCCCACTGGGTCGATCTCGCGTCGGTGCCCCGGCCCTTCGCCGACGAGAAGCCGGATCCGAGAGCCACGAGAGGTGCGGAAGCCGCCGACGGCAGTCTCGAGACGCTCCGGGTGCCGACCGCGCGGGAGGCCGGCCTCCTCCTCGCGCTCTTTTTGCTCGTCGGCGGCGTCGGCGTCCTCCAGACGCCGATCAAGACGAGCCAGATCACGATCACCGACGGGACCTACGAGACCGCGGCCTGGATCGAGGAGGACGCCCGCGTCGCCAACCTGAGCTACCCCGACGACTACGTCCTCACCGAGTGGGGCCGCAACCGCGTGTACAACTACTTCGTCAACGGCGAGTCGCGGTCGTACAGCTACGCTCGGTACCACTACGAGACGCTGTTCACCGAGACCAACGAGTCGCAGTGGTACCGTCAGCATCGCAATCGAGTGGGCTACGTCGTCACGCAATCTGCTCCCGGCGGCAACGTCAGTTCCGCGTCGCTGTTCCCCAGACTCCACGACGGCTTCGGGACCGAGAGTTCCACAGCTACCGGCATGTCGCACTTCCGGGCCGTCCACGCCACCGAAGACGGCCAGTACAAGACCTTCCGGCTCGTCCCCGGGGCGACGATCGCCGGCTCCGGCCCGCCCGACGCCACGACGACGCTCTCGCGGTCGATCGAGATCCCCGGCGCGTCGTTCACCTACGAGCGAACCGTCGAGACGGACGCCGACGGCGCGTACGCCGTCACCGTCCCCTACCCCGGCGAGTACCGGCTCTGGAACGAGACGGTGACCGTGAGCGAGCGAAACGTCACGTCGGGGGATCGGGTCGGGTAGCCGGGGTCACCAGAGTGTCTCGTGTTGCGCGTTCTGGCGGACCTCGTCTGTGGTATAGTTACGAATTCTCTCGGTATTGCTCCCGACGTTCGCGGATTCCCCGACAGAGTTCCTCAGCAACTACAGCTCGTTTTTCGGCCGAGATGTCGTCCGGGACGAGCAGTCCTCGGCCAGCGTTCCGTGTCAGCGTTTTCACGACGAGACCTTCGTCCGTATCGAACCAGAGGACCTCGTCGCCGGATTCAAGATCGTACTTCTCACGGAACGCCTTCGGAATCGTCACCTGCCCCTTCTCTGTGATTCGCGTCGATTCCATGACTGGAGAATACGACTCCTTGAAATTATAAAAACGTACAGCTGCCGGTGTGGAGTACTGTGTCGACCACGTCGATCCGACACTCGTTTGACGCCCGGCGCCGTCGGTTCCGGCGATGTGGCCCTGGGGACACGCCGCCGTCGGGTACCTCCTGTACACCGTCTATCGGCGCAAGCGATTCGACCTCCGACCGCACGGCGTCGCCGTCGTCGCGCTCGCCGTCGGAACGCAACTGCCCGACCTGATCGACAAGCCCCTGGCCTGGCAGTACGCGCTGCTGCCAAACGGGCGCTCGCTCGGGCACTCGCTCGTCGTCGCCCTCCTGCTCGTGGCGCTGTTGTGGGTCGTCGCCCGACGCGTCGACGCCGGCGAGAGCGCGGTCGCGTTCGGCGTCGGCTACGTCGGCCATCTATTCGGGGACGCGTTCTACCACGTGTTGGCCGGCGAGTTCTACTATCTCGGCTTCCTCGGCTGGCCGCTGGTCCCGGCCGTCGAGTACGATCTCGCAGGCAAGGGCTTTCTCGCGAGTCTCCTCTCGCTCGAACTCGGTCCGGACGCCGTCTTCGAGCTGGGACTCGCCCTGATCGCGATGGCTCTCTGGTACCGCCACGGCTGTCCTGGGCTGTCCGTGCTGCTGCCCGGCTACAGTGAGGGCGACCCCGGAGAACAGCCGGAATAAACCGGTTCAGCCCGTGGCGCTATCACTCGACCCGGGCTACCAGGTGAGACCTTCGTAGGTGATCCCCTCGTGGGGTTCGACGACGCGCCGGCCGTCGACCACCACTGGCTCGGCCATCGCGTCGAACTCCGAATCGAGCGTCGCGAACTCGTCCCAGTCCGTGACGACGACGGCGCCGCTTGCGCCCTCCAGTGCCGCGGCCGCCGAATCCGCGTACTCGATGTCGGGGAATCGCTCGGCCATCTCGGGGGCGGCGACGGGATCGTAGCCGACCACTTCCGCTCCGCGCTCCCGGAGCCCCTCGATGACCGGGATCGCCCGGGAGTTCCGGATGTCGTCCGTGCCGGGTTTGAACGCGAGTCCAAGGACGGCGACCCGCTCGCCGTCCACGTCGACGTGGTCGTCGAGCAGCGAGAGCAGGCGCTCTGGCTGGCGGTCGTTGACCTCCACCGCGGCCTCCAGCATCCGGGGCTCGTACCCGGCATCGCGGGCGTGCTGGATGATCGCCGAGGTGTCCTTCGGGAAGCAGCTGCCGCCCCAGCCGACCCCGCTCCGGAGGAAGCGCTCGCCGATCCGGTCGTCGAGGCCGATGGCCTCGGCCACCTCGTAGGCGTCGACGCCGTACTCCTTGCAGACGTTCCCGATGTCGTTGATCAGGCTGACCTTCGCGGCGAGGAAGCCGTTGTTGGCGTACTTGATCATCTCGGCCTCGCGCTGGCCGGTCTCGAAGACCGGCACGTCCCACTGGAGGACCAGCGGTTCGTAGATCTCTGCGAGCAGGTCGAGCGCGCGGTCGTCGCCGTCGGTGCCCACGACGATCTTGTCCGGTTCCATGAAGTCGTCGACGGCCGTCCCCTCCCGGAGAAACTCGGGATTGACCGCGACCCCGAACTCCTCGCCCGCGGTCTTGCCCGACGCTTCCTCGAGGAGCGGCGTCAGGACGTCCTCCGTGGTGCCGGGGAC
Source organism: Halorientalis sp. LT38 (assembly GCF_037031225.1). Lineage (NCBI taxonomy): Archaea > Methanobacteriati > Methanobacteriota > Halobacteria > Halobacteriales > Haloarculaceae > Halorientalis > Halorientalis halophila. The sequence continues at coordinate 2,562,335 of NZ_JAYEZN010000001.1, read as the reverse complement.
GACGGTGCTCTTGACGACGACGAGGTGGTAGCCGTCTTTGTCGGCGATGGCCTCGCCGACCGACTCGGCGCCGGCCTCCATGATCGAGGTGTCGATGCTGCCGTCGTCGTTCGCGGGCGTCGGGAGCGCCAGGAAGGTCACGTCGGTGTCGGCGACGGCGTCGTAATCCGTCGTGGCGCGCAACCGATCGCCGCCGTAGGCCGACACCAGCGGGTCGAGCCCGGGTTCGTGGATGGGCGCCTCGCCGTCGTTGATCGCGTCGACCACGGCCTCGTCGACGTCGATGGTCGTGACCTCGTGGCCGAGGTCGGCGAAACAGGCCGCGATCGTCGTCCCGACGTAGCCGCTGCCGACGACGCTTACGTGCATGTTGGATCCGTCCACGTCACCGGCCTTGAGGGTTCGGTTGGAACCTGACGGCTACTGGAAGTGGGAGTGACTTATTTTCCTATACCTGTTCCCAAAGCGTCTCGATGCGCTCCTCGAGGTCGTCGAGGACGAGACGGCACAGGTCCCGATGGTCGGCCGGCCACTCAGCGTCCGTCGCGTCTGTGCGACTGGCGGCTGGTGGCGGATGGAAGTGGTCCCGCGAATTGTGCGCGTTCGGATGTCGATCCCAGCGACACTCCCACGTCCCCTCCCGTCGCTTCTCCTGGTAGTGGAAATTGAAGTCGTCGTTGCGGTACCACCGAATCTCGAGGCGAGCGGACACCGAACTCGGGTAGTAGTCGTCGGCCAACTCGACGCGGAGGTGTAGCTTCCCCTCCTCGACGATCGCCGCCGACTCGGCTAGACTGCTGCCGGCGAATCGAGATCGCATCCGCTCCAGGAGTGGCCGATCGATCGGCGCGGGACTCGCGCCGGAGCCTGCCGGTCCCATCGCTAGCCGTGCGACGGTGCGGTCGACCCGGCGGCCTTCTGCCGAGCGCGTTCGTGCAGACGGCGCTCCTCGATGGCGGTGGCCCAATCACCGAGGTCGACGTACACGTCGTCGACTCGCTCCGACGGGTACTCGAGAACGTCGACGTCTGCGGGCGAGTCGGCGTCGAACTCCTCGCGGTAGTCTTCGATCCGGTCGGTCAGCTCCGAAACGCGTGCCTGCAATTCGTCGACAGTACGGTTTCGCGCGAGTTCGTTCACCCGCCGCCACTCGAAGTAGTCGTCGTTGCGTTCGTACCTGACCGGCCGCCCCTCGTGTCGAACGACGATTCCGAGGTCGGCGTAGAAGGACAGGTGTGTCCGTGCCGACTCCTCGGAACAGTCCGCTCGCTCTGCGATCTCGGCGGCCGCCATCGGCTCACGAGCGTGCAGCACGGCCCCGTACACGCGCTGTTTCGTGTCCGCACCGTCGAAGGGCCGATCGAACGGGGGCGGCCCCTCGCGATGGGCGTCGTCAGTCATACGACTTCATACGGGCCCAGAACACATATTTCTTCCTCTGGCCAAAATATATCGACAAGCAGCATCAATTTACAACCCGAGCCCCAGCACCCGATTCGTGGCGATAACGCAGACGGCCACGCTCACCAGCACGGCGAGCAGGCCGAAGGCGACGGCCCAGCCGACCGTGTCCGAGAGGACGCCGACGACGACGCTCCCCGACGCGCCGATGGTCATGTAGACGCTCCGGACCAGCCCGAAGCCGGCCCCGCGCTCGGTGTCCGAGAGGATGTCCATGAACCGCGACTGCAGCGGCGCGCCCCAGCTCATTCCGATGCCGACGAGGACGACGCCGCCGACGACCAGGACGAACTGATCGACGACGACGAGCGTCGCGTACCCGACGGCCGCGAGCGCGAGCGTCCCGGCGACCACGAGATCCCGCGAGAGCCGATCCGACAGGGAGCCCAACAGCGGCTGGGTGAGCCCGTGAATCACGAAGTACGCCGAGAAGAGGATTCCGGCCATCGTCGTCGAGAGGCCGTGATGGGCCCCCAGAAACGTCGGCAGGAACGAGGCCGTCGCCTGCCAGGAAAAGGCGCCGAGGACGGATAGCGAGGTGGTGAAGCGGATCTCCGGCCGGGAGAGCAGTTCGGACACGGCCGCGAACTCGAAGCGCTCGCGCATCGGCTGGTCGGGTCGCCGCGGCTCGGTAGACCGCACGGACAGCGCGAACGCGACGAACACCGGCACGGCGACGACGACGCCGAGACCGATTGCCGGGCGCCAGCCGTATCGCGAGGCGACCACAGCGGCCGCGATGGGCGCGAGCAGGCCGGCGAGCGGCCCGCCGGAGACGTGGATGCCGATGGCCCAGCCGATGTCGTCGAAGTACCGGGCCAACAGGGTGGTCGCGACGCTGTAGTGCAGGCCGGCGACCGCCCCGAGGAGGACCGTCCCGGCGAAAAAGAGCGGGAAGTTCGGCGCGGTGGTAAGAAGGAGGCTCGTCACCGCGGTGCCGCCGAGCGCGATGAGGATGATCCGCCGTTCGCCGAAGCGGTCCCCGAGGACGCCGCTGGGGAACTGCGTCGTCGCGTAGGCGACCCACATCCCCGTCAGCGCGAGGCCGATGGTCCCGTTGGTAACGTCAAAGGCCGCGGTGAGGTCCGGGACGACGGGGCTGATCACCAGCCGCGCCACCATCGTCGCGAAGAACGCGAGGGTACAGAGCGCGAGGACAACGGACGCGTACCGACGACTCACTGACAGTCGTTCGGAAGCGTCCGGAAAGACGCTTACGAATGGGATCTGCGGAGAGACGGTCGCTATCCCGACGACAGATCGACAGCGGATTCTGGTGTTCCTGTCAGTTCCAGCGACTCTCGATCCATTGTTCGACCACTTGTTATCGTAATAATGAACTCGCTGTCCTCCACACCCCGCGAGATAGTCACTTTCGGCCGAGCAAGCGGCTGTTCGAGACCATCGAGAGCTTTCGAGCGGCCATCGACCGTGGCCTTATTGGCCGTCTGGCCCCTCCCCTCGGTACTTATGCGAGACTCCCTCACGATCCCCGAAACCGACGTCCGGAAAGCGACCGGCGACCTCGAATTCCCGAAGCTGGGCGTCGTAGAGCAGGTCTGGGACGTGGACCCGATCCCGACCGACGAGATCGAACGCCGCGCGGCCGACGCCGTCGCGGACCTGGACTTCGAGGGGGTGCCGGAGGGGGGCGAAGTCGCGGTCGGCGCGGGCAGTCGCGGTATCGCGAACCTATCTACCATCGTCGGCGGCGTCGTCCGCGGCGTGCGCGAACAGGGATTCGAACCGTTCGTCTTCCCTGCGATGGGGAGCCACGGCGGCGCGACGGCCGAGGGCCAGCGCGACAAACTCGCCACGCTCGGCGTCACCGAGGAGTCGATCGGCTGTGAGATCCGAGCGACGATGGACGTCGTCGAGGTCGGCCGCACGCCCGACCGCGACGTGCGGGTCTACTTCGATTCGATCGCCGCCGAGGCCGACGCGATCGTCCCGGTCAACCGGATCAAGCCCCACACCGACTTCTCGGGCGAGGTCGAGAGCGGGCTCTCGAAGATGCTCGTCATCGGGATGGGCAAACAGCGCGGCGCGAAGATGGCCCACGACTGGGCCGTCGACTGGAGCCTCCGGAACATGCTTCCCGAGATAGCCGATCGGCTCCTCGCGGAGTTGCCCGTCGCTGGCGGCGTCGCCATCGTCGAAGACGAACACGACGACACCACGCTGCTCGAGGGCGTCCCCGCGTCGGACTTCCTGGATCGGGAGGCCGAGTTGTTGGAGACCGCCTGGGAGCGCATGCCGAAGCTCCCCTTCGACGAACTGGACGTGCTGGTGGTCGACCAGCTCGGGAAGGACGTCAGCGGCCAGGGGATGGACACGAACGTCACCGGTCGACGCCACTTCACGATCGCCGAACCCGAACCCGAGTCGCCCGAGATCAAGCGCATCTACCTCCGCGGCTACACGGACAAGACGAAGGGCAACGCGATGGGGATGGGACAGGCCGACGTGGCCCACGAGACCATCGCGTCTGAACTCGACTGGTCGAAATCGCTGATCAACGCCATTACCGCGAGTACCGTTCGGGGCGTGCGACTGCCACCCGTCGTCGAGTCGGATCGGGCGGGGCTGCTGGCGACGTTGGGAACGATCGGGCCGGTTCCGGGGCCGGAGGCGCGTCTGTTGCGGGTGACGGACACGATGCGACTGAAGCAGTGTTACGCTTCCGAGCCGCTGGTCGAGGCGGCACGTGAACGCGATGATCTTCGGGTGGTGGAAGAGCCAGAGGTGGTCGAGTTCGACGAGGACGGCGAGTTTGCGGCAGGTTCGCCGGAGTGAGGGTTTAGGCCGGGACAGATTAGTCAGACGCTGATCGGCAACAGCTCCACTAACGTCTCGACCAGCGGTAATGCGTAGTCCGCGTACTGGAAGTAGATGAGGCCAGTGAAGAGGAGAAACAGCGTCGACAACGCTGCGGGGACAGCGAGCGAGACGACGCCGACTCGCTCGTCGAGGTCGACACCGGCCCCAGCCACGAACGCCCAGCCTGCCAGCAAGCCGGCACTCGCCAGATTGACCAGCGCGTGGAGTTGCATCGCTTCGCCGAGCGCGAGTCCGAGTAACAGGTTGGCCGCCAGGAAGCCGAGACCACCGGTGACGAGGGTGGCGAGGTACGCGCTGGCGATCAAGCGCGAATCAGTCCTGAGGACGCGGTGGACGCAGTTCAGGCGGGCGACGCCGTACAGCAACAGGGGGACGACGGGAGCGAGGTATCTTGCGGTGATCTGAGTGTGACGCGGCAGTCGCTCGACGTTCATCAGCGCGAGCGCGCCCACCATGGCGACCACAAGCAAGTCGGTCTGGCGCGTAGGCCGGTCGAGTGCGGTGCGAAGGCCGTCGGCGGAGATCGACTGGAGGTTCCGGAGACTCGCCCCAACGACACCGAGGAGGGCGCCGAGCAGCGGTGCGACTTCGAGCAGCGCGAGGTCGACCGCCTCGTGGTCGGTCATATGGTAGTCGACGTACTCCGGAATCCTGCCGCTCCTGACGAAAATGCGGTAGAGGCGCTCCGGTTCCTCCTGGGCTAGCGTGAGGCCGGGATCGACGTAGGACCACGCCTTGCCGAACGCCCAGGTACTCCCCTCGACGACGACCGCGAGAATGGCCGTCATTGCGGCCAGGAGCAAGGCGATCGGCCCCGGTGCGGAGTCCGAGTCCGGCGACTCCGGAGCCGTCGATCCCCTAGTAGCGTTCTCGGGCGGCGTCTCGCTGGTCGTCCCGGTCCCGTTTCGTGTGGGTGTATCGGTCGCAGTTGGTGTCGGTGTCGGCGTTGCGGTTCCGTCACCACCGTTCTGTCCGCCATCGATGGCGAGCGGGTCGACCTGTCCGGAGTAGCCTTCGAGCGACCGGGGCGGCTGGAACGGATTGTCGTTGATGGCCGCGTTGGTCGCGAGGAAAGGCGAGAGCGCGACCAGGAAGACGACGCCGACGACCGCGAGGTGTTTCGGGTGATTCGAGCGCGCCGTCGCGAGGTCTATCGGGATCAGAACTGCGAAGACCACCAGCGCCTCCAGCGCGTGGAGCCACGCGAACAGCGCCACGACGGCGTAGGCGAGCGCCCGCAGGCCGAGCACACGTCGACGGGTGTCGGCCGCCCGGCTGAAGTAGAACGCTCCCAGGACGGCGACAACCGCGAGCGCCGAGAGAGCGTGGCGTTTCGGGAGTGAGGCCCAGAACCCAATCGGCGAGGCGACTCCGGCTGCCGCACCGAACAGGAGCCCGACACGGCGTCCGTGAGCGTGTGCCAGCACTCTGTAGAGGACCACGGCGGTGAACGCCACTGCGGCCATCGTCGTCACCTGCAGCGCGAGGAATGCCGTCCACCGATCGGGGAGCGGGGCGGCGACGAGTGTGCTCGCGAGGAAGGCCAGAAGGGCGAATACTGCGCCGGTGGTCGCGATCGACCGGTGGCGGTTCGTGAGGCGGCCGACCCGGTCGAACAGGAGGACGAGGAGGCCCGACCATGCGGCCACGAGGACCAGCCGCAGGTCGAAGAGGACTGTGAGGGCCTCTAGAAGCCAGTAGACGGGCAACGAGAGGAAGATGTGCGTGTAATTGCGGGCGTAGACAGCGCCGTCGGCGTACCAGAGGCCGGGCTGGGAGCCGAGGGTGATCGAGTACTCCATCCGCGTGATCGCGAGGTGACCGTCCGCGACGTTGACGAGGCCGTTTGCGATGGCGTAACTGTCGGTGATGAAGACGCCGACCCGCCAGTACGTCGCGAGGAGGGTGAGCGTCCCGAGGAAGAGGACGACGCCGTAACGGTCGCCGAAGAGGGCCTGGCCGAGTCGGTGCCGCCACTGCGCAGCGCTCCCGGACAGATCCTGGCTCTCGATCTGCGCAAACCCCGACAGCCGTGACACGTTCGTGTGTCTGTATGGTGAGGGTAAGAGGTTATCCCCGAGTCGACGCGTCGAAACGGGCCTTCGACCTCGGTCAGACGCTCGCATGACGGCTGTCGTAGGCCTTATGTCCGGCGGTCGAGTTATCAGTGCTAATGGCTACGGGCTGGCGGTACCGGGTCGCGAGCGTCCTCGGGACTGCCGGGCTCACCGCGTTCGCTGTCTGGTTGGTCAACTACCCACTGCTTCAGAACGCGTTGAGTCGCGTGCCGTATATCGGCGGTCCAGCGCCGGCCGTGTTGTCGAACGGCGAGCTGATCCTGGTCGTCGCGACGACGCTGCTCGTGACGCTGGCCGCGATGTGGCCGCTCTTCAAACCGCGGCCCCGCCGCGTACTGGACACGATACTGCTCACCCAGAAGCGGCTCATGCTGGCGATGGTCGGCCTGGCAGCGCTGGGCTATTTCGACTACAACTATCGGGTCCCGCGAGCGACGCTGATGTTGGCGACCGGCTTCCTGTTACTCTGGCTGCCGGCCTGGGCGGTCGCGATCCGGCGGCGGCCCAGTGAACGATCGCGAGCGATCATCGTCGGCGACGACCCGACGGCGATGGCGGCGATCCTGGAGGAGACCGAGCTGCCAGTGATCGGGTACGTCTCGCCGCCGTCGTCGTACGAGACCGATCGGGGAGCTGTAACGGGGGAACCAGAGATCTCGGACGGCGGAACGGTCGAGACGCGTCTGGACGAACTCTCGAACCTAGGCGGACTCTCGCGGCTGGACGAAGTGCTGGTCAAACACGAGATCGACACTGCGCTTCTGGCCTTCGCCGACACGGATCGGGCTGAGTTCTTCGGGACGCTCGACACCTGTTACGATCGCGGTGTTACGGCGATGGTCCACCGCGAACACGCCGACGACGTGCTGACTGCAGGGCTGGCCGGCGGCGACCTCGTCGAGGTCGATCTCGATCCGTGGGACTGGCAGGATTACGTGATCAAGCGACTGTTCGACGTGTCGTTCGGGGCCATTGGGTTGCTCCTGCTCTTGCCAGTAATCCTGGCCATCGCAGTCGCGGTAAAATTGGACAGCCCCGGCCCGATCCTCTACAGTCAGGAGCGGACCGCCGAGTTCGGCGACACATTCACCGTATACAAGTTCCGGAGCATGATCCCAGAAGCCGAGGTGGAGTCTGGCGCGAAACTCTCCGAGGAAGACAGTGGAGGTGTCGATCCGCGCGTCACTCGAGTCGGCCGGATACTCCGGCAGACCCACCTCGACGAGATCCCACAGCTATGGTCGATTCTGGTGGGACACATGAGCGTCGTCGGTCCTCGACCGGAACGGCCCGAACTTGACACGGACATGGCCTCCGGGGCCGAGGACTGGCGGAGTCGCTGGTTCGTCAAGCCGGGACTCACCGGCCTGGCTCAGATCAACAACGCGACCGGCCACGAACCAGCGCAGAAACTCCGGTACGACGTGGAGTACATCCGCCGACAGTCTTTTTGGTTCGATGTGAAGATCGTCGTTCGACAGCTGTGGGCCGTCGCGAGTGACGCTTCTCGGTTTCTCAGTACAGAGAATGGGGATACCTGACGAACCGCTTCGCCCGGAGCGAGGAATAACTCGGTCGTTTACTCTGTCCGCTGACAATTTAGGCCAGGCAGACCCGCGTGTACGAGCCGTTCTCTCGAGCGTAGACGACTGGTGACGGCCCCCGTTCGCTCTGGGCCTCCACGTAAGTCCCTTTGAAATCGACGACGAGCGGACGACCGTCCGCCCGTGCCACCGTCAGGTTCCGGTATACTTGAGGCGAATCGGGCGCTCTCATGTACAATCTCGCGTACATGAGATAGGCGTGCAGGTAGATCGTCTCTCCCGACTCCTCTTTCGTCGCGTCAAGCGACGTAACGATGGCCACGTCGTCGCTCATGATACCCCGATTGTCGATCTGTTCCTGAACACAAGTACCCTCTAGAAGTCGGTCTGCGCCAGCTGGTGGAGGCATAATGAGTCCGAGCGGACCGACGACTAATGACGAGACCAGCACGAGTCCGAGCACGACCACCGCCCCGATCTGTACCGCCCGATCGGTAGTCACCTGATTGCGGATCCCACTTACCCATTCGGCGACATCAAACACCATAACAGAAAGTAACATAGATCCGGGAACGAGGAGCCCCCAGAGATAGTAGAAGTGAATAGACGCACCGCGCGGGAACAGTATGACGGGTGAAATACCGGCAATTGCCCACGAGGCAACGAGGAGGTGCCGCCTTTGCAGAAAGTAGTACACTGCGAAAGGGATCACGAGTACACCGAACACCGGCGAGAGAGCGAATCCGAGCGCATTGTACGAGAACTCAATGTAGAACATCGGATCGAAGAGCGGCCCGGGTCGATAGAAGACGCTGTAAGCTTCGAGTGAAGAACCCTTCCCGGAGATGTTAGTCACATAATAGACGAAGACCGCCGAGAGAGCAGTAGCGACGCCGTACAGCACGGTCACAGCGTACTTGCGGTCCACGAATGTGACGACGGCCAGTGGCGCGAACACGAGTGCCGCCCACGCGTGGTCGAGAATGCCGGCGATCAGAAAGATGACGCTCACGCCGAGCCAGGGGTAGCCAGCATCGTCACGGTACCGAACGAAGGCGTACACGGCGACGGTGACGGCGAATATTTCAAAAGCCTCCGGGAAAGCGGCCGTCCCGAAAAACTGGAACATCGGGCTCACTGTCAGAATCGCAGCCGCGAGTAACGCCGTCCGCTCATCGTAGAGTCGGCGAACCGTGAGAAAGGTCACGACGACTGTCAGCCCGGTCAACAGGATGGCGACGATTCGGGTCCCTGGGGGTCCAAACGCAGCGACAAACGGGGCACTGAGAAGCGAAAAAAGGTGCAGGCCGCCGCTACTCTCGGCGTAGGTCTCAAAGCCGTAGGTCCCTAATCCGTAGTCGAGAAACGAGTACGACAGGATAACGTTCAAAACCGGGAGACGGGGATGGTAGTACCCGACGAGGGCGTCGCTCAACGTCGGCAACCGGGTGAGGAGAAAATACCCACCGATGATTGCCCCGATCAGAGAGTGGGTTCGATCCGAGAGACTGTCGACGAAAGATGACATAGGGGTCCAAACAAAGGCGGGGGGTAAAAATACTAAGCACGACGGCAGGAACCTCAGGCGTTAAATGGCGGGTGTCCCAAGGGAGACAGCATGTCGAAGCGGCCGGGTGTCGTGACGATCTCGCTGGACACGGAGTTTGCATGGGGTTGTTTCGACACCGTCGGCGTCGTAGCTCACGAGCGAGCGTACACCCGAACACGAGAGGTCGTCGATCGACTGTGTAATCTCTTCGCCAAGTACGAGATTCCTGCGACATGGGCACTCGTCGCACATCTCCTCGACGACTGCTCCGCCACCGCCCAGGTCCACGCCGACATGATCGACCCCCAGTTCGAGTGGGTCGGCGACTGGAAAGCGGCCTTACCTTGTCAGACCGGCGTCGATAGGGACCTCTGGTACGCACCGGACGTGCTGGAGACGATCCAAGGGTGTTCGACCGACCAGGAGATCGGTCTCCACGGCTACTCCCACATGGTTCTGGACGAGAACGAGTGCAACCGCGATGCCGCCGAACGTGAGATCGAAAGCGCTCTTTCGGTGGCACGGGAGGCGGGCCTGTCGCCCGATTCCTTCGTGTATCCACGTAATCGCGTCGGCTACCGTTCCGTGCTGGCCGACAACGGCATCGAAACGTACCGGAGTCCGGATCTGCAGTGGTACGAGCGGGCCAGGCTACCGACAGCGGTACGGAAGGGCCTCCGGTTCGCGACCGAGTTCCGGATGGCCACACCGCCGGTGGGGGCCCCGAGACCCATCGACGGACTCGTCGCGGTCCCCGGTTCGCAGGTGTTCCGGCCCTACCACGGTGGCTGGCAGTACACCCCCGACCGGTCGCAGGTGACCCGGGCAAAGAAGGGAATCGACCGGGCGGCCGAGACCGGCGAGATATTCCACCTTTGGTTTCACCCGTTCAACCTGGCACTGGAATCGGATCGATTGCTTACGGCACTCGAAGACGTCCTGACGTACGCCGCGAGCGAACGAGCGGCCGAACGGATCGAGGTCCTGCCCTTGGGCGAAATCGCACGACAATTCCGGGACGGTCGATGGACGGCGGAGGGAATAGATGAGTGAGCCACGCGTCCTCCACCTCATCACGCGATTCTTCCACGGCGGGGCCGAAGAGACCACGCTCAACACACTGGAGGCACTTTCTATGGCGCCGGAGCCCTACGACCTTCGACTCGGTGTCGGTGCCGGACACGACCCGGATCGACTGGCGTCTGTCGCCGAGCGGGGAATCGACACCATCGTCTTCGACTCGATCCGTCACTACAACCCGGTGACGGCAGTCGTCGCCGTCGGTGCCGTCGCCCGGTATCTCCGTCGTGAGCGCATCGATCTCCTCCACACCCACAGCACCGAAGCAGGGATCATCGGCCGTTTCGCGGCGCGACTGGCCGACACACCGGTCGTGATCCACGAGATCCACGGCGATCCGATCGCGGCAGACCGGAACCCACTTCTCAACGCCGCGATCCTCCGACTGGAGCGACTGGCAGCGACAGACTGCACGGCGCTGATCGTCAAGTCCGAACACATCAGACAGACGTATATCGACCGTGGAATCGGTACGCCGGAGCAGTACCACACCATCTATCACGGCGTCGAGTTAGACCGGTTCCGGTCGGCGATACCGGTCCGCGAGAGCGACGTACCGACGCTGCTGTTCGTGGGACGGCTCGCGGACGGCAAAGGGCTGTTGGACCTCCTCGATGCCGTCGACCGGCTCCGGAGCGACGCCGAATTCGAGTTGCTGGTCGCGGGCGATGGGCCGCTGGCCGACGATCTGGCCGACCGCGTGGAGTCCCGGGGACTCGACGCCGTAGTCGAACTGCTGGGGTATCGTGACGACGTGCCGGAGCTGATGGCCAGTTCGGAGGCGCTGGTGCTCCCTTCCTACCGGGAGGGGACACCGCGAGTCATCACGGAGGCGCTCGCGGCCGGAACGCCGGTCGTTGCGACCGACATCGCCGGGATTCCGGAGCAAGTCGAAGACGGCGCGACCGGCTATCTCGTCACGCCAGGAGACGTCGCGGCGCTGACCGATCGATTGCGGCGGCTGCTCACCGATGGGGAGACTCGACGGACGATGGGCGACCGCGCTGCCCGCTCAGTCGAGAAGTTCGAGATCGACACGGCACAGGAGACCTACCGGAGGTTGTACGCCGAACTCCTCCCGAACGAACCCTGACCGGTCACCGGGAAACCAACAGTTTTAGCCCCCCCTTACGACAGCACCAACACCGCACCCGCACACGATGTCTCAGTTGTCAGCTTCCGTCTACGACTCTATCGACGCGGTCGACGCCAACCAGTGGAATCAGGTCGTCGAGCAGTCCGACCGCGGCAGTATCTATCAGCGAACGGAGTGGGTCGAGGCGATCGAGCGAGGGCTACATCTCGAAGGAAAACACGTCGTCGTCGAGAAAGACGGGAATCCGGTCGGTGTGTTCCCGAACGTCGTCGCTCCCGTTCGTCTCCCGGGCGGCGTTCGAGATCGGATTCCGGACCCGCTGGTCGACCGGATCGGAGAACTCGCCTCGACGCGGCCAGGGTTCGGTGGCCCAGTCCTGACGGGTCCAGAGCAGGACGCGCTCGCACTCGCGCTCGATCGTCTCGAGGAAGCGTGTGGGGGAACGGTGCTCTCCCACTACGTCAGTGCGCCCGACGTAGACTACGTCCGCTACGCCGAGCAGTTCGAGGCACGAGGCTACACGCCGAACGTCTCGCGTTGTCGGCCGGTCGTCGATCTCGGTCGGGAGTACGACGACATCCTCGGCGACATGCACAAGGACCGTCGGTACAGCCTTCGGAAAGCCAGAGAGAACGACGCGGCGGTCGTCGTTCAGTCACCGACAGCAGACGTGCTCCGATCGTTTCATTCGACGTACGTGGAGACGATGGAGCGCGTTGGGGCCGAACCACAACCCGTCGAGATATTCCGTGAGATTGCGGATCGGCTGGAAGATGCGGTCCGGGTCGTCGCCGCCGAAATCGACGGCAATACCGTCGGCCAGCACCTGTACCTTCTCGACGAGTCACAGGCCACCGTTCGACACGAGTTCTCCGCAGTCAGCGCGGCCGACTTCGAGTACTATCCGTCGGAGCTCATCCACGAACACACGATGCAGTGGGCACAGGAGGAAGGATTTCGAACGTACGACTTCGGACCGACACCCTCGAATCTCGAGGACGGACTGTTCTCGTACAAACACCAGTACGGCGGAACGGCCCTCCCGATCCTTACCTGGGAGCGTGGGCAATCGCCCCTCTGGTGGGTGTACAGCAACGCTCGGACGCTGTACAAGCGCTACGGATGAAGCCGGCGAATACGGCAGATTATAAACCACTGGTTCGAGAGACACGGATATGACCGAGGGTGACGTCCTGGCGGTCGCCATCGACGGGGCCTGCTGGCCGTTGGTCGACCAGTGGATCGACGACGGCCAGTTGCCCAACATCGCCCGGTTGCGAGACGAGGGCGTCTGGGGCGACCTCGAATCGTGCGTCCCGCCAGTCACCTGCCCGGCCTGGAAGTGCTACTCGACGGGAAAGAATCCCGGGAAGCTCGGCGTCTTCTGGTGGGAGAATCTGGATCTCGACCGGCAGGAGTCCACGATTCCGACCGCCAGGGATTTCACCGAACCTGAGCTGTGGGATCTGCTGAACGATCACGGAATTTCGACGGGCGTCGTCGGGATGCCGCTGACGTATCCACCGAAGTCCCTGGACGGATTCATGGTTGCGGGCGGTCCCGGCGTCCCAGACGAGGGGTTCGCACGCCCCCAGTCGGTAGAAAACGAGCTGAAGACGGAGTTCGATTACACGCCCCGGCCGACCTACCCCAGTACCGTCGAGGAGGGCTCGAAAGAACAGTTCGTCGAGGAGAGCATCGAACAGATCGATCGCGACTTCGCCGTCGCCGAGCACCTCTTCGAGGAGTACGAGGTCGACTTCCTGCAGGTGTGTACCTTCGAGATCAACGGTCCGCTCCAGCACCTCTTCTACGACGGCGAACCGACGAAGCGGGCCTGGCAGGTTATCGACGAACACGTGGGAACGCTCGCCGAACAGTTCGAGACCGTGGTCATCCACTCCGATCACGGGACCAGCGAGATGGACAAACAGTTCTACGTCAATAGCTGGTTGGATCGGGAGGGATACCTCAGCCGCAACCGATCACCGTTCGAGCGGCTGGCAGACTACGGGGTGACACGGGACAATATCCGTGGTGCACTGGATCGAGTCGGGCTCCGGAAACGGCTGAGCAACGTCGGGTTTCTCAGGTCGATTGCACAGCACATCCCCGACTCCTCGGGCCAGTTCGGTGAGACAGAGGGCACCGCGATCTTCGACAAGATCGACTGGGACGAGACCCGCGCGGTCGGTCTCGCACAGGGGCCGCTCTACGTCCACGATGCGGAGATGGACGCTGAGACCTACGAGGGGTTCCGCGAGGAGTTGATCAGAGAACTCGAAGCGCTCGAAGACGACGAAACCGGCCAGCATCCTGTCCAGCAGGTGTTCAAACGAGAAGAGATCTACGAGGGCCCCTATCTGGACGACGCGCCCGACCTGGTCGCACTCGACGCGCCCCGCTATCACAACAAAGGTGGGATCGGCAAACGGACGCTGTTCGGCGAGTCCGAGTGGCGCGGCAACAACGCTCGCCAGGGACTGTACGTCCTCGCTGACGACACCGAACGCGGAGCGCGGGTCGATGCCGAGATCTACGACCTCGCGCCGACGATCCTGCGATTGTTCGATCTGCCCGTTCCCGACGACATGGACGGAACGGTACTCGACCCCGTCGCTCAGACGTAGCCGAGGTCTTCGAGGTGTTCCCGGACTGCGTCTGCGTCACCGCCGCGGCCACCGGACGGTTCCACGATCCCGTACTCACGGAACTCGATCTCGCGGTCGTCCCGATAGGCAGGTTCGAAGGCGTCCTTGATAACATCGCCATCCATCCCGGTCGGGATCGGAACGTTCTGGGAATACAGGATGGTCGGTGCGATATCCAGCAGGGACGCCCTGGCACCGCTCCCTGAAGCGGCGCCCTCACCGGCGACGACGAAGATCCCATCCCGCTTGTGCCCGCCGCTACGCGACGGCGAAGGCGGTCGTTCGATCAGCACCTCGTCGGTCGGCGACCGGTTGGCCTGGAGCGCATACTCGAAGTCCTCGATGGTGTAGAGGATATCGGGCGCCAGGTCGATCGCCGGCCCCGCGTAGAGGTCCTCGGGCGCGAATATTTCGTACTCGAGGTCGTGATCCTCGAACAGCCCGCCGAGTGCGTCGACGACCCGCTCCCGGTCGGCCGGGTCGTCCGAGAGCATATGGATGAACCCCTTGTCGGTCGCACAGGCGATGCTGCGGTCGATATCGACGGTTTCGGTCGGTGTCGGTTTCATCGACCGGCCGACGGACGTCGCTAGGTCGTTCAGGACCGGAACGCGTTCGACGACCGGCTCGGCGATTCGGCGCACGTGCGGGAACAGCAGGTCCCGCGCCCGGCCGAGCTTTGACTGTTTGGCCGGGACGCGAAAACCCTCGGCTTCGAGCCAGTCGTTCACGTAGAAGGTCCCGTCGAAGGGACCGAAACCGTGATCGGAGATGAGCAGTAGCGTCGCATTGCGCTCTCGTGCGATCCGGTGGACCGTCCCGACGAGGTCGTCGACCCGTCGCCAGAGTTCGCGGTAGTGTGACTCGCCGTCGATTCCCTCTGGGTCGTGCAGGACGTGTCGATCGTCGGCGTACTTCCAGTAGTAGTGTTGCATCCAGTCGGTGACGCTGACGACCCCACAGAACACGTCAGTTCGCCGTTCGGTCAGCAGGTGATCGATCACCGCTTCCCGACCGTCGAGGTGCTCGAGCAGCGTCGTCGCCAGCTCCCCCGGGCGACCGGCGTACTTCGGATCGGAGAAGGGGATCTTGATCTCGTACTCGCCGGCGACAACTTCGAGCTCCGCGGCGAGGTCCGACGGGTAAGTGAACTCCTCTTTCGGCGCGCCGAAGCCACTCACCATGTACCCCTCCATCTCGTAGGGTGGGTGGAGCATCGGGAAGTTGAACACGCCCGTCGACTTTCCCTCTCGGCCGAGTACGTCCCAGAAACTCCGCCCCTCGAAATCGCGGCTACTCATCGATTCGAACTCGAAGGAGTCGGGATCGGTCCGGTTCAGAAAGTAGAAGACACCGGTCTTCCCCGGGTTCATCCCGGTCGCCATCGAAGCCCACGCCGGTCCGCTCGTCGGCGGGTATACGCTTTCGAGTGCGCCCGAGTATCCCTCGTCCCGGACGGCGGCGATGTTGGGCAACTCGCCACCCTCGATGAGGGGATCCAACACGTCCCAGGTCGCACCATCGAGACCCAGGACAATCGTCTCGGTCATTGCCGTCGATAACAGGTGCTACATGTTATCTTTACTGTTCGAGCGGAACGACAGCTTCATACACGCTCCGGTCGCCCCTCTCGATATAACGCCGCCTTGCAATAGATGACCGACGATGGGATCTGCGTGCTGGTCGTCCTGAACGAAGCCGGAGAGGCTTCGATCCCACTCGAGGTCGCGGCCAACATGGACGCATCCGACATCTCACTGGAGGTCTGTGCATTCTTCGAACCCGACGAAGAAACTTTCGGCGTCGACGTACACTCCCTCGATGCGTCATCACAGCTAGATCCGCGTCCCTACGTGCGGCTCCTTCAGCTGATCCAGGAGCGTGATCCCGACCTCGTCCACGTCCACCCGAACGCCACCGGCTCGATCGTCAGAGTCCTCGTGAAAATACTCGGGATTCCACTCCTCTCCACACAGCATCATCCACACGAGGACTTCGGACTCGCCAAAAACGTCGTCAACGGGAGTACCAACTGGCTCAACGACGTCATCGTCTGCCCGTCGAACGTGACGGCAGCGAGCTTCCATGACCTCGAATCGGCGTTGATACGCCTCTCCGGGACGGAGAAGCTCGTCATCCCGAACGGCGTGGACCTTGCCGAGATACGACGCGCGCGAGAGGTAACGCCACCGGATCTCCCGGACGGGCCTCTCGTCGGCACGGCGAGTCGACTGGTCCCACACAAACAGGTTCACGAACTGCTCCGGGCGGCCAGGAGGCTCGAGGACTCGGACGTCGACGCCAAGTTCGTCGTCGTGGGTGACGGACCCGAACGGGAACGACTGGAGGGGCTCGCGGAGCGACTAGAGATCCGTGATCGCGTCCTCTTCACCGGCTTTCTGCCGACGCGAGCCGAGGTTCACGCCGTGATGGATCGACTCGACGTCTTCGCCTTCCCGACTTGCTCGGAAGGATTCGGCGTCGCCGTCGCGGAGGCGATGGCACTGGGGACGACGGTCGTCGTCAACGATATCCCGATACTCCACGAGGTGGTCGGCGACGCCGGCGTCTTCGTCGACGCCACGGATACCGACGAGTTTGCGAACGCTCTACAGTCACTGCTCGAGGATGAACCGCGACGTGTCGAACTCGGAGCAGAGGGAGCGACCCGTATCGAGGAACAGTTCAGTCTCGAACACACCACGACGGAGTATGTCGACCTGTACCGTCGTATGACAGCCGAGCAGTGAAACAGCACACTCGATGAACCATTCCGAATCGGAACAACCCCGCGGGACCGTCGAAGAGTCGGATCCGACCCCGGTGTTGGCTGCACTGGCACTCGTCGTCGGAACGAGTGCGCTGCCGTTCACCGGATATCTGCCGTCGTCGGTATCCTACATCGTCGTCCTCGCCGCGTATCTGGTCTTTGCTTGCGTCGTCGTCGCGAGCGGCCAGCAACTGCGACTCGCCGTCCCGGGGTGGGCCCTTCTCATGCTCGGGTCCGTCTGGCTGATCTACCTCGGCCACCTGTTCGTCGACATCGTTCAGGGACCGATAAACACCGAGGCGCTGGTCCGTGTTCCACCGTTCGTTCTGCTGACCGGGGTGAACCTATTTTTCATCCCGCAGGTCGTGACTCGCCGGGGCTTCTTTGCAATCATCGCGAGAATATCTGCGGCGCTGGTCGTTATCGGCCTCCCTACCCTGTTCGTCGATAGTTACACACTCCTGGTGATCGACGTCGTGAGCATCAGGGGCGAGTCGATCCCGTTCACGTCGGCCGGACGCAACGTCGTCAGTTCGATCTTTCTGAACCCGAACACGATGTCGTACGTGACGCTGCTGGGATTTTTGACTGCCCTCGGGGAATTCGTCGAAACTCATCGACGAGTGCCAGCGATGCTGACGGTGATCAACGGGTCAGGACTGTATCTGGCACACGGTCGATCGAGTATGCTCGCTGGCGTCGCCGGCGTTTGCCTGTTTGGCCTGTACATGTTGGGCACGAAACGAACGTTCAGAGCCGGATACATTCTAGGCGGGATCAGTGGTATCTACGTGATACTAGCCGTGTTCGGGTACATTCCGGGCCCGAGTTTCATCACGAATGTAAACGTCACCGGACGGCCCGTGATCTGGGCTGGGGGAGTGCGCGCCATCCTCGAACAGCCAACGTTCGGGTACGGTGCTGGCGAAACTGGAGAGTTCTTGGCCCCATTTATTTCGGGGAAGTATTCGGGATACACACCCCACAATTCGTATCTCAGAGTGTTCGTAGAGACGGGGGTCGTCGGAGGTATCGCGTACCTCATGCTCGTCGGGCGAACACTCTTCTCTCGGCTGTTCGGAGAGCTTTCGGTGAGTGATCTGACGACACTCGTGCTTTGCTCTGCGATCGCCGTTTCGATGATCTTTCGAGGATACACGCTGTTCGGTTTCAGTATCGCATCGCTGATCGCGGCCATCACCTTCGGATACGGTATCAAGCCGACCGACTCCGGTGAAGATCAAGGCATCGGAACCGACGAGGTGAGCACCGGTTCGACGAGGACACCTCATGCAGAGTAGAGCGGGGCCGGGATGTAGACGGTCACGATAGGAGTCTTCATGTGTCCCGTCCGATCAAAAAGAGGCATGTACTCTCTCACGCAACTTCGACGGGGAATACAGAACCCGACGCTTTTCTTTCGGGAGTTCAACCGACTCTACCATCGTCGACTGTATCGACGATCGTATAACACCGACGGTGTCGATATTTTCGCGGAAGACTGGGACAGCCTCCTCATCCTCGACGCGTGCCGCTACGACATGTTCGCGAACCACGCGACCCTGCCAGGGACGCTGGAACATCGAATATCGAGAGGGTCGAGTACCACCGAGTTTCTCCTCGCGAACTTCGACGGCCGCGATTTACTCGACACCGTTTACGTAACGGCAAACCCGCAACTGTACCGGAATCGAGACCGCATCGACGCACAGTTCCACGAGGTGATCAACGTCTGGAGTGAGACCGACTGGGATGCGGAAACGGGGACCGTCCGTCCCGAGACGATGACCGAATACGCACTCGAGGCCGCCAGAAAGTACCCCGACAAGCGGATCCTCGCACACTACGTCCAACCACACTACCCGTTTCTCGGTGCCGAGACCGACTTCGACAAGGATCACCTGGACAACCCAGACGACGCGGGACTCAACCTCTGGAATCGACTGATGACCGGTGACCTGTCGATTGATCGAGCGGAGGTGTGGGAACTCTACACTGACAACCTGACACGGGCGCTCCCTCACGTCGAGCAGTACCTGAACGAAATAGACGGGAAGACGGTCGTCACGGCCGACCACGGAAACATGGTCGGCGAACGCTCGTTCCCGATCCCGGTTCGCGAGTGGGGCCATCCACGTGCGACCTACACCGAACACCTCGTGAAGGTCCCGTGGCACGTCCACGAATCCGGGGAGCGACGAGCGATTGTCGCCGAAGAGCCGACCGGCGAGCGCGAGTCGGTCGCGAGTGAGGTCGTTTCTGACCGACTGGAGCAACTCGGCTACGCGGACTGACCGACCCGAAGTCGGCGCGAGATCTTCCGGATGCTCTCGTAGCCCCAGGGACCGAGACAGGAAGCGAACAGGTAGAGGGCGGTCTTCACCTGGAATCCGTTCGAGAGGGACGTCGAAAAGTGGGATCGAGCCTGGGCCGTCTTCCCAGCCTTCGCGTATCGCCGGCCAAGGATGAAGTGGTTGTTTCGCTTGAACTTCCGCGTCAGTTCCGCGTCGTACTTTTCACGGTGCTTCTCGTGGATTTTCATGATGTACCGCTCGGCGAGCTCAACGTTTCTGGACAGCCCTTCCGGGTTGTACTCTTTCGTCACCAGCGGCTCGGGAACTGCCGCAGCTTCGGTCACCTGTAGGAGCCGAACGTAGAACTCCCAGTCCTCGCGCACGGGGAACGCTTCGTCGAAGCCCCCGACGGCTTCGGCGTCTTCACGACGAACGAGAACAGCCGATGGCGATCCGATACCGTCGTTTACGAGGATCGATTTCGCGTCCGGAGCAGCGGTCGGACACGATCGGTTCGTGACGGTTCCGTCGAGCCGGACGTTCTCGATACCACAGAAGATCAGTCCAGCACCGAGTCGATCGTACGCGTCCAGTTGAGTTTCGAGTTTCTTCGGATGCCAATGATCGTCGTCGTCGAGGAAGGCGACTAATTCGGCGTCAGTGGCTTCGATACCGATGTTTCGAGCTTCAGAGGGGCCACCGTCGCCATCTTGGAGAGTGTAGGTACAATCAAAAGGGAGATTCTGATCTGAGACGAGCGGCTTTGCTGCCCCGTCGTCGGATCCGTCGACGACGATCATCGAATCGGGGAGCACGGTCTGCGCTGTAACGCTCTCGATAGCGCGACGAAGGCGTTCGGTCCGACCCAACGTCGGAATGACGACACTGACAGAGACCATGAACAGTCCTAGAAGCGGACGGTTAAAATAGAGCGGTTGGTCGGACGACGTGCCGGGACAAAAGTGTACCATCACGAACACGAACTGACGCACAACCACAGCAGTTGCCCGATCCGGAGCTAGTTACGAATTCGACGAGTAGGGGATCATTTATATTCGCACCCGAAGTCACACAGAACATGTTGCAGAAACTCCCCGGTTTTCTCTCCCGGACGGGGTCTAGAATACGGACTGACGGCCTCTCTGGCCTCTCATGGGCCGGCGTAATGCTCTACGATCGGTTGCTCCTCGGAAGTCGGTTCGGTGACCGATTCGGACCAGACGTGACGCCGGTTTTCACTGCTGACTGGGACGTTCTCGTGCTAATGGATGCGTGTCGCGTGGATTTACTGGACGAGGTTCGACATGACTACGATTTTCTCGCCGACTTCGACACGATCTACTCGACTAATGGGACCTCGAAGGCCTGGATGGAGACGAACTTCGCCAACCAGTATCGGGACGAGATGGCCGAAACAGCGTACGTCACCGGAAACCCGTTCTCGTCCGAGTGTGCCGACGAAACAACGTTCGGCCATCTCGACGAGGTGTGGCGGTACGCCTGGGACGACGAACTCGGAACTATCCCTGCGCGCCCGATCACGGATCGAGCAATTTCGACCGCCAGAGAACTCGATCCCGAACGGATGATCGTCCACTATATGCAACCACACTTCCCATCGGTGCCCGTTCCCGATATCGGATCCGCGATTGATCTGGACGACGTCGGGGGCGAATGGACCGATTCGATTTGGCACCAACTACGAGCGGGTTCGGTATCGAAATCCGAAGTCTGGCAGGCTTACAAAGCCAACCTTGAATACGTCCTCAAAGACGTTGAGCTGTTGCTCAAGAACATCTCCGCGGAGACAGTCATGGTGAGTGCGGATCACGGGAACGCGATGGGGGAGTACGGGTTCTACGGCCATGGACGGTATCCGCTCCGGTGCGTCCGGGAGGTCCCTTGGTGTACGACGAGCGCCGACGATTCGGGCAACTACGAACCGAATACCGATTTCAGCTCCGGGGACGGTGATATAATAAAACGGTTACAGGCACTCGGATACCGTTCGTAGGCTATATGGCAAAACGACGTGATGCAAATCCAACGACGACTGTGAGATCGTATGGTTTCAGCTAATTCAGACGGATCTGGCGTTCTTCGGGTTGCAGTTGATCCCGAAGATCTATCCGACGACGTCTCGACGCGGTTCGTCATATCAGACGAACTAGCCGACGTTTCGATGGCCGATTGGGACAAGTACTACTATCCGCTCGCAGCCTACGAACCGGAGACGGACTCTCCGATTCCACTCTACCGAACGATGTGGCGACACTTCGTCGTTCCACATCTTACGGAGGGTGATAGTTCACTGATGCGGGTTGCGTTTCTTCACAGCCGACTCAGTGACCGGGTGAAATCGGAGGATGTAGAGACGATTCGTTGTCACGAAAACGTTCCAGAAACGGATCGGAAAATAGTCGCAGACGTGGCATCACAGTACGATATCTCAACCCAGTTGACGCCGGATTCCCGAGATAGAACGGATTTACTCGCGTTCTGTTGGATGATCGCCGGACTCGTTCCGTTCTTTCTCGATCAGGTCCTGTCTATGTTACTTCGCCCCCTCGTTGCGCTTCCAGAACAAGCTGACACGATTTTCGTTCCAGCCGTTGGCCGGTTCGAGAGTATGCAACCGGTAATCGACCGCTTCGACAGGGACCACGTGGTACTCGCGACGCCACTAACGATCGTCTGGTACCTGAAGAATCCGACGCCAGAGATGAATGCCTACGATCCGATCCCGGCAAATCTACTCTCGACGCCGCGTAACATCGTTCGACAACTCACCTTTCTGAAACGGGTCTGGACCCAGGAAGTTCGGGGCCGGGAGTTGGCTACTGATCTGAATGACTTCTTTCAGCGAGAGTGGGGGATCAATTCACCCCGGGCGATTCAGCACACTGTCTCGCAAATTTACCAGGCAGACGTCTTTCGGCGTATCCTCGTCGGAATTCAAATCGAGAATTCGATCGAACGGTTCGGTTCCAAACAGGTCACTACCGGCACGGGATCGATGCTGGGACGTGCAATCCTCAACGCTGCCGAACGCCGAGGATGTACTCCGTATTACATCCCACACAGTGTAACAGCAGGTCACTTCGCTCCGATCCAATCGGAGCGAATCCGGTTCTTCCCAGGGACCCTCGCTGAACATCATCTCCGAAAGTCGGTCCCCGATGTTGGATCGCAGGAGGAATTCGACAACATGAAGCCAGCGGGCCGGCCGTACCTGACAGACTTGCGATCGTGGGTGGATTCCAATAACCCAGGTGAAGATATCGACGACCGACTGCGCGTCGTAATTGGAACGCAAACTTACGACGATTCCGTCCGAGAACGCTTCGTTTCGCTCGCGATCGCGGGCCTCGGTAGGCTCGATGTGCCAGTGCGGGCGATCATTAAAGTACACCCCGGAGAGGATCCGGAGTTCTACAGTGACGTAAAGGGGACCGATTCGGTAACTGTGACTGTAACTGATGCGAACCTCTGGGCAGAACTCGGCGCCGCCGATCTCCTCTTGACGGTCAACTCGAACATCGGTATCGAAGCCGTGCTCGCCGGGACACCGTGCGTGTGTATCAACCTCTGGGAGCCCTTCATTCTCGATATGCTGTACGCCAGACACGGCCCGTTCCCGGTTCTCGAGTCCGAGGAGAGTGTCGAGACGTTCTTCTCCGAGTTACGAGTCGAGGACCTCGATTCGATCCTAAACGACGAGAAAGCGTTTGTGAACAAATATTTCGTCCTGGAAGAGGACACGGTCCAAAACGTCGTCGACGAGATGTATCGCGATTTAGACGAAAGGGCACACTGAGCCTCCTTACGGCCAGGAAGGAGTCGACGATCGTGGACTACTGCGGGGTAACAAAGTACAGAATTTCGGCCGCTGGGTCGTCCCTCTCCAGCTCGAACATCGGTTCACAGAGTGGTTCTAAGAGTTCCTCCCACAGGTCGATCCACTCCGACTTGATTTTTCGTCGTTGGCTGTTTCCTAGCGCGTTCGCCATTTTGATCGTGAGGGGCGAGATCGGCCGAAGCCCGACATCCCAGATCCCGGCGTGCGTCGTACTGATGACGGACCGCTTCTCGCTGATTTCGAGCCCGGCCGCTTCGAGTTTCCTGTCCCACCCTTCTTCAGTGTGGAGACTCGGATAGTGTTCCGACCGGCCCCGGTCGATCATGTCGACGAATTCTTCGCCGAGGACGTCTTCACGAGCGTGAAGATAGTCCAGAAACTGATGGACGTGTGGGGTACGTAGCACGAGGAGTGCTTCGCCAGAATCGTCGAGGACGCGAGATATCTCTTCGAGATGGAGGTCCACGTTCTCGACCCAGTACACGGCGTTGCTGAAAATAGTCCTGAACTCGCCGTCGTCAAACGGGAGTGGCTCGTTGTTGTCGTGTTGGAGTAGTTCATCGTAGAAATCCAGTTTGGCGGCTTTGTCCAGGAGAGCCTGTTTGTGATCCAGCCCGACAGAGATAGAATAATTGGGACGCTGAGATATATCCGGATCGTACGTGTCCGGTGCGGCGTCGTAGATGTCCTCGTCCTCGAAGAATTCGTCGAGATTCCCGACCCCGGTAAAGATGTCGAACGACGTTTCAAAATCGCCGCCCGCCCGAATGAAACTCGTTATTCCGTCACCGCATCCCAGGTCAAGTGAGGGTTCTTCGTACTCGAAGTCACTCATCGCACGAGAACTGACCGTTCGCCACATGACGTTTTCCGGGCGGAGCCACCGAACGTTGAGGTAGCGGCGGAGGTAATCGATTGCCATAGTATGTCCGCCCTCCCATCTACGGGATAGACTTTTCGGTCTATAAACCCGAAAACGGAGCACAGTACGCAAGTTAGTTACACTCGATTCGCGGATAGGATGATGTCGGCGAGCCGAAGTTCTTCCTCCGTGTCGATGTCGAGATGGTACCGAGGGTCCATTTCGTAGAGTACGGGCTCACCGGCCTGCAGATCCATCTCGGAGCGAAACCGGTCGACGTCAACGATATAGACCGCACCCACTTCGACGAATTCGGCGTCTGTTGTCAGACGGCGCGCACTCCCCCCGGTTTCAGTCCATCGGGGCTGCCGAGATTGGCACACAGATACCAGAGAGTCGGCGCCTGTTCTGTGATAGCGTACCACCGCTTCGTCGATATGAAACGGCCGCCGAAGCGGTGTCGGCGGTTGTAGCAAGATCAGTTGATCGTAATTTTCACCTGCCGCCCGGAGCGTTTCGATTGCGTGCCTAACGACGGGCACCATGGGTGTGTCGTCCGCAGCGAGCGGTCGCGGCCGTGAAAACGGAACTCGGGCACCATATTGAGTGGCGATCGCCTGTATTTGCTGGTCTTCAGTGGAAACGACGACGGAATCGACTGTATCGGCCTCGCGGGCGGCATCGATCGAGTGCGCGATGAGTGGTTTTCCACCGACGTCACGGACGTTTTTATTGTATACTCCTTTCGATCCCCCCCGCGCCGGAATCAGTGCCACCGCATTCCCGTCACATTCCTGGGGACTCGTCACACGACACCACCCGAAGCCTCACCGTGTGGGAACTCATTGCAATCGTAGCGTGGGAGTTCGTTTCTGAAGTTCGTCAAGTCATCGTCGGTAACGTCCCGAGATTCAACGCTGAACGCGAACTCACAGTCTGCGTCGCTGAGGAGTGACAGCGTCGTATCGTCGTACGTGTGGTCGCCGCCATACGGGTAGCAGAAGGTGCGTAAATCCAACCGACCGAAGGCCGATCCGAGGAGAGAAAACGAATCGAAAATCTCCCGTTTCTGCTCCGTTCGATCCAGTTTTGAGAACACTCGATGAGTAACCGAATGTGAACCGATAATCATGCCGTTGTTTTGCATTTCTTCGAACTGACTGAGTGATGCGTAGACGTCCGGAACGTCACGAGTAGAACCGGACAAGCGATTTTCGAGTGTATTCAGGACCGAAGAGCGATGCTCGTAAGAGATATAGTAATTGAGTATCCGTTTTACTTTGGTCGTCGCTTCGGTATTGTCCTGGGATTCGTACGTGTATGTCCGGAAATCCTGACGGCGTTGATCTGGAATCATGTCAGATGTAACGATATCTTTCAGTTCGTCGAGAACCTCCGAGCCGAGAAACTGGCCGAGTAACCCATGAATCCTGTGAACATCTAGGACAGACCCCGTTTCGTATGGCCCGGTCGGAACGTAGAAAATACCCCATAACCCACGTTTTCGGAGTTCTGGATAGACCCAGTCGAAATGGTCCCGGAGGCCATCATCGAACGTCAATACGATATCGTTTCCGGGATCGGTACCCGTCCGGATAGCTTCGACGAAGGACTCGCGGTCCAAAAACCCGTAATTAGATTCGAAGTAGTCGAGTTGGCGACGGAAATCCGAGAGATCGAGGTAGTAGTAATTCCCGTCACTCGAGGGGGGCCGGACGTAGTGATACATTATCGCCTTCATTGAGCCAGAACCGGATTTTCGACGATTGGAGCGGCTTCGATCCGTTCTTCGCGCTCCGCTAGGTACTCCGGGATGAGGCCGGAGTCGAAGTTCTCGTACAGTTTTCGCGTCGCCTCGGTGGAGTAGTCTGACTTCTCATAATATTTCGCCTCGTCGGGTTCCGGGACGTTTTCGACCGGTTCTAGCTCGTCGAATTTTCTGATTACTTCCGGATAGACAGTCGCGACATCGCTAATGAGCCGATTTCCGATTTCGTGTGGCGAATCTCGGGGATGAATCCGTGCTCTCAGTTGGTGGATCACCTCTCCTGTGTCGATCCCATCGTCGAGATGCATGAACGTCGCACCGACGAACTCCGGTTCACCGTTAACCAGCGGCCAAAAATTCGTTCCCGTTCCCCGGTAATACGGTGACAACCCGAGGTGTACGTTGAGAAACCGACCTTCAAAGGCCGAGAGGAGTGGATCCTCGACGATTGAACAGCCATAGGCGACCAGCAGATCCGGATCGAGGCTCGTGATCTCCTCGAAGACATCCGAATCGTTGATCGCACCTCTGTCGACTGATTTGGGATTGGATTCGTCTGGAGCCAAATCTACGAACGGGCCGAAAAAGTCACGTTCCGACCGATCACGTGCTTCAAGATGTCGAACCTGAATCTCGTCGCCCTCCTGCTTCACCTTGTCCAGTGTGGTCCCGGAGAGCCCTTCACAGTACGTTCGAACGACATCGATTCCATCCGCAAGTGCGATAGCTTTGCGAAGAAAGTCGTGTCGCAGCTCCGAGCTAGTGAGAACGACTATTCGTTTCACCTTTGCTGGTAGCTCCCGTGATCCTATTAACGCTTATCCGCCTCACTTATATCCGAGCGCAGCAAGTTTCTCTTCGACGTTCCCGCGGCTTTCCACGTCGTATTCCGGCGGCTCATACTCCCCGGTGTCGGTCGCTGAGGTAATACACCACGGAACCTCCCGGAGGGCTCTGATCGGGATGTGGCCCGGGTGTCGGTAGAAGCCGTGTTCACCGAACGCGTTGCCGTGGTCTGCAGAGATCGCGACTCGTTCGGCGTCGATGTTCTCTAGCAGGAGTGCCACGTCATCAAGGACGTATCGGAGGTTCTCGACGTGTGCTCCCCATGCTTCGTCGATCGATATCTCACCGTTCTGGACGTGTTTCCAGGCGTCCAACCACCGGTCATCGATGGGTTCGTCTTCGCCGTGGTTTCCGGACACGTACGGGATTGGGGGCATGTGAGGTTGCATGTAGTGGACGATCAGACGGTCCGGGTCATGGTTCCTTGCTGCAGTGATCGCGCGATCGGTAATAGGCCTCGCTGGCATGACCCCATACTCGTCGTCCCAGGCGTACTCCCAGACACGATCGAGCTGGAGAAAGTCCTCATCGGATAATACTCTCCCCGAGAACGTGTTCCCGCTCACGAGAACCGTTCGTGCCATCTCGTCGCTGTAAACGGAGTTGAAGTTACGCTCGTGCCAGAGTCGTGAATTGCTCGCATTCGAGATAGTGGAGTTTTCAGACACGAACGGGTAGTCGCCTTTGACCTCAGACATGAAATCCGCACGACAGGCGTCGAGGATAATCAGTACGTCCCAGTCGCGCTCGTAAATCGGCCTACCTCTGAAATTGAATACCCCATCGGAGACTCGCTTCATGAAAAACTTCCCGTAGAACTTAATGACCGCCCAATAAAGTCCGTCGAGACCGTCTTCTTTGATTCGATCTATCGCCTTACGCGTCCAGTTCGCTATCTTTCCGAGTGCGCCATTGCCCATCCTTACGGCGGTAGCAATGGAAATTATTTGGATGTTTGGGTTATGCAGACCGACGGATTCCGTTTCTCTGACTCAAAAATATCCTAGATCCTGTAACTGTTGGACTGTCTCATCGTCAACGTCACCATCGAGGTCGATACAGAGCCCGGCGTCCTCGAACAT
Organism: Halorientalis sp. LT38; assembly: GCF_037031225.1. Taxonomy (NCBI): domain Archaea; kingdom Methanobacteriati; phylum Methanobacteriota; class Halobacteria; order Halobacteriales; family Haloarculaceae; genus Halorientalis; species Halorientalis halophila. The sequence goes on along the minus strand of NZ_JAYEZN010000001.1, from coordinate 2,534,554 downwards.
TTCGAGGAAGCGATTCACTCGATCGTCCCCTCTAGAAGACAGTTTGAAGGGCCAGAACCCGTCCGGGAGCGAAATCGTCGCCGCGTCATCGCCCCACGTTGCGTGTTTCTGTATGGAGTTGTCAACCTTCGTATAAATCGCGTGAGCCCAATCTTCGAACTTCTCGAAGTCATTTATACCAATTTCCTTGAGTTCACGCTTGTCCTTATAATCGATGTTCGTCGAGGTAGCGAGGACAGGACCGTCTGGACAGAACCGCTCCCGATCTCCCTCGCCTTCAACCGCCGAACGAACCGCCGCCGGGAATGCCGTCAAAGTGGACAGATCCTCGATCACGGCTCCCTCAGTTTGATTGGGATGTTTCGTGACGAGTGGAACGTGCAGTAACGTTTCGTGGATGCCGATTCCGTGTGTCGTCAATCTGACCCCAGGTCGAACGAGACTTTGTTCCCCGAACGTTTCCCCGTGGTCACTCGTGATCACGACGAGCGTCTCATCGAGATTGCCTCGGTTCTCCAATTCAGTTAGCAACCGCTCTAATTGGGCATCGACCTGATGTATCGCGCCATCGTACATTGCCTCCAAGGCCGCCACTTCCGACCAGGCCTCCGTGTCTGTATAACACGTCCAAGAATCGTACTGGCGAGCTTTCTGGCGAACCCATTCATTCCCCCACTTGTCGTGTTTAGCTTTGGGTAGGTATCGCGCGTGAGCGTCCATGAAGTTGAGACAGGCAGCCCACTGCTGATCTCGATCGTCGTGCCAGTCGAGGAAATAATCGGTGTAGACGTCCGCAGTATTACCGCGTCTGGCTTTCGCTCCGTCAGGAAGATACTGGGAGGGTACCACCGTCGCGACCCCATTCAGGAGTGAGCGTACGGGATGGTTACTCGTCACGGCCTTGCGGAAGGAGCCGGCATAATTGCCACCACTGATACCCCTGAAGTCGAGTGCTTCCGGGAAGGGGAGATCGTCTGGGAGTGGTGGTCCGTTGTTCCTCGTTTCAAACCCCGATGCAAGGCCAAACGCCTCATCAGTAATGAACGTATTTTGTGAAAAGACACCAGTCTCGTATCCGTATTCATTCCGGAGTTCGTCCCAAATGGTGTGGCCAGGTTCCAGACCGTATTTCCTGCTTGGGACGCGATGTTCTACGACATGATGTCCTGTAAACATGCTCGCGTGACTCGTCAATGAGAACGTCCCTGGGGCGCGAGCCTGTGTATAAACCGTCGCGCGATCGCTGAATTCGCGAAGAAACGGAGTCGTGTCGTGCTCGTGACCGTAGAGACTTAGATTGTGGGCGCGGACACTATCCATAACGATCAGCAGAATATTCGGTTTCATTAACTGATAAGAGAGGAGAGTCAGCTATTAAAAGCACCGCATATTCTCGCAATACCGGCGTTTAGAAACACGTTCAAGGGATCTAACAACTGGAACAATTCATCGCTCGCTAGCTACATTCCCGGGTTCGTTGATAATAAATAGGAGTTATGAACTCGTTGTCCAAGTCGTTACCAGTATCGTATGCCAAGACATACATTCAGCCATCTGATCGTTCTGTGCCAACGATGTGTTCCTCCAGTCGATTACGGAGGACCGAGGATTTGAGCGAAATGGAGCCAATTCAACGGATTGGTTAAGTGAAACGTGTTCTGTCCCTATTAAGAGAGAGCGTGGGCTTAAATACATACAATCTCTAGCAGATTCGTCGACGGAAACGGACCTGATCGTTGTTTCTCGGGATGAGGTCCGTAGATTCGAACGGTGGCTCGGTGCACCAGCGTGGCCGGCGAGCTCTTTTCCCGAATGTGGAGTGTGTAGCGTCTGGCGCTACGGCGCCAGTGATACATCCGAGTCGATAGCGATCATCAACTGCTCCATCACTACTGCGATCGCCGTGCGAGAACGTGTTTCTCGTTGTCTCGGTCAGTGATCGACAACTCGTATCCGTGCGTCCGTAGCGTCCGTTTCAATTCGTCGAACGATCCCCCGAAGTCTTCGATCGACGGCCGATCACTCGACGAGAGGTGTACTTCACAGTAAATTGTCCGACAGTTGCCGCTCGATAGCGTCTCCGCCAGACCGTCCAAGACGTCCAGTTCCGCACCTTCGACGTCTATCTTCAGCACGTCGGGTGGAGCGATGCCGTCGTCGTGAACGAGCGAGTCACCAGGGACGACCTCGCACGGCGATTCGGCACCGCTATCGACAGCGGCGGACCCGTCGACCCCTTCTTCGGAGGTGATGTCGAATCCGATCGTGCCACGAGTGTCGCCGAGTGCTTTCTCTACGACGGTCGCTGAGATATCGTTGTAGTCGAGATTACGCCGGAGTGAGGCAGCGTTCGGTGGGTACGGTTCGAAACTCACCACAGACACGTCCGCCGAGTTCGTCCCAGCCAACAGCGAATATATTCCGATGTTCGCACCGACGTCCCAGAACACGTCACCGGATTGCAGTTCGTCCTCGATGGCGTCGAGAATCCACGCTTCGTTTCGAGTGCAGTACGTGATCTCGGTCATCTCCGCAGTTGATGGGGTCGTAAGCGAATACGAAGAGTCCCCAATACGCACCGGCCAAGAGCCCCTGAGAGAGTAGTACCTGAACAGAACGTGCGTTCGAATCAGATATCGCAGATGCCGGTAAGTTCGTGAAACCAATTGCCAAAAGCCGTTTTCGTCGTATATTGTCAGTGCTTTCGACAGCTTCTCTACGGCCATCTGGGAGTTGTACTGTTCGAGTTCGTATATGACTTTGGGCTGATGGTAGGGAGTATTCCGAAATGAGTGAATAACGACGGTCGTTATTGTTGGCGTTTAATCGATAGAGGGCCTCGGGTAGTGATGATTATTCGCGACGCAGATCGTCAGGCTGGAGTACCGTGTCCGGTTCGATATCCCGAATTACCGTCTTACCGAGTACGTCGAAGAACTCCGACGCAGGAATACCCGTCCCGGGGCGTTTCGTCGTGACGTTCCGTTCGGTCAGTTCGTCCCCTTCTTCGATTCGTTCAGTCGCGACGACGCTGTGGTTGGCCCACTCCTTGATAGAGCGTTCCTCGGGAAGCAGCCCTTCGTCCAGACCGCGCGTCTCGTCTACGAGGTCGGCGTAGTCCACGAGCGCCGCCAGTTCGTCTGGCTCGATGGACACCTCCTGATCACCGCCGGGGAGTCGTCTGTCGATGGTGAAGTGTTTCTCGACGATGTCCGCACCGCGAGCCATTGCCACGGCGGCTGCCTCGATACCAGTCGAATGGTCGGAGAAGCCGACGGGCACCCCGAACTCCGACTGCATCTCCTCGATCTGGTCGAGATTCAGGTCCGACGTCGCCGTCGGATACGCCGAAACGCAGTAGAAGAGGGCAAACTGGTCGGTTCGGTCGGCGACGAACGAACAGGCATCGCGGACCTCGTCCGAATCGCTCATTCCCGTAGAGATCAGGAGCGGTTTTCCTGTTGCCGCCGCCGCATCCAGCAGATGGTAGTTCGTCAATTCACCTGACCCAATCTTGACCGCTGGTGGCTCAAGTTCGGCCAGCCTCGATACGCCCTCGACCGAGAACGGCGTCGAGAGGAAGTCGACACCGTTGTCTGCACAGTGGGCCTGAAGCTCGCGATGCTCGTCAAGACTCAGCTCCTGTTCTCGCAGCCGTTCGTAGAGATCGCCGAATCCGAGTTCCTGCATGCCGGGCTCGGACATCTCCGCGTCCCGGATGTGTGTCTGGAACTTGACTGCATCTGCGCCCGCTTTCGCCGCTTCTTCGATGAATCGCTTTCCGAGTGTTACGTCGCCACGGAAGTTCGTCCCTGCTTCCGCAATAATGTAGGGCCGAGCGTCGCCACCGATCGTCAGTCCGTTGATGTCGAGCGTCGTCATCTCACTTGTCCTCGTACTCCAGTAATCGTTCCGCGAGCCAGAAGTCGAACTCGGTGTCGATGTCGACGGATGACCGTTGGTCCATCACGTACAGTTCCGTCGTCCCGACCTGTAAATCGGCCGTCCTGCGGAACCCGTCGCAATCGGCGATGTATATTGCACCGTTTTCGACGTACTCCGGCTGCTTATCCTGTCGTCGTTTTCGGTCACCGGCGTAGTTCTTCCTGACTGCACCGTCACTGGTTCGTTCCCAGCGATAACTGTGGTCTTCGTAAGTCGAGACCAATGAGTTGGCGTCTGTGTCCCGATATCGATCGAGGGCCCCATTGATATCCGCAGCGGTCCGCAACGGCGACGTCGGCTGTAAGAGCACAACCGTATCGGGATCACATTTCCGCTCCCACTCGGACGTCACGAACTCGATCGCATGCTCAATAACAGGCTCCATCGCGGCCTCATCTGTCGCGAGGTGGTCCGGTCGTAGAAACGGTACCTCGGCTCCGTAGTCCTCTGCGACACCTTCGGTTTCCTCGTCGTCGGTCGAGACGACTACGGCGTCTAGCCGTGAGTTGCGTGCTGCGCGGATGGTGTGCGCGATCAGCGGGTCCCCGGCAAGCTCTTTGACGTTCTTTCCTGGGACACCCTTCGATCCACCACGGGCGGGAATCAGACCGAGGGCGGTGTCACTAGACATTCTCACTGGTAAGGGAGAGCCGGTTCGGAAACTCCGAGGAGATTGGGATCCATCGACCCCTTCATTTCGAGGTCGATCTCCTTGATCCGTTTGCAAATCTTTTCGCCAGCGTCACCGGTACCGTACAGAGAAGATGAAGAGTACTCGTCGACAGCAATCTGTTCCCGGACCGCTTCCCGAATAGCGTCCGTCTCACAATCGACATCGGTGACGTTTTCAGCACGTTCACGATGTTTCTGACGGTCGCCGATATTGACCGACGGCTGCCCGAGGAACGAGCATTCTCGAATACCGACGCTCGAGTTGCCGACCAGACACGCTGAATTGTTTACCAACGTCAGATAGTCTCGCGGTCGAAGGTTGATGAAGAACCGGACGTCGTCGGGGTCGCGAATGTTCCGATACTCCCGGATTGCTTTGGAGACCTGATCCGTCCCAGCGTCCATGTTGGGCCAGAACCAGAATGCTTGCACCTCAAGTTCGTCTATCGCGTTGATCAGTTCCCACGTCTTGTCGTATTCGGACTCGTACTCCGTGACAACGGGGTGATACTGTACAACGAGGTAATCATCTGTGACATCTACATCGGAACCGACACCACCGTATTGATCCTGTGGGTCGTACATCGAATCGCCGATGTCCTGGATTTCCGCTGCGAGATCCATAGACGGACAACCAGTATTGAATATGCGCTCCTCGTATTCTCCCAGTCTATTGACGATCTCGGCGCTACGTTCGGTAGAGACGAAATGATAATCGGCGAACTTCGTCGTCGCGTGGCGGACACGTTCGTCGATAGACCCAGTAATCTCTCCGCCTTGCGTGTGAAGCACGGGAATGTTGAGATACGATGCAGATAGTGTGATTGCCATCGTCTCGTACCTGTCGGCAATCGTGACGACACCATCTGGATCGATGTTACTCAGGACGTTCGTGAACTCCACAATCCCAAGCCCTGTCGTCTTCGCCGAACTGACCGGATTACCACCTTCGATGACGTTATAGAGTTCTTGAGATATTTCGAGTCCATCTTCGCGAAGAATTTCGGAGAGCGTCCCGTACTTTCGCAGCATCGACGCCCCTGCGACGACAATGTCCAGATCGATTTCTGGATCAGCTTCCAGTTCGTGGAGAACAGTCCCAATACGAGCGTAATTTCCACGGCTAGTGAGACATACAACTATATTACGGGTCATCATTTCGACACCTAGGCAGCACCTTACTTAAATTCACGCTCTCCTTTTATGATGTGTTTTTGACTTGATTCGGCTCACTCGCTTCGGGATTGTAACGCGTACAACTTGGCGTACTGTCCGTCATTTGTGATGAGTTCCTCATGATCTCCTGTCTCTATAATCGTTCCCTGGTCGACGGTGTAGATACGGTCGGCGTTCTGCACCGTCGAGAGCCGATGCGCAATGCCAACCATCGCGTAATCTCGGTCCATACTCTCGATAGACTCTTGAACCTCTTTTTCCAGACTCGAGTCGAGGTCACTTGTGGCTTCGTCTAAAACAAGCACATCGGCGTCTTTCAGTAACGCCCGCGCAAGGGCGACACGTTGTCTCTGCCCTCCAGAGAGACGAACGCCGTCGTCGCCGAGCTGTGTGTCGTATCCGTTCGGAAGATCGTCGAAGAACTCGTCGACTTTGGCGATACGGCAGACCCGGCCGAGTTTCTGTTGCGAGACAGCCCGGTTTCCGATGGTAAGGTTGTACCGGAGCGTATCGTTGAAGATGAACGGATCTTGTCTGACGACGGCGATCCGCGACCGCCAATCATCAATGTCCATCTCGTGAATCGATCGACCGTTAGCTCGGATCTCTCCGGATTCCAGTTCGTACATCCGAGCCAGCATCGAGACGATTGTCGACTTGCCGGCGCCAGACTGGCCAACAAAGCCGATGAACTCACCCTTCTCAAACCTAAAGGACACACCTGCTAATGCGGTCTCCTCCTGACCCCGGTAAGAGAACCGAACCTCATCGAACTCAACCTCCCGGACTTCGTCGGGTACGGGTTCGGAATCAGCTACCGATTCGCTATTACGCTCAAGTTCATCGATAAATTCCTGTGTCCTGACTAAGTGGGGAAGGTTGTTCTCGATCTGATACAACTTCGAGTTCAGGCCACTCGCCTTCGGGCCAAGTCTAAACATCGCGAACAAAAAGATACCGAGCGCCCCAAGAGACATTTGGGCGAACGTGATTGCCATATAGATGAGTATGAATACGGAGACTGCTGTCAAGAGATTGTAGAAGTTTTGGATAGCTTGCTGATTGCGTTGTTGTCTAATCCCCGCTTGGGCGTATTGGTCTACGGCGTCTAGAAAGTCGTCGAATAACTCCTGCTTCAAGCCGAAGAGTTTCGTATCCCGAATCCCTTGGGTCCCTGCCTGAGCAGCCTGCTGGACTCGTTCGTTCGCGTCCGCGACTTTGTCGCCGAGTTCGTATCCCGGCTCGACGACGTACCGGAACAGGACCGAGAATCCACCGAGAAACACGAGCGCGAACAGCGTAAGAACGGGAGCCAACACGAACGCGATTCCGAGATACATTAGTACCAGAAATCCCTGTTCGACGAAATTAACCACGAATCGGATCACCCGTCCGGCATATTCTGCCTGTGTGACGATGGCATTGAGTATGTCGTCAGAACCCTCACGGTCGAAATACTCTATTTTCGCATCGAGCGCGTTATCGAACGACTGCGTCTGAATTTCACGTGTGTAGTCCACTACGAGCGCTTCCCGCAGCCATCGGACCACAAACGTCAGCGTCCACCTGACTGTAAGGACGAGACTGACACCGATGACGACAGAGCCAAGCGTAAACGGAATCCCGAGAATCTGGTAGGCCGATACGAACAGACCCATCACGCCATCTGCCTGCTGGGCCGGATCACCAGGAGATTGTACGATATCGACGATCGGCAAGATAAAACTCAGGCCGACGCCTTCTAGCAGCGCAGCGAAGACACCGCCGACGATAATTGCCACAGTAAGAACCGGTCTGTATCTGGCAACTCGTATCAGCGCACGGAGTTGCTGTCGACGACCGATTTCCTCGGTCTCACTCATTGTCTGTCCTTGTACCGGCGCCGTTCATAAACACTGCGAGGTGAGCAGACAGAAGCTCATCAGTTACTGTATCAACACCATCAATATCCCCCTTTCGGGAGTGAAATTAAGCAACGGGGGAAGGTGATTTTGGCTCAAGAGACTAGACTTACGGCCCTTTACTCAGCAGGCGAATCGACGGAGGCGTCTGCTCAAGAACAAACCAAATTAGAGGGGAAAACTGCCGACCTACCGATACACCCGGACCAGATGTCGGGACGGCCGTACATCGGGATCCGTCCGATAAAGGCGCCACTGGTACCAAAATCGGTCAACCGAGTGACGGACATGCTTGTGACGGGCTTTCAGGACGCCACGCAGAACAGACTGCGACACAATCTCACCGGCTCGGTCCAACAACCCGTCGTGGGGTAAGTTCTCGTCAGTAACGGGCGACCGAATATGTCGACCCGCAATCTCGTCGGCGCTGGGAAAACCAAAGTCTTGCCGGACGTCGAAACCGTCCTGCGGACCGCACTACAGGACACCTACGAACCTCGGGAGACCGTGTGGCATCCGTGCTGGATCCACGAGAATGTATCTGTCCAGACTAACGAAGAAACAGTCACGTCCCACCCGTCGATCACCGCCAGCGCGCCGTACGTCGCCGGTGTCGAGTACCGGGGCTACACCAAACGCCGCTCCGATTGGCAGGCTCCAGTAAAAAGCTTGTTGAGGATATTTAAACTGGAAATCAAGTAGCTGCTTGCCCCCTGGCGCCGAGGGTACACCTGCTCTCATCGGAACCGCCGCTCGTGGTGCGGCGAGCCGTCGTCGATCACCGACCATCCACCCACGCCGCCGATCAATCACCCACACACCGCTCACCAGCTAGCCACTCACACAGCCGCCTGACCAATTCAGACCCTGGCGGACTGAACGGGCGAGGGGCGCTTGCGGCGACCGCAGGAAGCGCATGTGCTCGACACCCCCTCCCGTGAGCGCTGCGAACGGGATGGTGGCGAGCGTGCGCGAGCGCCCCGAGGGCGTTCGCCCTCTCCACCGATTCTCCATCACGGCCACCCCGCTCGTACCACCGCTCAAAAACAGATCAGTTGTGACCGGGCCGAACAAAAGTCCCGCAAAACCACCCGACATGAAGGTCGTAGTGAATACGCAACACGTCTGTGTGGACGACGCCTCGCGACGAAGTACATTCGCCACGCGCAATTTGACGAAATCGAGCTCGCGATTCCAGCTCTGTGACCAGAATCGCTGTGTGCGGGGCCAAGACAGGATTTAGGCCAAAGTCACCCTCGTTTCCGGAGAAAGGTACCCATCAACAGAGATCGGCGTGTGGTCGGACCGGCTGTCATCCACTACGGTCCCGAGCAGCCTCGATTTTCGGTTTTCGTCGGAAGTGATGCCAGTCAGCCCGAAATGACGTCTGAAGCAGTCCCATTGATCACCACAGCCGGTTTCTGGCCGCAAGTATGGAGCACAAAGACAGTCTGCGGGACGTGTGGTGACCCGATCTAGTCGTGGAGACCGACCCCGGATCACTCCCCGGATGGGACACAGTGCCGATAGATGGGCTCTAAAGCCAAATTTGGCGTGTGGAGAACGAGAGCGCTTGTGCAGCGTGATTGGTGCAATTTCGACGATGAGTGAAACCACGAGAGGTCGGCGCTGTGTGGACAGCGACTCGGCCAGATCCGAGTGTCAGCAGTGCGCGTTTCCATTTCCAGTTCCGTCACCAGATGCCGCTATAAGCGTCGTTGAAGCGTGATTCCCACCGGTTCGAGGCGATAGTCGACAGCCAAGAGTGCAATTGCTCGTCCCCCAGTTCCAGTCGAGATGGCCCACAATGGGTATTCTAGCGGCCGAAAACCGGCTGTGTGGAGATCCGAACACGGTCTGAGCGCTTCGAAACGGTTCGTATCCCGCCGTTAAGCTCGCTATTCGCTCTGTGGACCGAGTGATGAGTAGCCCCCGTCAGACGACGGAATCCACAGAGCTGGTAGCGCGGGTATCTCGCGATCGTCAGTCACACCGCATCGACCAACCGAAGCCATAAGTGCCTTCTCCGGCCATCACTACCGAGGATACGAGCGGGACACCGCAATCGAAACTCAGCGGATACGCAAACGTCCCGACCAGTCCCACCCGCTGGCCGTCGACACAGGAGGGGATGGAACACAACGAGGACGAGAAGCAGGATCGACCTGGTGGAGTGACTCAGAGTATCGTACCAGGAACGAATCTCGATTGAAGGCGGTGGTTTCATAATCGATTTGCTACCGAGAGAACGCGGTATATGGATCCTCGTGCCGTCTCAGGTCGTCAAGCGAAGTGTATAATCGGCTTCAGAGTCCGCTAGAATGTGTGTGAAACGGGCATGAAGACTGGATAGAACACCGACAGCATCGAATCGCGGGAACGGCGTCACTCGTCAACGTCGAGCAGGACTCTCGCCCCGGATTCAGGTCCGGTATGCGGTAAATGTAAATTTCCAGATAAGAAGTATAATCGGACCTAATCGCATTACTGAATCCAATTATACAATTTAATGCCCGGACGATAATACGCTTCTTTGATACGAACGTCGTCCCCAGTTGCAGAAACAGGTGGATCACGCCATCTCTATGCCGAGTCTATCACGCCTCGAGCGACTCTCGCAGTTCTAGTTCCGATTCGATTCCATCGAACCCGTTACTTGCGGACGTTCGATGCCGGTTATAACCGTCTGTGACCAGCAGAGCTAGTTCTAGCACACGGCTGGGCCACAATAAACGCCCGAAGCCGATTATACATCTTGTCCCAACACGGACTGGTTAGTCACAGCGATGCCGTCAGCCGACCTGTATCATCATCTGGAACATCAGTGAGAGAACCAGCGTGGTCGCCGCCCTCGTCATGGACGCAACGTGATATCCAGATCATGCGGTCGAGCTACCTCCTGGAAGTGGAAATCTCATAATTGGGCCACGGATCGCTAATCTCTGTAGCGCCTGCCTCGGAGAACGAGCGGGCGTCACGTGGCGATCATAACCAGTCTTCAGCCCCGCAAGAACAGCAGAAAACGAGCTATGAAGACTGCAGATCCAACGGTCGCGATCCGCGTGGGAGATCCCGTGTGCGAATAGCCGCGAGCGCGTTCAGGTCCAGGGATCCGTATCGAACGATAGACATCCCTCGAGCGTCCGAGACAATTCATAATCGGATCCAATCACCATACGGAAACCGATTATGAAAATACGCGTTTGCCTTACCACTCGAAATTCCGATGCAACCAAGTATCGCGTCGGCTAGACTGGCGTCTGCACGTCGCTCCCGCTCGATTCCAGAACACGGCGATAACCAATGGGCTTCCTAGTTCCGAATCAAACCACTATCACCACTACCTTGCGGATGCTCGTATCGATTATGACTCGTCAGGACGACCCTAGAGAGTCCGAGAGCGCCGTTACAACCACGAAGACCAACAACACCGATTCTGACGATGCAACCTGCGTCCAGCAACGGGTCCGGTAAGGGAGACGGCAACCCCCGAAAACTCAGAACTCGATCGTCGCGTCGTTGTCGTCGCCGGTCGGGAGCGCGCCGGCGATGGCGTCGACGAACGAGTCCAGTCCGCGGGTCTGGTACCAGACGGATCCGGGGCCGGTGAACTCCATGACGAGGCCCTCGCCGCTGAGCAACGTCGACTTGAGGTCGCCCACGCGTCGGGCGTCGAAGTCGACGGTGCCCTCCCAGGCGACGACGTTCTCGTTGTCGACGACGTAGGACTCGCCGTGATCCAGGTCGACGGTCTCGATGCCGCCGAAGGCCTCGAGGAAGACGCGACCCGAACCCGACAGGGCCAGCGGCGTGATGCTCGCGCCGGCCAGCAGCGACTTCAGGCCGCCGAACTCCGAGTCGATGTCGACCGGCGGTTCGGCCGCCAGGAACGCGCCGTCGACGGCGTAGAGCGTCTCCTCGGAGAGGTCGTACTCGCGGACGTCGCCGGGCTTGGGCGGCGCCAGCGTGATCGTCCCCGGTTCGCCTTCGGCGGTGAACTCGTTCGCGAACAGCGACTCGCCGCCGAGCATGGACTTGGCGGAACTCAACAGGCCGTCTCGCGTCGACGACGTCTCGATACTGACCGAGGGCGTGTGACTGACCATCGCGCCCGGTTCGGCGAGGACGGTTTCGCCCGCTTCGAGCGAGACGACGAGGTGCGCGTAGGAGGGTCGGTGTGTGATTTCGGTTTCCATATTCGTTCAGGACGGAAGGTCCAGATCGTACTGTGTCTCCGATCCCCTTAGAGGTGGAGGGAACAGGGTGTCCGCGGGTGCACGCGTCGTGACCGGTCCAAGGAGGAGTTCTGACTCAGGCGACGTTGGTGAACTCGAAGCGGGCGCCGCCGGTCTCGCCGTCGGTGATCTTCGTTTCCCAGCCGTGTGCGAGCGCGATCTGCTGGATGCTCGGCAGTCCCATCCCGTTCCCGTCCGCCTTCGAGGTGAATCCAGGCTCGAACGCCTGGTCTCGGTCCGCGTTCGGAATGCCCGGGCCGTCGTCCTCGACGTAGAACCCGTTGGCGAGTACGCCGACGCGGACCGTCGGTGACTCCGGACTGTGTTCGAGGGCGTTTCTGATCAGGTTCTCGAAGATGCGTAACAGCGCCGTCTCGTCGGCCTCGATTCGGATCTCGTCCGCGATGTCTTTCCTCGCGTCGGTGGTCTCCTGGGTCTCCCACGCCCGAGCGAAGATCGCGCCGGCGTCGACCGTGGTGATCCCGTCCACGACGCTCCTGGCCTCGATGGCGTTCGTGAGGTCGGTCAGCATATCGATCGCCCGTTCGAGCGAGTCGTGGACTTCCGTGAGATGGTCATCGGAACCCGTCTCACGCGCCAACTCGAGGCGGCCCAGTGCGATCTGTAGCGCGTTCCCCAGGTCGTGTGAGAGGACCCGTCCCAGCCCCTCCAGTTGCCGGATCGTCTCCGCTTCGTGGTGTTCCTTGAGCTTTCGATTCGACTCGTCCGAGAGGACGGCGACGACTTGCTCCGTCGGCCCGTCCTCGCTCCGGAGCGGGGCGGCGTTGATCGAGAGCCAGACGATCTCGCCGTCCGGTCGTTCGATGCCGTGTTCGACGTCGTAGAGGGGTTTGCCGGTGGCAGCGACCCGTTTGAACGGGACCGCATCGTCCGAAACTGGATCACCGTCCTCGTCGACGATCGTCCACGCCGTGTCGTCGAACGTCCGGTCAGCGATCTCCGCCTTCGAGAGTCCGAGCGTGGTCTCGGCGAGTTTGTTCGACCGGACGATGCTCCCCTCGCCATCGAGGACGACGACGGCAGATGGACTCAGGTCCAGTACGCAGTCCAGAAACGCGCGGCTTCGCTCGAGTTCGTGTTCGGTTCGGTAGCTCTGCACGCTGTTGCGGATCCGGTTTCCCAGCACCTCGTACTGGTCCGTCCCGACTCCTTTCTGCAGGTAATCGGTCACGCCCCGACTGATCGCTTCGCTCGCGATCTCCTCGCTTCCCTTCCCCGTGAAGAGCAAAAACGGGATGTCGGGGTGTGACCCCCGTACCGTCTCCAGAAACTCGAGCCCGTCCATCGGGGGCATCTCGTAATCGCTGACGATACAATCGATGTCGTCGGTCTCGAGCCGCCTGAGACCGTCACGCGCCTTCGTTTCCGTGACGACCTCGAAGCGATCGTAATCCCGTTCGAGAAAGAGCTTCACGACGTCTCCCAGCGCGGCGTCGTCGTCGACGTGTAGAATCCGGATGTGACGGGTCGTCCCGTCGCCCTCGGAATCGATATCCATACGTTCTCATCCCGCCAAACCGGGATAGCTCTATGGGAAGAATCATATTATTTATCCTATATATTCCAGACCATCTCGATAGGGCGCCCGTCCCGCTGATGTCTCGATATGCAGTATAGAGGCGTCAGAGACGGAGAATTCGGGGCCAGTATGTGGTGTGAGAAGTCGTATCGAGGAGCGTCGAGGAACGGTAGCACACCGAACACGAGAGGTTGTGTCGTGATTTTGACACTGTAATCTTCCGATATCCATCGGAAGAAAGGGAGTTCGACGTCGAGCGTGCCGTGCGACGCAGTCCGCGCTCCGATCCATCGGGAGAAACGATTACCATCCGGGCGAGAGAAGTGGAGACGTGAAGCAGTTCCCGTCGATTCCACGGGTCGCGAACGCCCCTGCAGAGCTCTTCGACAGCGGGCACCTCTGGCTCCTCGAGAAGGTCGACGGGGCGAACGTCCGGTTCCAACTCCGCCAGTCCGGGCGACTCAGATTCGGCGATCGGAGTCGCGTGTACGACGACCCGGATGAAGTCCCCGAGCCCTATAACCACGCCGTTCGACACGTCCAGCGGAATCTGGACCGCGACGCACTCCGCGAGGCGGTCGACGACGTCGAGACGGTCGTGTTCTTCGGCGAGGCGATGCACCGGCACGCGATCGACTACGACTGGGAGCGGACCCCGTCGGTTCTCGGGTTCGACGTGTGGTCAGCGACCGAGGAGCGCTTCCTGCAACCGGACGCCGCCGAGCGGATTTTCGACCGGCTCGGACTCGACCCGGTCCCAGTGATCGAGCGAGAGCGAAACGCGCGGGATTTCGATCCCGACTCGTACACCATCCCCCAATCGGCGTTCTACGACGGCCCGGCGGAGGGCGTGGTCGTCCGGAACAAGCGAGGCCAGCGCGCGAAGATCGTCCACCCAGACTTTCGCGAAGTCGACGATACGGTCCCGGTCGACGGGTCGGCGCCGGAACTGGCGCGGACGTTCGCGACCGACCGCCGCCTCCGGAAACTGGCGGCCAGACTCGAGGACCGCGACCGCACCGTCACGTTCCAGGCGCTCTACGAGCGGGTCCTCGAAGACATCGTCAGGGAGGAACACAAGCGACTGTATCACGGCGACGCGTCCGTCGACAGGAGCGAGTTCCGGTCCGAAGTCGCCGCACGGACGCGGGCCTTTCTCGACGAGTACGATCGCGAGTAAGCGGATCTTAGATACTCCAAATAATCGTACTTCAAAGTACGATACTCTAGAGTATCATACTCTGGAGTATCATCCTTTGCCACTGACGTCGAGACCGACCACGATCGATGGGGAGACCTGGCTGTCATGCAAAGGGAGCTACGACCGCGTCAGACACGTCCGTCTCGAGAAAGAGCGGTCCAGTACCTCGTTCTCGACGACGGGAAAACTGTCGATACCTCTTAGTGTCGCGATTGAACTCGTGCTACCATGGACGAGGAGTCGGCTGACGCACACGTCTCGTACTGGGAACGGTGGACCGACGACCGCGGCCCCTTCTATCGCTCCTGTGCGGTGATCCCGTTCGATTCCGTCTCGGAACCGAACAACGGCGAGCGCCCGGAGATCACCTTTTCGACCGGAGTCCCGCGACTCATGCTCCGGAACCTGCCGACCCTCCTGCTCGCGGTGCTCGTTGTGTGGACCCCGACCACCCTCGCCGCCCAGCTGACGGCTGGCCGACTCTCGCTGGCCGTGCCCCGACCGGGGCTCGAAACGGTCGCCCTCCTGCTCCCGGCCGTCGCGATCGGCGGGCTCTGGATCTACCTGTTGTATCGGCTCCTGACGGGGACGCTCGACAGCACGGGCGTCCACCGGAGCCTCGTCTTCTTCGCCACGCTCGTCCCGCTGGCGGCTGGGACTGCCTACACCGTCTACGAGGCCTGGGCGAACCCCGGCACGGCGCCGGCGGTCACCGTCCAGGCCGGCTACTTCCTCTTCGTCCTCGTCGCCGGCCACCTGGTCTACGACGGCCTCGTCCTGCGGACGGAGAACCTGCTCGCCGAACTCGGCGACTCCGAAATCGTCGACCGGGCGGCCTACGCGACGTTCCGCGAGGAGCGGCTGAGCAGGATGGGAGCGACCGTCGACGTCGGCCCGATCACCGTGTCCCGGTCGGTCGCCTTCACGGCAGCGCTGTCGTTCGTCCCGCTCGCGCTCCCGTATCTGACCCTCGGCTGGAACGTCTGGACCATGATCGCTTTCGTCCCGTACTCGGTAGTGACGGTGCTGATCGTCGCCGTCGCCTACGACGCGTTCGTCCTGATCTACACCTTCATGGAGCTCCTGCGGCGGGATATCCTCGTCTACAAGCCCTTCCACCCGGACGACCACGGCGGGTTCCGTGATCTGGGCCGGTTCGCGACCCGGCTGAACGTCGTGCTGGCCGTCACGGGCGGCTACGTCGCCTACCGGTTCGTCGTCGAGGGGCTCTACTACTTCTCCGCTCAGGCATCGCCCCTGGAGATGGTCACCTGGATCGTCTCCTACGTCGGGCCAGTGGTCGCCTACGTCTGTTTCACGCTGTTCTGGCTGTACCACTCCTTCTGGAAACTCCACCGGAAGATGGAGGAGGGGCGCAGGAAGCAGGTGGAGCTGCTCCAGCGACGAGAGCGCGACCGACACGACGACCCCGACGGCCGGACCGAAGCGTTCGCGGACCTGAACGTCGACGCGCCGGCCTGGGAGTCGCTGCAGGGGGCCCCGACCTGGCCGATCAAGCGACAGAGCCTCTTCGGCATCGTCGTGCTGGACTCGGTGCCCGTCCTGGCGACGTTCGTGTTGTGAGCGCCGAGAATCGACTGCGTCGATTCTCCTGCTCCCATTTTCGCTTCGCGAAAAGTGGGACCGCCGAGTACTGAAGCCCGTCGGCGACCCCGCTAACCCCCCAGTCGCTGTTTCCGAGCCGGAAAATCACCGTCCCCATTTATCCCTGTCCGCCGTGCTGACACGAACATGGCGGCAATCGAAGCGAACGAGGTATCGAAGCGGTTCGGGACCCTGATCGCACTGGACAGGGTCGACCTCAGCGTGCCGGAGGGAGAGATCTTCGGCTTCCTCGGGCCGAACGGGGCGGGCAAGTCGACGTTCATCAACCTTCTACTCGACTTCGTCACGCCGACGCACGGCTCGGTCGAGCTGTTCGGCCACGACTGCCACGCAGAGGGCGTCGCGGCCCGCGAACGCATCGGCGTCCTCCCGGAGGGCTACTCGGTGTTCGAGCGGCTCACGGGTCGCCAGCACGTCGAGTTCGCGATCGAGTCCAAGGACGCCGACGACGACCCCATCGAGATCCTGGAGCGGGTGGGGATCCGCGACGACGCGGACCGGCAGGCCAGCGACTACTCGAAGGGGATGGCCCAGCGCCTCGTCCTCGGGATGGCCCTCGTGGGCGAGCCGGACCTGCTCCTGCTTGACGAACCGACCACCGGCCTCGACCCCAACGGCGCAGCGGACATGCGCCAGATCATCCGCGAGGAGAACGAGCGGGGCGCGACGGTCTTCTTCTCCAGCCACATCCTCGAACAGGTCGAGGCGGTCTGCGATAGGGTGGGAATCCTCCAGGACGGCGAACTCGTCGCCGTCGACACCATCGAGGGCCTCCGGGAGTCCCTCGGTGGCGGGACGAAGCTCGTGATCGACGTCGATCACCTGGAGAACGGGACCCTCGAAGCCGTCCGGGGCGTCGAGGGCGTCGAGACGGCGGTCGAACAGGACGAGGGGACGATCGAGGTCACCTGCCGGAACGACGCGAAGATGGACATCCTGGTCGAACTCCACGGGGAGGGCGTCGACGTGCTGAACTTCCGGACGGAGGAGGCGTCCCTCGAGGACATGTTCATCGAGTACACCGGGGCCGGCCGGCGATGACCTGGGACGTCATCGCGCGCCAGGACTGGCGGCGCACGGTCGCCGAGCGCTCGACGAAGTTCCTGCTCGGCCTGCTCGCGTTCGCGATCGTGATCGCGGCGTACGTCTACCCGATGGCGGGACAGGAACCGTACACCACCGGCCGGTTCGCCGGCTTCGTCGAGGGGAGTCTCACGACGCTGGTCCCCATCGCCGGCGTCCTGCTGGGGTACAACGCGGTCGTGAGCGAGCGGGCCTCGGGCGCGCTCAGGCTCTCGCTGTCGCTTCCCCACAGTCGCCGAGATCTGGTTTTCGGGAAGTTCCTCGGCCGGGCAGGGGCGGTTGCGGCGACCGTCGTCGCGTCGATGGCGGTTGCCGGCTTCCTCGTCGTCTACCCCTTCGGCTCGCTGGAACCGCTCCGCTTTCTCGCGCTCGTGGGGCTGACGGTCTGGTTCGCCGGGATCTGGACGGGGCTGGGCGTCGCCGCCTCCATCGCCGCCTCGACGAAGCGCCGGGCGCTCCTGCTCGCGCTCACCCTCTTCTTCCTGTTCGTGATGGTCTGGGAGACGATGGAGAACGGTCTCCAGTTGGCGTTGAGCTTCCTCGGGTTGATAGAGGGCGACCTGCCCGACCCCCTGCAGTTCGTCTTCGGGCTCGAACCGGGGGCCGTCTTCGGCCGCCTGACGGACGGGTTCGTCGACCCCAGCGCGAGCCTCGGCGGCCCGTGGTACCTCGGGAAGTGGGTCGCGCTGGTCCTGTTCGTCCTCTGGCTGGTCGGCCCGCTCGGGCTCGCCTACCGGCGCTTCGCGGAGAGTGATCTGGCGTGAGCTGGCGCACTTTGGCGGCGAAGGACGTCCGGGACGCGGGCCGGTCGAAGATCACCGTGCTGCTGACCGCGCTGTCGGGGGTCCTCTATCTCGGGACCGTCGTGGTACACGATTACATCGGCGATCCGAGCTTCCCCGCCTTCGTCGAGGCACTGGCCGGCGTCGTCGCCGTGGTCCTGCCGGCCGTCGCCATCCTGCTCGCCTACAAGTCAGTCGTCGACGAACGCGAGTCCGGCGCCCTGTCCCTCACGCTCTCGATGCCCCACTCCCGAAAGGACGTGGCGCTGGGGACGTTCGTCGGGCGAACGGTCGTCACCGTCGTCCCGACGCTGGCGGCGCTCGCCGTCGCGGGCGTCGTCGGCGCCGTCCGCTTCGACACGGCGGGGGCGCTCTGGTTCCCGTGGTTCCTCCTCGCGACCGCGCTCTACGGCACCGCGTTCGTCGGTATCGCGGTCGGGCTCTCCCTGTCCACGACGGTCGACCGCTGGATCACCGTCGGCGGGCTGGGCGGCTACCTCCTGCTGGTCTCCTTCTGGGACAGCCTGCACTCGCTCGTGCTCGTCGTCTTGCACCGCTTCGACCTGCGCGTCCTCCGGGACGTGCCGGACTGGGCGCTTTTCTTCCGGCTGCTGCAACCCAGCGAGTCCTACGACCGGCTGGTCAGATCCGGGTTCGACGTGGACCTCGCCGGGCTCTACGTCGCCGACGGCGCGCCCGTCTACGTGGGCTGGTGGGCCGCCCTCCTCGTCCTCTGCCTGTGGATCCTGGCGCCCCTGGCCGTCGGCTACCGCCGGTTCCGGACCGCGGACCTCTGAGCCCGACGCGGCACTGCGCCGGCCGGAGGCGCGACGCTTTTGCGCGTCCCGCTCCTGCCTTCCCTCGTGCGCGAGTTCGCGTTCGAGGTGGCGCTGTGTGCGCACCTGGAGAGCGAACGCGACGCCGTCATCGCCCGCCAGCTCGGGACCGGCCTCCACGGCAACCGGGTCATGGACGTCGTCCTCGTCGACCCCGGCCCGGATCTGGCCGAGCGAGCCGCGATCACCCCCGAGCGGATTCCCGCACCGGCCATCGAGAGCGCGGTCGGCCCGGGCCGGACCCGCTACTGGAAGGACGCCTTCGAGATCCACCCCGACCGCGCGGAGTCGGTGGTCGAGCGCGCGGTCGAACTGGGCTTCTTCGAGCGAAAGCGGCGCAACGGTCGGACCTACGTCCGCCAGACCACCCGGTACCCCGAGCGCTGGTTCGGCGAGCTCGTGGGCATCGAGAACAAGCCCGATCTCGGCCGCCCCGGCGATCTGGAGACCCAGCTCCGGAAGGACGTGAGCCTGGGCCTCCTCGACGCGGTGATCCTCGCGACGGAGTCACACGTCACCCGCGCCCACCTCAACCGCATCCCCGAGGAGATCGGCGTCTGGCGCTTCCACCCCGACACCGCCGAGCGCGAGGTCGTCCGGGAGCCGGAACCGCTCTCGCCCGACGAACCGGGAATCGACGTCCTCGAACGCCGGCCCGCGAGGGCGGACGTCGCGGTCGTCTCCGCCGCCGAGAAGCACCGCCACCGCCGTCGGATCGCCGAACGCGCCTACGGCAAGGGCTGGCGAACCTACGACTTCCCGGGCTGTGAGGCGATCGAGGCGGTCGAGCGTTCGGGACGCGACGGCCTCCCTTACTGCGAATGGAAGGGCCGACTCGTCGATCCGGCGCGCGAGTGCGGGCCCGACTGTGCGGGGCACGACCCTGCGGATCCGCCCGAGTTCGATCGGGAGGGGGCGCGGGCTACGGGACAGCCCTGGGAGCCGGATCCCGAGGGCCGACAGCGTCGGCAGTCCGGGCTGGATCGGTGGGGCTGAAGAGTGCAGATTCGACTGCTCAGAGTTCGTACCGCTCGCCGTCGACGGCCAGTCCGTCGCCGAAGGCCTGGTCGGCCGAGATGTAGTGTGAGACGTGGACCACGCGCGTCCGGTCGGCTCCGAGGTCCTCGCCCAGCGATTTCGCGCCTTCGACGGTCATGTGCTTGGTCCCGAACGTCCGCGGGACGCCGTCGGCGTCCTCGTGGGCCCCGCCCAGCGGGTGGTGCTGGCACAGGTCCGCGGTGACGATCCCGTCCGCGAGCAGGAGGGCCGGATCGGCCAGGACCTCGCGTGACCGTTCGGGGACGTCGTAGCTCGTATCGCCCGAAAGCGAGAGCTTCGCGCCGGTTTCGGGGTCTTCGATAGCCAGCCCGTAACAGACCAGCGGCGGGTGATCGACGGGGACCAGCGTCACCTCGAAGCCGCAGGTCTCGAACGACTCGAAGGGGGACTGGGCCGAGACCGTGACGGCGTCGAGGTAGTCGTAGTCGCTCCGGATCGTCTCGGCGACGCTCTCGCCTGTGGCGGGGTCGGTCTCGTCGGCGGCGTACACGGGCAGGTCGGAGAAGAGGCGGTAGGCGTTCCCGAGGCCGTCGAGGTGGTCGAAGTGGATGTGGCTGATCACGGCCGCGTCGGGGAGGTCGACGTCGCGTTCGAGGAACTGGTAGCGAAAGTCCGGGCTGGCGTCGACGAGGAGGGACTCACCGGTGCGCTCGTTGCGGACGTGAACGGAGTAGCGCGTCCGTTCGACGCCGCGCTCCCGGGCCGCCTCGCAGGTGTCACAGGAACAGCCGGGCGTCGGCGTCCCCGTCGTGTCGCCGGTCCCCAGCAGCGTGACCTCCATCGCCGGAGGAAAGAACCGCCGACTGCCTAAATCCCGCGATTACCGATCGGGCCGTTCAATCGTGGCTGTGGTCGTGGTCGTGGTCGTGACCGTGGCCGTCGGCCTCGACTTCCTCGTCGTCGCCGCCGGAGATGTCGCCGCCGGCGACGAGCGCGTCGGCGTCGCCGTCGATCATGTCCAGGTTCTTCAGGTTGTCACGCTCCTCGAAGCCGGCGACTGCGTCCTCGAGGTCCTGCTGGGTCAGGGTGGTCCGTTCCTCCGTCAGCGCCTCGAGGACGGCCTCCCGGAGCACGAGGCGGAGGTCGCTCCCGGTGAGGCCCTCGGTCATCTCCGCGAGGGTGTCGGGGTCGAAGTCGGCGATGTCCATCTGGCGGGTGACGACCCGGAGGATGTCCGAGCGCATCGTCCGGTCGGGCTTGGGGAAGTTGACGATCTCGTCGAAGCGGCGCCAGGCCGCGGCGTCCAGCTGGTCGGGGTGGTTGGTCGCGCCGATGAGCAGGACGTCGTCGTCGATGAGGCTGATGTCGTCGATCGACTTCAGGAGGGTGTTGACCGCGCGCTTGATCGCGGCGTGT
This sequence comes from Halorientalis sp. LT38, assembly GCF_037031225.1. Lineage (NCBI taxonomy): Archaea > Methanobacteriati > Methanobacteriota > Halobacteria > Halobacteriales > Haloarculaceae > Halorientalis > Halorientalis halophila. The sequence continues at coordinate 2,513,142 of NZ_JAYEZN010000001.1, read as the reverse complement.
TCGTCCGACGAACGGGTCTTGGCCACGAAGTCGAACTCGTCCATGAAGAAGATACAGGGGGAGAGCCGGCGGGCCACCTCGAAGGACTTCTCGACGTTCTTGGCCGTCTCGCCGAGGTACTGGCTGGTGATCATCGACAGCTTCACCTCGACGAACGGGAGGTCGAGTTCGCGGGCGAGCGCTCGCGCGACGGAGGTCTTCCCGGTGCCCGGCGGGCCGACGAACAGGAGCTTCCCGATCTCGCGCAGGCCGATCTGGGCGAGGTAGTCGCGGTGTTCGATGGCCTTGACGATCTTGTGGATCTCCCCCTCCTGGTCCTCGGTGAGGACGAGATCGTCCATCGTCATCTCGACTTCCTCGGGAGCGCGGATGTCGACGAGGTCGAGCATCTCCTCTTCCTCCTCGTCGTCGAAGTACTCGTCGAGCAGGCTGTCGATCCAGGCGCGGTCGGCGCGCGCGGGCCGGTTCAGCTCGCGGGCTTGCTCGTAGTCGACCTCGAACTCGTCGCCGTAGGCGGCCGCTAGCGTCGGGTTCGTGCGGAGCCGCTCGGCGTCGACGCGGTCGAGGAACCACTCCTCTGCCATCTCGCGGTCGGTGAACTCGATGTCGCCCGAGAAGTCGTCGCGGTCCGTGAACATCAGCCCCGAGATGGCGTCCCAGGGGCCCTCGACGCCGGTCGCCTCCTCGGCGGTCGTCGCCGTCACGGAGAGGGGCCGCTCGATGCTACCGTCCGTCCAGAACACACCCCGATAGGTCGGCGGGAGATCGTCCGCTTCCAGGTCGCGGTCGCCGTTGTACACTGTCGCTGTCAACAGGAACTCGACGACGTCCAGCTCCGGGTCACTCATTCCCGGCAGATTTGGTCCGCGACCGATATAAGCCCCCCGAAGTCCGGCGAGCGAGCGTCCCCGACGGCGCCCCGATCCGACCCGAACGCGACGGGGCCGTCACCCCAATCGTTCACCGATCCCCGTGGTGGATTTTCAGCTGTAAGCCTTCTATACGAGGGAGTTAACAACCGAATACCGTTCCCGTGGCGGCGGCGACAACTGGTAGTGCCGGTGCTGGGAGTTCGACGGGATTTAACACTATCGACCCTGATGGGTCTGACATGGCAGCCAACACGCCAGTCGTTGTCAAAGCGTACCGTACACCGCAGGGGAAGGAGGGCGGCGTCTTCTCGGACGTCCGTAGCGAGGACCTCTCGATCCCGCTGATCAACGAGATGCTCGCCGAGACCGGCCTGGCGGGCGACGACGTCGACGACCTGATCTGGGGCTGTGCCCAGCAGCGCGACGAGCAGGGCAACAACATGGCCCGCGTCATCTCGCTGCTGTCGGACCTGGGCGAGAGCGTCCCCGCGACCACCGTCAACCGCTGGTGTGCGTCCTCCGCGCAGGCGATCATCTCCGCGGCCGACGCCATCCGCGCCGGCCAGCGCGACGTCATGATCGCCGGCGGCGTCGAGAACATGTCCCGCGTCGAGATGGGGGCAAACACCGCCAACGTCCACCCGCGGCTCAACGACCACTACAACGTCATGGACCTGCAGATGGGCATGACCGCCGAGAAGGTCGCCGAGGAGTACGACATCTCCCGGCAGGAGCAGGACGAGTACGCCGCCCGCAGCCAGCAGCGCGCCTGCGAAGCCACCGACGAGGGCCGCTTCGACGACGAGATCATCCCGATCCAGGGCACCGACGACGAGGGCGAGGAGATCACCGTCGAGGAAGACGAGGGCCTCCGCCGCGGCACCACGGCCGAGAAGCTCGAGGGCCTCCCGACCGTGTTCAAGGCCGACGGGACGGTCACCCCCGGCAACTCCAGCCAGATCTCCGACGGCGCGGCCGCGACGATGCTCACCAGCAAGGCCTTCGCCGAGGACCAGGGCCTGGACATCCTCGCCGAGGTCGGCGGCAACAACGTCGCCGGCGTCGACCCGACGGTCATGGGCATCGGCCCGATCCCCGCGGTCGAGGGCCTCTGTGAGCGCACCGGCCGCGACCCCGAGGACTACGACCTCGTGGAACTCAACGAGGCCTTCGCCTCGCAGTGTTACTACTGCCAGCAGCAGCTCGGCTTCGACGACGACATCTACAACGTCAACGGCGGCGCCATCGCCATCGGCCACCCGCTCGGGGCCTCCGGCGCACGCCTGCCCGTGACGCTCGTCCACGAGATGAACAAGCGCGACGCCGAACTCGGCCTCGCGACCGAGTGCGTCGGCTTCGGTCAGGGTGCGGCCATCGAGTTCGAGCTGGCCTAGATCCGTCGCACCGGACACGTTCCTTTCTTTGAGTCGGCATCGAGTAGGAAACCCGTAGCCCGCCGTAGCCAGCCGTTTCGGCGCTCACCCGTCGCGACAGGGTGGCCTTACGAGCAGCCGGGGCGACCGTATCGGAAAAAATAGCCCCATAACTACGGGAGAACTGGCCGAACCGACGGCTGGAGGTGGCCGCTGGCGACATCGTCGGCGCCCCAGCCGGTCACGGTGGCGGTACGCATCACCTCCCGCGGCGTCTCCAGCCGTCGACCCCGACCCGTCCTCGGTCTCCCGGGGACCATCCTCTCCCACTTTCCTTCCGGACGACCGCGCCACGCCGGTCACAGCGCGAAAAGGAAATCGAGTTCCTGAGGGCCCCGACTGCGCCGGGAGGTGTACGCGGGGTCCAGACGACCGGATCGGACGGCGGTTGGCCCGTCCCCCGCTTGATTTCACGATCGCGAGGCTTCGTTCAACCGGCGCGTCACTATACCCCTCCCCGGCGCTACGAACCCCTCATAGCAACGGCTTACGCACTGGCCGGGGACGGTCGAGCCGATGCACGAGACACCCACCAGTGCGTTCCGGGCCGAGTTCGGCGCGGTCGCTGCGGCGTACCTCGACCGGGTCGCGGACTGTACCGGGAGCGTCCGCCCGGGTATCGAGTACTATCAGTGCGACGACACGGAAGCGTTCTGTGGCGAACTCGAACGCGTCCGCCGGATCGAATCGGAGTGCGACGAGCGGCTCGCGACGGTGCGCCACACTATCGGCCGGTCGATGGAACCGAACTTCACGCCGATGTACTTCCGTCCGGGGAGCGTCCTCGATCTGTTCGCCCGCACCGACGAGGCCCCGAACCACGTCGAGGCGTTCCTCGGCGGACTGGCGGCCACGAAGCCGTCGCTGTCGGCGACCCTCGCGGCCGATCTCGTCCGAATGGGCGATCTGATCGTCGATGCGGTCGATGTGCTCGCCGCGGCCGTCTCGGACCTGTTCGCCGGGCCGGACGACAGGCGAGTCGACGCGGTCCACGAGGCGCGCGACACCGTCGCGGACCTCGAGTCGCGGTGCGACACCGTCCGCCGGAAACTGGTCTCGGAGGCTTTCGCCGAGCAGTCCACCGCCGACGCGCTGGTCGTCAGGGGACTCGCCGTGACCCTCGATCGCGCCATGGACGCCGTCGAGGACGCCGCCGAACGGGCCGTCTACCTCGACATCGCCGCGGTGTCGGCGGACGAGTTCGCCGACACCGACTAGCGGGGCGCGCTCGGGATCACGGAGTAGGCTGGCGGACGCGAGCAGCTCTGACTCGATCGTTCGACGGCCTCGTCGCTACCGGAGCGGGCGCGAAAGAAAAGTCGGAGTCGATGATGGCCTCGCGGCTGACGCCGCTCGGCTTAAACGAGGACTCGCTCCGCTCGTCCTCGCTCTAGTCGTCCGCAGGCGCGTCCGAACCGCTGGCGGCCTTCTTCTTCGTGTGGGAGAGCTTCCCACCGTCGGCGAGGATCTGTCGCTCGCGCTCGGAGGCGTCCAGCGAGGCGGTGAGTTCCCAGTCGTCGTTGACACGGACCGTGAACTCTTCCTGCCCGGTGCGGACGGCCTCGGCGACGTCGTCGACGATCTCGATGTCGTCGCCCTGCTCGATCTGCTCGTAGTCCTCGGCGCTGATCTCCAGCGGCAGGAGGCCGAAGTTGAACAGGTTCGCCTTGTGGATGCGGGCGAAGCTCTGTGCGAGGACGCCCTCGATACCGAGGTACATCGGACAGAGGGCCGCGTGTTCGCGCGAGGAGCCCTGGCCGTAGTTCTCGCCGGCGACGAGGAAGCCGCCGTCCGAGTCCAGCGAGCGCTGGGCGAACGTGTCGTCGACACGCGAGAGGGTGAACTCGGAGAGCTTGGGGATGTTCGACCGGTACATCAGGATGTCCTGCGTGGCAGGGATGATGTGGTCGGTCGTGATGTTGTCCCCCATCTTCAGGAGGGCCTCCCCGTGCAGCTCGGCGTCGAGTTCGTCCTTCAGCGGAACGTCGCCGATGTTCGGCCCCTTGACGAGCGAGTCGTCGACGGGGTCGTCCGGCGTGATGATGTCGTTCTCGGCACCCTCGTACTGGTCGGGAAGCTCGAAACCGGGCGCTTCCATGTCGCCGAGTTCGTCGGCGAGGGTGCGTGGGTCGACGATCTCGCCCTTGATGGCCGCCGCGGTGGCGACTTCCGGCGAGCAGAGGTAGACGTTGTCGTCCTCGATGCCCGAGCGGCCCTCGAAGTTGCGGTTGAACGTCCGCAGCGAGACCGAATCCGAGCCGGGGACGTGGCCGATGCCGATACAGGCACCACACGTCGCCTCGGAGTAGTTGACGCCGGCCGCCATCATCTCGGCGGTCCAGCCCTCACGGGCGAGCATCTCGCTCGCCTTCTTGGAACCGGGGGCGACGATCATCTCGGTGTCCGGCTGGATCGAACGGCCTTCCAGCATCTTCGCGGCCGGGAGGATGTCCTCGTAGCCACCGTTCGTACAGGAGCCGATCATGACCTGGTCGACGTCGACGCCCTCGACCTCGCTGACGGGGACGACGTTGTCCGGCATCGACGGCTCGGCGATGAGCGGTTCGAGATCCGAGAGGTCGATGACGAGTTCGTCGTCGTACTCGGCGTCCTCGTCGGGCTGGAGCTCGACGTACTCGTCGTCGCGGCCCTGGCGCGCGAGGTAATCCTCGGTCTTCTCGTCGGTCGGGAAGATCGAGGAGGTCGCGCCCAGTTCCGTCCCCATGTTGGTGATGGTCGTCCGCTCGGGGACGCTGAGGCTCTCGACACCGGGTCCGGTGTACTCGAAGATCTTGTTGACCCCGCCCTTCACGCTGAGGCGGCGCAGCATCTCGAGGATGACGTCCTTGGCGGTCGCCCACTCGGGCAGTTCGCCCTCGAGACGGACGTTGACGACCTCGGGCATGTCGATGTAGTACGCGCCGCCGCCCATCGCGACGGCCACGTCCAGCCCACCGGAGCCGATGGCCAGCTGGCCCAGCCCGCCTGGGGTCGGCGTGTGGGAGTCCGAACCAAGCAGCGTCTTGCCGGGCGCGGCGAAGTTCTCCTTGTGGACGTTGTGGCAGATACCGTTGCCCGGACGCGAGAAGTACGCGCCGAAGGTTCCGGCGGCCGAACGCAGGAAGCGGTGATCGTCCGTGTTCTTGAAGTCGAACTGGTAGGTCTGGTGGTCACAGTACTGGGCGGCCAGTTCCGTCTGGACTTCGTCGAGGCCGAGCGCCTCGAACTGCAGCCATACCAGCGTCCCGGTCGTGTCCTGTGTCAGGACCTGATCGATCTCGATCCCGATCTCCTCGCCCGTCTCCAGCTCGCCTTCGACGAGGTGATCGTCGAGAATTTTCTCCGTAAGCGTCTGTCCCATAACGTCTGTCCGTCGCGGGTCCGCGGACATAAATCATGCGAGTTTCTGATTACAGGGTTACCACAGTACTAGTACCCCTTTGAGACCCTCCCATGCGGTATGGAAGCGAGGAACGTGCGCCAACGACCCTCCTCGGCGGACCGCCAGCGTTTTGCGAGTCCTCCGCGCGCCCCCTCTATGTTCAGAAGCGGCGCGTTCCTCGCCGATCGACTCGGCGAGCTCCGCGAATCGCAGGTACAGCCCAACGGCGTCGACCTCACGCTCGACGCGGTCTTCGAGCAGACGAGTGCGGGACGGATCGAGCGCGAGGGCAAGACCGTCGGCGACCGCCGGGAACTCGACCCCGACGACGACGGCGTCTACCACCTCGACGAGGGCGGCTACGTCGTCCGCTACGCCGAGCGCATCGTCATTCCCGAGGACCACGTCGGCTTCCTCTACCCCCGCTCCTCGCTCCTGCGTAACTCCTGCATGCTCGACACGGCCGTCTGGGACGCCGGCTACGAGGGCCGCGGGGAGGGCTTGCTGGAGGTTCACCACCCGATCGAACTCCAGCAGGGAGCCCGGATCGCCCAGTTGACGCTCGCCCGGGCCGAGCACGAGGACACCTACGACGGCTCCTACCAGGGCGAGAACCTGTAGCCGGCTCCGCTCCGGTGGCCACATCGCCGCCCAACCCGTCCACAGCACTGAAATACTCGCTCGTGGAACTGGTGTGGTAGATGCTACCCCGTCGGTCGATAGCCGCCGCGACACCGCCCCTGTTGGTGTTCGTCGCCGCGCTCGCGCTCGTCGCGACGGCCGGTGTCGCGGCCGGCACGACGACCGGCGGGACGAGTGCACAGGCCGCCGCCCCGAACGTGACCACGTTCGTCGCGCCGGGGGACGCGCTCACCGCGCTCTGGGCGGGTCAGGCCGACGACCAGTTGACGCGACGACCGCGCGTGACGCCCGCGGACGCGCTCGTGGTACGCGTCTCGACGCCCGGACTGGGCTCGGCGGTCGCGGCCCAGCCCGGCAACACCACGACCGAGCGGTTCCGCGCACTCCTGTCGAGCGACCGCGCGTCACTGACCGGCGTCGAGATGGGGACCACCGACCGGCCCCCGCGCGTCATCGACCCCACGAGCGGCGATCTCGCGGTTCGAGAGGCGGGTGCGGACACCTACGACCTGATCTACGACGCCGGCGCGTTGCGGGCGACGGACGACCAGAACGGCAACGACCGCGCCGACGACGGCGGTGCCACCACCGTCTCGCCGACCAAAGTCTTCCGGCTGACCTTCACCCTCGACGGCACGAGTGGGAGCAGCAACCTCGGCGTCTTCCCCGCCTCGATCGCGTTCTCGACCCCGACGAGCGACGACGTGGAGCTGTCGCCACTGCCCGACCAGAAACTCGTCGGGCGAACGCCGCTGGCCCCCGGCACCACGCTGTCGATCGCGCTCGACGCCGTCGGCCACCCCTTCGCGATCGAGCGAACCGCTACGGTGAGAGACCGCCGGCGACCCTACGCCAACCTCACGCTCGACCTCAGCGACGCGCCGGAGGGCGTCCCGGTCACGGTCACCGCCCGCCTGAACGGAGTCGTCGTCCGCGAGACGGAGGGGCGCATCCGTCGTCTCGGCGCCTCGTTCACGACCGGGACGACGACCGATCCGCGGAACGAACTCGTCCTCCGGAACGTCTCAGCCGCCGTCGACGGTTTCCTCGTCGTTCGGGACGGCCCCGACGGGCCGCTGATCGCGAACCAGCGCCTCGCGGCCGGCGAGGGCCAGTCGGTGACCGTGCCGTTCAGGGAGTCGGCGACGGCCGACTCGATCACCGTGACAGCCTACGTCGACGTGGACGACGACGGCGTCCTCGACCGCGGCGGACCCGACCGCCCCTTCCGCCGCGACGGCGACCCACTCTCGCGGACCGTCGCCATCACCGACCTCACCGCGGAGACGCCCTCGACGCCGACGCAGACGCCCACCCCCACCACCGAGCCGCCGACGACCGCACCGGCGACGGCATCCGGCGCCACGGCAGACACCCCGGCGACCGCCTATCAGGTGACCGACGCCAGCGGCGACGGGTTCGGACCGCTGCTCGCGCTCGTCGCGCTGGCCGCGTTCGCGGTGGCGGGACACCGCCGGCGAGCATAGACCGCAACGCCTTCCGGACGACCCCCGCCGGATGGGCACCCTGCTCGCCCGCGCCACATACATACGGATCGGTCCCCTAACCCGGGACATGACAGAGACAGCGACCCTCGGCGGCGGGTGCTTCTGGTGCGTCGAGGCGGCCTTCGAGGAACTCGCGGGCGTCGAGTCGGTGACCTCCGGATACGCCGGCGGCCACGCCGACGACCCCAGCTATCGCGAGGTCTGCGCCGGCACCACCGGCCACGCCGAAGTCGTGCAGGTCGAGTACGACCCCGCAGCCATGGACTACGAGGACGTGCTCGAGGTGTTCTTCACCGTCCACGACCCGACCCAGAAAAACCGACAGGGCCCCGACGTGGGGACCCAGTATCGCTCGATCATCCTCACCCACGACGACGACCAGCACGCCACCGCCGAGCGATACGTCGCGGCCCTCGACGAGGACGGCGGGTACGACGACCCTGTCGTGACCGAGATCGAGCCCCTGGAGACCTTCTACCGCGCCGAGGAGAAACACCAGAACTACTTCGAGAAGAACCCCCGCGACGCCTACTGCCGGATGCACGCCCAGCCCAAAGTCGAGAAGGTCCGCGAGAAGTTCCGCGAGAACGTCGAAGCCTGACCGACGGCGACGACCCGACGGTCGGCCATGCCGCCGGACCGCGCCATTGATCCTTCGTCGCGACCTACCGCGCGGTGATCGAGCATGTCCGACCCAGAGGCCCCCGACGAGGCCGAGCGCACGACCATCCGCACCGGCCGCGCCTTCGAGCAGACCTACCGGCTCGACGCCGCCGAGGCCGGTCGCTTCCTGATCGACCTGGGCGAGCAGTTGCGCGACGGCGACGACCTCACCATCGCGACCGACGAGTGGGAACTCCCCTTCGCCTTCGGCGAGCCCGTCGAGCTCGAAGTCGACTTCGACGGCGTCGGCGACCCCGAACTCGAGATCGAACTGGAACTCCCCGGCCGCCCCGACGAGCGCGCACCGGACGTGGAGTGAGCTCCCGCGTTTCGATTTCGATACGCACGTCAGTTCGTCACAGAAATGCGCTCACGGCTCCCGTCGGTCGCCGTTCACAAAATCGAGACGCTCACTGGCGTTCGCGTCTCGCATGCACCGGCCGGGATTCCCGTGAGCGAAGCGAACGGGAAGTCGGCCGGCAAACGACCGCAGGGAGTGCGCCGGCCGGGAATTGAACCAGAGCCAGACGTGCTCGCTCCGGGAGAGCAAGCTCTCCCGTGCTCCCGTTCGCTCCGCTCACGGGAACTCCGCTGCGCGCGACTGGCAGGGCTACAATTCCCGGAACCGCAGTCGGGACTCACGAATAGTTCGTCCCAACATGCGCCGGCCGGGAATTGAACCCGGGCTATGAGCTTGGGAAGCTCATGTCCTACCACTAGACCACCGGCGCTCGCTCGTTCCACTCGCTCTCGCCGAGCCCTGCGTCACTTCGTTCCGCAGGACACCGGCGCACTCACTTCGTTCGTGCCCCGAGCTCCACCTCGCTCCGCTCGGTGGAACACCGGCGCTCGACTCGTCGTACCTCGTCCCGGCACTTGAACGTAGCGCTTCCGTCGACTGGTCCGCCGACCGACCGTTGCACGTCGAGTAAGCCCGGGCAAACCGAACCCCCACCGATCTGTCCCCCGGACAACTGTTGCACGGCGTCGCTACGCCATAAATAACGAAGCGGACCAGGCCCCTGGGCTCGGTGCATGCAAGCAACCAGGTTACGCAGCGCCGCCAGCGTCGTCCTGCTGGCCGTCCTCCTCGGCGGGTTGGTCCTCGCCGGCTCGACGGCCGCCGCCGCACAGGACGGCAACGAGACGAACGAAACCGAGGAACTGCCGGTCACAGTCCAGAACGAGACGGAAGAAGACGGCACTGCCGACGTCCGGGTCGTCCACGCCTCCCCCGACGCGCCGCCGGTCGACGTACTGATCGACGGTGAGGCCGTCCTCGAGAACGTCTCCTTCGGGACCGTGAGCGACTACCTGGCGGTCGACGCGGGCGAGCGGAACGTGACCGTGACCGCCGCCGACGACCCCGACACGGTCGTCTACGAGGAGACGCTCCCGATCCAGGCCGGCGCGTACACCGTCGTCGCCGCAGGTGAAGTGAGCGAGGACGCCGAGGAACCGTTCAGGCCCGTGCTCCTCCTCGACGGCGCGGCCGAACCGGACTCGAACGAGTCGCTCGTCCGCCTCGCACACCTCGTCCCCGACGCGCCCGCCGTCGACGTGACCGTCGCCGAGACCAACACCACCCTCTTCGAGAACGTGAGCTTCGGCAACAGCTCCGACTACGAGGCCGTGCCCGCCGGTGACTACACCCTGGAAGTGCGGCCCGCCGACGCCGAAGCCGACGCCGACCCGGTGGCGACGGTGAACGTCACGCTCGACAACGCCACCGCCGTCACCGCGTTCGCGGTCGGCTACCTCGACCCCGAAGCGGCGCCCGGTGACGAGCCCTTCGACGTGTTGCTCGAACCCGACCTGCTCTCCGAACCGACCGCGGAGGCAAACGCCACCGTGACCCCGGACATCCCCGTCGCGCCCGGTGGAGAGGAGACGCCGAACGAAACGACGCCGGGCACGTAGGTGACGCGCCGCGGCGGCTCGGCCGGGACGCCCCCGGGCCGTTCGCTTTCGGACCGCCGAATTCGACGAACGTCCGGAATCCGAGCGACAGCGGGACGTATTAGTCGCGCCCGGCCCAAAGAAGGGGTATGGCAGAAACGGACGCGATCGCGCGGGCCGGGCGGCCGCTCGACCTCTCCCTGTCGGACGCCGAACTGGAAGCGCGACGCGAACACGTCACCTCGTTCATCGACGAGCAACTCGACGCCGCGGGCGTGGACGACGCCATCATCGCCCTCTCCGGCGGCATCGACAGCACCACGACTGCGTACCTCGCCGTCGACGCGCTCGGTGCCGACAGCGTCTTCGGCCTGGTGATGCCCAGCGAGGTCAACCGCGAGGAGAACATGAGCGACGCCGAACGCGTCGCCGAGACGCTGGGTATCGACTACGACGTGGTCCCGGTCGAACCCGTCGTCGACTCGATCCTGAACGTGTTGCCGGGCATCGAGCCGGACGTCAACACCGAGACCGAACCGCTCCGGATGGCGGTCGGCAACCTCCGGGTCCGCGCGCGGACGGTCGTCAACTACTTCTACGCCAACCAGCGCGACGCCCTCGTCCTCGGGACGGGCAACCGGAGCGAGGCGCTAGTGGGGTACTTCACCAAGTACGGCGACGGCGCGGTCGACTGCCACCCCATCGCGAACCTCTACAAGGGACAGGTCCGCCAGCTCGCCAAACACCTCGGGGTCGAGGACGACCTCGCGGAGAAGACCGCCAGCGCGGAGATGTGGTCGGGCCAGACCGACGAGCAGGAACTCGGGCTGACCTACGAGACGCTCGACTCGATCCTGGCGCTCCACGTCGACGGCCCGCTGTCGAAGGCCGCGACGGCCCGCGAGATCGAGGTCGAGCCCGCAGTCATCGACCGGGTCCGTGACCTGCACGCGAAGAGTGCGCACAAGCGTCGGCAGCCGCCGGGGCCCGAACCGCTGTTCTAACTCGACTGTTCGGCGACGATCCGGATGGAGTCACCCTCCTGCAGGACGTACGAGGACGGATCGACGTCGTTCCCGTTGACGGTGACGGTGACGTTGTCCTGGCCCGCCTCGTAGGTCGTCCCGTCGAAGGTGACGGAGTCGTCCGTGACGCCGATGCCCAGGGTGGACATGGCGTACTCCAGGGTCACGTCCTGTGCGTGTTTGTGCCACTGCTGGCCGTTCCCGTTCTCGAAGTGGAACGGATCGGCCGCCAGCTGGTACTGCTGCTGGCTGAAGTCGAGCTGCTGGCCGTCGATGGTCACGGCGATGGTCCCGTGCTCGTGGACCGAACCCACGCCGTACGGCGTCTTTTCGACGTCCCCGACGTCTCCGCTCGCGGCCGCCGGCCCGCTGGCGCCGCCGCCGTCGTTGACGAAGAACATCACGTACGCCAGCACCACCACGGTCAGCAGGACGACACCGCCGAGGATGACCGGTCCCGTCGGGAACTCGCCGTCCTCCTCGGCCCCGACGTGATCGGCGACACGACGGCGATCGATGCGGCTCAACTCCGATTCGTCGTGGTCCGCGTGCAGGTGCTCGAGATAGTCCCCCTCCGCCTCGAACGACGCGTCACAGTAGTTACACTCCGGCATGATCTCCCCGTTACCTATCGACCGGCTATGAGGGGCGCCGGTTCAACCTTTTCGGTCCGACTGGTCGCGCGGCCGCTACGCGCGGTCGAAGTCGACGGTCGAGTGCAGGTCGGCGAATGCAGCCGCCTCACGCCGTTCCTGTTCGGTCGCGGCGTCGTCGTCCCGCAGCCGTCGCTTGATCGCCGCCAGCGCGCCGTGATCGTTGGCCGCCAGTTCCGTCGCCACCGCCCGGGGATCGGCCGTGATCCGCGAGAGCAGGCCCATCCGGAGGGCGGCTTCGGCGTCGACGACCCGGCCCGAGAGGGCCAGGTCCATCGCTTCGCCCTCGCCGACGACCCGCGGGAGCCTGACGGTCCCGCCCCAGGCACCGAACAGGCCGAATTCCACGGCGGGTTCGGCGAACGTGGCGCGGTCGGTGCCGACCCGGACGTCACACGCCAGCGCGAGTTCGACGCCACCGCCCCGCGCCGGACCGTCGATCCCCGCGACGACCGCACTCGAACTCTCCTCGATGGCGCGTGCGACGACCTGCCCGTGGACGGCGAACTCGCGGGCCTCGTCCCCCTCCAGGTCGGCGACCACGTCGAGATCGGCGCCGGCGCAGAAGGCGTCGCCAGCGCCCCGGAGGTAGACGACAGGGGCGTCGGTCTCGGTGACGGCCGCCTCCAGCGCGTCGAGCCCGTCGATCGTCAGGGCGTTGCGGCGCTCGGGCCGGTCGAGCGTGACGACGCGGACGTCACCGTCCCGCTGGGTCCGTATCATGGCCAGGCCGTGGTCGGTCGTTTCCAAAGGTCTTTGCCTTTCGCCCCGCTAGCCCGGCGTAATGGAGGAAGCCGCTGCGGTCCGACGCGCGGCTCTGGACGCCGTCGACGACGTCGATCCCGAGCGCCTGTTCGAACGCATGGCCGAGCGGATCGAGGCGGGGTCGATGGCACCGGGGGCGCTGACGCTGTGCTGTGCGGCGGCCGTCGACGAGGCCGCCACGACGGAGGGGGTGGCCGATCGCGCCGCGGGGGTGCAACTGATCTACGAGGGCCTGCGCCTCACCCGCTCGCTCGCCCAGGCCGAACCGTGGGCCGGCGACGCCCCGGCGGACTGGACCGCCTCGGACCTCGCCGCCGAGCGCCCGGACGACGCCGACGGAAAGACCGGTGACGCCGCCGCGGCCGATCTGGACGTCCTCGTCGCGGACATCCTCGTGGCTCGCGGATTCTACCTGCTCGCGCGAACCGAGGCTGCCGACGCCGCCGTCACCGTGGTCCGGTCGTTCGGCCAGGACCAGACCGTCCGCCGCGAGACCGACGACGAGGCACTCGACGGCAACCTGGAGGCCGACGTGCTCGAACTGGCCGTCGTCGCGGGCACCACCGCCGCCGGCGGGAGCGCCTCGCGGCGCCTCCGCGAGTTCGCGACCGGCCTCGCGACCGGGGCCGCCACGTTCGAGACCGCCGAGGCCGTCGTCACGCCAGAGGCCCGCGAGCGCCTGGCCGCGATCGTGGGGAGCGACCCCTCGCCCGCTGGCGGTGCGCGGACCTCCGCCGACCACTAAATCGAAACGCATAAAGACAATCTCCTGCAACTCACGAGTGCGATACGCGCCTGGGTAGCTTAGCGGTAAAGCGCGTCCTTGGTAAGGACGAGACCCCGGATTCAAATTCCGGCCTAGGCTCTTTTCACGACGCAACGACGGAGGAGCGACAGCGACGATGGAGTTCGGGAGTGAGAAGAGCCGGCAGCGAAATTTGAATCCCTGCCAGTCCCGCGAGCAACGCGAGCGGGACGCTGTCAGAGCATCGCTCTGACAGCAGTCGCAGCGCGAACGGAGTTCCCGTGAGCGCAGCGAACGGGAGCACGGGAGAGCTTGCTCTCCCGGAGTGAGCGACCGTCTGACTCTGGATTCAAATTCCGGCCTAGGCTTTCTCCGAGCGCCTCACCTCAGAGCGTCAGCGCCCGGTTCGGCAGGTTGCGGGCCCGGTTTCGAACGGATCCGTGGCAGGAACCTAACCTCTCGAAACCCGCGCAGAGAACGCCCCAAACGGCTTCCCAATCGATAATAGAGACACGTTTATCAGATCGGCGACGCTCGGAACGCGTATGAAACGACGTGCCTTGCTGACGGCGGCAGGAGTGGTGCTCACCGGGGGCATCGCCGGTTGCTCGGAAGAGCGCGAGTACGAACCCGGATCCGGTGACGGGTCGAACGGTGGCGACGGCGGGAACGGATCCGAGCCGATTCCGACCCCGGAGGCGACGCCGGAAGATCGGCCACCGGCCGAGTCGCTCACGATTCTGGAGCACTCGGTCGTGCGCACCGAAGAGGGGACCGACTGGGAGACGCTGTCGGTCGAGGGACGTGTGCGAAACGACAGCGACCGACAGTTCGGCTACGCCGAGATCCGCGTCCGGTTCTACAACGCCGACGGCGATCTGCTCGACTCGATGATCGACAACGTCAACGACCTCGACCCCGGCCAGGTGTGGCAGTTCTCGGTCCCCTTCCTCGGGTGGGGCGCGGAGGCGCAGGCGGTCGACGACTACGACATCGCGGTCGGGACGACGTTCTAGGGGCGTCGGTCCGTACCGGTGGGGGAGCACACCGTATCTTTATCCGGCTCGTGGCCGTCTGTAGAGACATGGGACGCATCAAGCGCGCGCTGAGTCGTGCACGGTACGCAGCAATGGGCGGCGCGGTCGGCGGGGCGGTCGGCGGCCTGTTCAGTCGCAACGCAGCGAGTACGGGGGCGGCGATGGGTGCGCTGATCGGGGCGACGCTCGGCGAGAAGCGACCGGGCGTCGAGGCGGCCGTCGAGCGCGTCACAGAGAGAACAGAGCGGGCGACGGCCGAGCAGTAGCGAGTTTTCCACCGGGTCGGGACGTCTAATCGGAGACGGCCGATTCGGTGCTTTCGGCGGCCTGTTCCTCGGCATCGTCGACGATCTCGTAGAGGTTCTGCCGGGCGTCGGCGAAGTAGACGTCTTCGTCGACGGCACCGACCTCTTCGAGGCGTTCCAGGGCGTACCGGACGGTCCGCGCGGACAACATCGACTCCTCCACGATCCCCTTCTGGGTGAGCGGCCCGTTGTACTCCAGCACCTTGTACACGAGCTTCGCGCTCGGCGGAAGGTCCGCCAGAGTCTCCCCATCGGATTCTGCCATCGCGTAGACGGTGGCGCGCCGGGTCCATAAAGATTGATGCATGGCAGTCTCGGGCGCTCCAGTCCCGATTTCAGCGGTGGGGAGTGGATCCCCGGGCCGCCGACGGCGGGTCGTCGATGGCGCGCCGCGAGCGCGCGACGCCGAGCCAGCGGGCCGACAACGAACGGTTTTTGGGGCCCGATAGCGGAGTGAGGGGTATGGCAACGGACACGGCCGAGCGGCGGGCCTCACACGTCCGCGGGCTGAAAGTGACGACGCTGTCGGCGTTCGCCGGGCTGGCGGCAGCCGTCGGCTCGTCGGTGGTCACCGCAGGCCTCGACCCCGCGACGGCCGCGACCACCGACACCGCCTTGCTGGTCGTCCTCGGAGCGATCCTCGTCCAGTTTCCGCTACTGAAGCTGCTGGGCGTCGACGTCGACGACTTCTCGGCGAAGGACTACCTCTACGTCGGGTTCATGACCTTCTCCCTGTGGTTCGTCTCCTGGGGCGTCCTGCTCAGCGCCAACACGACGATCTAACAATGGCCGAAGACAGCATCGCCGTCGTCGACCTCGACAGGTGCCAGCCCGACCGCTGCAACTACGAGTGCGCGAACTTCTGCCCGCCCAACCGGACGGGCAAGGAGTGCATCGTCACCCGCGACGAGCGCTACGAGGACGCCGACATGTACGAGGGCGGCCCCGATCAGATCTCCATCAGCGAGGAGATCTGTCTGGGCGAATCCTGTGGTATCTGCGTCGAGAAGTGCCCCTTCGACGCCATCGAGATCATCAACCTGCCCCAGGAACTCGACGAAGAACCGGTCCACCGCTACGGCGAGAACGCCTTCGCCCTCTACGGACTGCCCGCCCCAGAGGAGGGGCAGGTGACCGGCATCCTTGGCCCCAACGGCATCGGGAAGACCACCGCCGTTCACATCCTCGCCGACGAGATGATGCCCAACCTCGGGGAGTTCAACACCGACCCCGACTGGGACCGCGTCCTCGAGGAGTACCGCGGGACCGAACTCCAGGACTACCTCGAAGAACTCCGCGACGGCGACGTGACCGTCGCGCGCAAGCCCCAGTACGTCGACCAGATCCCCGACCAGTTCGACGGAAAGACCCGAGAACTGCTCGAGCGGACCGACGAACGCGGGGCGCTGGACGACCTCGTCGAGCGGTTCGGGATCGAAGCGGTCCTCGATCAGGACATCGACTCCATCTCCGGCGGCGAACTCCAGCGCGTGGCCATGACCGCCACGCTGGCCCGCGACGCCGACTTCTACTTCCTCGACGAGATCACGCCCTACCTCGACATCGGCCAGCGCGTGACGGCGGCACGGATCGTCCGGGAACTCGCCGAGGAGGAGAATCGTTCGATGCTCGTCGTCGAGCACGACCTCGCCATCCTCGATCTCCTGGCGGACAACGTCCACCTGGCCTACGGGAGCCCGGGCGCCTTCGGGATCATCACGCCCCCGAAGTCCGTGCGCAACGGGATCAACGAGTACCTCTCTGGCTACCTGGAGAACGAGAACATGCGCATCCGCCAGGAGGAGATCGAGTTCGAGGAACACGCGCCCCGCACGGTGACGAGCGGCGAGGTGGTGGCGACCTACCCCGACCTCACGAAGTCCTACGGCGACGGCGAGTTCGGCCTCGACGTCGCGGGCGGCCAGATCCACGAGGGCGAGGTGCTGGGCGTCGTCGGCCCGAACGGGATCGGGAAGTCGACGTTCGCGCAGTTGCTCGCCGGCCGCCTGGATCCGGACGAGGGCGAGGTCGACGCCGACCTCGATATCTCCTACAAACCGCAGTACATCGAGATCGACCAGCACATGCGGGTCGACGCCTTCCTCCGGTCGATCACCGACGACTTCGGGTCGTCCTACTGGCAGACCGAGATCGCCCAGCCCCTCCAGTTAGAGCGGGTGATGGAGCAGAACCTCACCGACCTCTCGGGCGGGGAGCGCCAGCGGGTCGCCATCGCGGCCTGCCTCTCGAAGGACGCCGACCTCTACCTGCTGGACGAGCCGTCGGCCCACCTCGACGTCGAACAGCGCGTGCTGGCGACCGACGCCATCCGCCGCTACACCGAGATCCACGACGCCACGGCGCTGGTGATCGACCACGACATCTACATGATCGACCTGCTGGCCGACCGCCTGCTCGTCTTCGACGGCGAACCCGCCGAGTACGGGCACGCCTCCCCACCCAAGGGGATGCGCGAGGGGATGAACGAGTTCCTCGCAAACCTCGACGTCACCTTCCGCCGCGACGAGCGGACCAGTCGCCCGCGGGTCAACAAGCCCGGCAGTCAGCTCGACCGCCAGCAGAAATCCGACGGCGAGTACTACTACACCGACTGATCGTCGAAGTGGGGGAGCCGAACGTCGCCTTCCCCGCGGAAAGGTGTCCAACGAATTTAACACCCTCCGCGACCAAGGGAGGGTATGTCGAGTCAGGAGACCGAGGATAGCGGAAAGCCGGGACTGGCGGAACTCCGGGACGAGTACCCGAGCGGGTGGCGCGTCCTCACCCAGCACGACAGCGTCGGCTACATGGTCGACGCGCTAATGGACGCCCCCGACTATCACTTCAGCAAGTCGAAGCTGGCGGAAAAGGCCGGCGTGAGTCGCCAGTCCGTACACACGCATCTCGACCTGCTTCTCCGTCTGGATATCGTCGAGACAGTCGACGACACGTCCCCCGAGAAGTACAGACTCAACTCTGAGGACGAACTCGTCAGAGAACTTCACCGGCTGAACGGACTGGTCAACGAGAAGCTCGACCCCGCGCAGGGATGGACGGACGGGCCCGAATCGTCTGGAAGTTAGCCCGAAATCACACGTGGGGGACACCGATGGACGCTGATACGTTGATCCGGGTGACTGCGACCGACGAAGACCACGACGAAATGCGTGGCCACCTCGAGGACGCGCTCGATCTACCGTTTGTGTCCCGCGGGGCGGACGGGATCTACATCCCGAACGGCCAACGAGCGCACGTCGAGGCAGGGAACTGGCTCCGAGAACACACGGAGCGACAGGACTTCGTTATCGCGAACACCCTCTCTCGCCTCCCGCCCGAGTGGCCGGACGATGGCGACGATTCGTGATACCGGGGACGACCAACGTCACTCCCCGTGCGTGTACCCGCGATCCGGCAGCGGCGCGCCGTCGAGCGTGACCGTCCCCTCGTCGTCGGTCACGGTCCCGATCTCCGTTATCGACACGTCACACACGTCCCGGAGCCCCGGCAGCGCCTCCGGCGGGGCGGTGAAGACGAGTTCGAAGTCCTCGCCGAAGAAGACGCCGAGTTCGCGGCGGTCGGCGGCGTCCTCGGCCACCTCGTCGACGGCCTCGTCGATCGGGAGCGGTGTCTCGACGGCGAACCCGCAGTCGCTCGCCTCGGCCACCTGGTGGAGCGAGCGCGACAGCCCGTCGCTGGAGTCGATCATCGCCGTAGCGCTGGCGGAGATGGCCAGGCCGGGGACGACGCGAGGGGTGAACCGGAAGAGGTCGTTGGCCCACTCGTGATCACCGCGGCGGAACAGGCGGATCGCGGCGGCGCTGCGGCCGAGGGTTCCGGTCACGCAGACGGCGTCGCCAGGCCGGGCCCCGGAGCGGCGGACGGGGTCGCTCGTCCGGCCGAGGGCGGTGGTGGCGACGGTGAACTCCTGGTGGCTGTCGAGGTCGCCGCCGACGTACTCGGCCTCGACGTAGCCGCAGACGTCGCGCGCACCGTCGACGAAGGCGGTCAGCTCCTCGGCGTCGAAGGCGGGGGCGGCGTAGACGGCGACGGCGGCGGTCGCCTCGGCGCCCATCGCGGCCACGTCGGACAGCGACGCGGCGACGGCGCGCCAGCCGGCGGTGTACCTGGTCGTGCCGTCGGGGAAGTCGGTGGTCTCGTGGAGCATGTCCGTGGTGAGGACCTGCTCGCCGACGACGGCCGCGTCGTCGCCCGCGGTCGGGAGGGCTTCGGCGAGCATCGAGAGCGCCGCCGATTCGTCCATACCGACCCCCTTCGGACCCGTCCCTAAAGAACCTCCCTCTCGGCGGGAGTCGGAGGCTTCAAGCGGCGACCGGTACAGGTGGCGCGTATGGACGGGGAGCGAGGCGCGACGGTACTGGGCTTTGCCGTCGCAATCGTCGTCCTCGGAGCGCTGTTCTGGGCCGCCGGGATCGACGAGGTGCTGGCGGCGCTCGGATCCGCGACGCTCTCCCTCACCGCCCTCGTGATCCCCGTGGCCCTCGTCTGGCTCACGGCCTGGGGCATGGCGCTGCACACGGTGCTCGGCGCGCTCGAGACGCCAGTCGGGGCCCCGACGGCCGTCCTGGTGTTCGCCTCGGCGATGTTCGCCAACAACGTCACGCCGTTCGGACAGGCCGGCGGCGAGCCGCTGTCGGCCCTGTTGATCTCCGAGGCCGCCGACACCGAGTACGAGACGGGCCTGGCCGCCATCGCGTCGGTCGACGCGTTGCACTTCCTGCCCTCGATCGGCCTGGCGACGGTCGGGCTGGCCTTCTTCGGCGTCCAGACCGTGTCGCTCGGGCGGAACCTGCTGCTGGCGGCCGGTGCCGTCGCGACGCTCGCCGTGGTCGTCCCGGTGGCGGCCGTCCTCGGCTGGCGGTACCGGTACGGGCTCGAATCGGCCGTCGTCAGCGTTCTCACACCGGTGATCCGCACCGTCGGGCGCGTGTTGCCGCGGCGGGAGCCGCTCGATCCCGCGGTGATCGAGACGCGCATCGAGGGCTTTTTCGGTGCGATCGACCGCGTGGCCGCCAGCCGACAGACGATCCTGCTGGCGCTGGGGTTCTCGCTCGCTGGCTGGATTACCCTTGCCGGGTCGCTGTGGCTGTCGGTGTACGCGCTCGGGATCACGATCCCCTTCGCGGCCGCGCTGGTCGTGATCCCGGTCGGGTCGATCGCAGGCGTGACGCCGCTGCCGGGCGGGCTCGGTGGGATCGAGGTCGCCTTCGTCGCGCTGTTGATCTCGACGACGGGGATCCCCGCGGCGACGGCGAGCGCCGCGGTGGTGATCCACCGGGCGGCGACCTATTGGCTGCCGACGCTGCTCGGGGGCGGGACGGCGGCGGCGCTCTGGGCCCGTCGGAGTGCCCAGCGCCGCGCCGGGTGAGCGGCGACGGGACGCTAACGATGCGCTTTTATGACGCCACGGGGAACCAGTGAGCAATGACGACGCTCTACGACGTGCCCGCCGAGGATCTCATCGAGGCGGTCGCCGAGCGACTCGAGGAGGAAGACGCCGTAACCGAACCCGACTGGGCCCGCTACACGAAGACCGGGGCCGGGCGCGAACTCCCGCCCGAGCAGGAGGACTTCTGGGCGCGCCGCGCCGCCAGCCTCCTGCGGAAGGTGGCCGTCGAGCAGCCCATCGGCGTCGAGCGCCTGCGCAGCGAGTACGGCGACTCCGTCAACGGCTCGACCCGCTACCGGGTCCGCCCGAAGAACAACACCGACGCGTCCGGGAACATCATCCGGACCGCCCTCCAGCAGCTCGAGGAGGCCGGCTACGTCGACATCGCGAAGGGCGAGGGCCGCAAGGTTTCCCCCGAGGGCAAGAGCCTCCTCGACGACACGGCCGGGCAGGTCCTCCAGGACCTCGATCGTCCGGAACTCGAACGCTACGCCTGAGGCGGTCTTTCTTTCGTTTTCGCCAGTCGGGTAGCTGCGGTGCTGTCGCGGTAGCGGAGGAGGTAGCTGTCGCGGTGGCGGTAGCTGTCGCGGTCGGCGGCCAGCATCCGGCGCGCAGCGCGCGCCGGTTCACTCCGCGCGACCGGAGGGAGCGCGGAGAGGTTTTTCGCCCACGTTTTTGCAGAGGGGGTGCGCGAACGGAGTGAGCGCATCCCCCTGCAGTAAAAAGGTGGTCCGTTAGGGTTTTGCGACTGACGCGACAACGTTGGGGTAGTCATGAGTGGCGAGCCAGACGACGAGGAACTCGAACGGCTGCGACAGGAGAAAATGGAGAAGCTCCGCGAGCAGAAACAGGGCCAGGGCGGCGGCGAGGCCCAGGAGGCACAGCGCCAGCAGGCCGAGGCCCAGAAGAAGGCGCTGCTCCGCCAGCACCTGACCGACGGAGCGCGAAAGCGGCTGAACACGGTCAAGATGTCCAAGCCGCAGTTCGGCGAGCAGGTCGAACAGCAGGTGATCGCGCTGGCCCGGAGCGGCCGGATCCAGGGCAAGATCGACGAGGAGAAGATGAAAGAGCTGCTCTCGGAACTCAAGCCCGACTCGCAGAGCTTCGACATCCAGCGCCGGTAGATGGACGTCGGCGTCCTCTACAGCGGCGGGAAAGACTCGACGCTCGCCGCCCTGGTCCTGGATCCGTTCTACGAGGTGACGCTCGTCTCGGCGACGTTCGGGATCACCGACGCCGCCGAGCAGGCTCGCGAGTCCGCAGAGGCGGTCGGCTTTCCGCTGGAGACGATCGAGCTGGACGAGGACGTGGCGCGTGAGGCCGCCGCGCAGATGGTGGAGGACGGCTTCCCGCGCAACGGCATCCAGCACGTCCACGATCACGTCCTCGAGATCGTGGCCGCGGAGTCGTTTTCGGCCGTCGCCGACGGGACTCGCAGGGACGACCGCGTGCCGACGGTCTCGCGGGCACAGGCCCAGAGCCTCGAGGATCGCCACGACGTCGACTACATCGCGCCGCTGTCGGGGTTCGGTCGCGGGGCGGTCGACGACCTGGTCGACGCGCAACTGCTCGTCGAGGAGGGCCCGAGCGAGGAGATCCCCAAAGGGGATTACGAGGCGGAGTTGCGGGAGCTGATCCGCGAGGAGTACGACGAGGGGACGGTCGGCGAGGTGTTCCCCGCCCACGATCAGACGCGCGTGGTGGGGCTGCGGGAGTAACGGACAGATTCAAGCGCGCGGTGGGCAAAGCGGGGGACATGTACGACGGCCTGAAGGGCTTTCGCGATTTCTACCCCGCGGAGATGGGGCCCCGGCGAGAGGTCATCGACACGCTGGAGCGGACCGCTCGGCGCTACGGCTTCCGGGAGATCGGCACCCCCGCGATGGAGCGGACGGAGATGTACGTCGACAAGAGCGGCGAGGAGATCGTCGAGGAACTGTACGCCTTCGAGGACAAGGGCGGCCGCGAGGTGTCGCTGACGCCCGAACTCACGCCGACGGTCGCGCGGATGGTCGTCGGGAAACAGAAGGAACTCTCCAAGCCGATCAAGTGGGTCTCGACGCGGCCGTTCTGGCGGTACGAGCAGGTGCAGCAGGGCCGCTTCCGCGAGTTCTACCAGACCAACGTCGACATCTTCGGCTCCTCGGAGCCGGAAGCGGACGCGGAGGTACTCGCCTTCGCCGCCGACGCGCTGACGGACCTCGGGCTCACCGGGGAGGAGTTCGAGTTCCGCGTCTCCCACCGCGACATCCTGGGCGGGCTGCTGGAGGGGTTCGACGCCGACGTCGACACGCGCGCGGCGATCCGGGCGGTCGACAAGTCCGCGAAGATCGACGAGGAGGAGTACCACGGTCTGCTCCACGACGCGGGCCTCTCCTACGAGCAGGCTGCCGAGTTCGACGAGCTACTGGCCGTCGGGGAGGAGGACCTCGACGAGTTGATCGCGTTCGCGGGGACCGATCGGATCGAGGCGGCGGTGACGAACCTCCAGAACGTCCTCGACGCCGCGGCTGACTTCGGCGCCCGGGAGTACTGCACGCTCTCGCTCGAGACCGCGCGCGGGCTGGACTACTACACGGGCGTCGTCTTCGAGTGTTTCGACGCGACGGGCGAGGTCTCCCGGTCCGTCTTCGGCGGCGGTCGCTACGACGACCTCATCGAGAGCTTCGGCGGGCAGCCGACGCCGGCCGTGGGGGTCGCACCCGGCCTCGCGCCGCTCTCACTCTTGCTCCAGCGCGCGGGCGTCTGGCCCGACGAGTCGTTCACGACCGACTACTACGTCCTGAAGGTGGGGGACACCCGCACGGAGGCCGCGGAGATCACCCGCGAGTTGCGCGAGCGGGGGCACGTCGTCGAGACCGACCTCTCCGATCGGAGCTTCGGCGGCCAGCTGGACTACGCCGACTCGATGAACGCCGAGACGGTCGTCATCGTCGGCGAACAGGACCTCGAGGACGACGCGGTGACGGTCAAGGACATGGCCTCGGGCGACCAGCAGCAGGTGCCGCTGGCAGAGTTCCCCGGCGAGCACGACCGGCCGACGCTCGACGACTTCGAGTAAGGAGCGGCGGGTCGGTCGCCGACTGGTCGCCGGCTCAGTCCTTCACGGCCTCGGGACGGACGCGGAATCGGTTGTAGCCGCCGTGTGAGAGTTCGAGCGAGTCGAGCCACCAGTTCCACCGCTCGGCGAGGTCGTACTCGTCGGGGGCGTCCTCGAGGTTGTCGATCACGGCGTCGACGGTCAGCTCGAAGCCGAGTTCGGCCTCGATCTTCCCCGCGTCGGCGAGGTCGCGGGCCTGCCTGGCGACGACGCGCTGCGCTCGGTCGGTCCCCCCGAACGCCGCACCCAGTTCACGTTCCAGCGAATCTCGGTCCACACGCAGACTCGGCTCCGGACCCACTTGACGTTCTCGAACCCGACCGGCCGGGTGGGCCGGGCCCGTTCCGACGGGCTTTTTATCCGGGACGGTCTGAATCGACCAATGGCAGATTTCACCGTCGTCGTCGCGGATCCCGAGACCGGCGACACCTACCAGCTCGACGTGGACGGACAGGACGCCAACCGATTCATGGGCCGCGACCTCGGCGACGAGGTCGACGGGGGCGCGCTCGGCCTCGACGGCTACACCGTCGAACTCACCGGCGGCTCGGACAACGCCGGCCGCCCGATGCGCTCGGACGTGCGTGGGCCGGACCTGACCTCCCTGCTCTCGGACGGCGGGACCGGGTTCACCCCCAGCCGCAACGGTGAGCGCAAGCGCGTAACCGTCCGCGGCCGCGAGATCAGCGACGAGGTCCGACAGATCAACGCCAAGATCACCGAACGCGGCTCCGAGGACGTCGCCGACCTCCTGAGCGACGACGAGTAACGTGCCCGACCGTCTCCCGAGCGATCACGATGCCGTCGCGACCCACCGGGCGAGCCTCGAACGCGTCGGTCGCACCGACCGCCCGAAAGTCGTCGCGCCGGCCGACGCCGCCCTCCCGGCCGACGAGATCGTCCGCCTCGTTCTCGACGGGTCGACCTACCACGCGCGCGTCGAGACGAGTCTCGACGGCGACCCCGAGATCTCCGGGGCCTACGACACGCCGACCCTGGCCCGTGAGCCGGGCAGCGGCGAGAACCGCCTGGCCGAGTGGGTCGCCGAGGCCGACGTCTCGGTCGGCGGGTCGGTCCTGCTCGACGAGGTCACGTCGGAGTTCCAGTACGGGCTGCGGGCGCCCGGCGAGCGGACCGTCTACGAGGCTACCGAGAAGCCAAGCGACAGCCTCGCCGCCATCGCCGAGGACCTCACCGAGTGAGCGAACTCCCCGAACGCTCCGGGTTCGATACGCGCACAAACGTTTTGGGTGTCGACGCAGTGGTACGTGTACGGAAGACGCGCGCTAACTCACCACGGCCGGGGAGCGCGTACGCCACATAGACTCTCTAGCATGTCGGAATCAGTGATCGCGGATTTCGTGGGGAAATTCAACGCCAGCGCCTCCGATCGGGGGCAGCCGGCGACCGGCCGGATCCTCCTGAGCCAGAAGCGACTGGTGCTCGCGGGCGAGGGCGGCAAGACCACGATCCCGCTGTCCGACATCTTCGACGTGGCCGTCGGGCACGTCCCGCCGGACCTGGGCGATTTCTTCGACTCGACGGTGACCATCGCGTTTCGGCGGGGCGACAGACGCCACGTCGCGGCCGTCGAGGCCGACGACGGGAAGATCGGGAAGTTCTCGACCGTCCTGTTCAAGGCCCTGCTCAACGGGACCCGGACGACGGTCAAACACCCGGCCCGGGTGGGGGGCCGGGTCACCGACGAGACCTTTCACCCGGCGAAGCTCTATCTCGAACCCAAAACGGTCCGGTTCAAAGGTCCCGACTCGACGTTCGCCGTCGACCTCTCGACGGTGACCGACTTCGAGCGCGGCCGGCGGGACGTGAACGGCACCAAACAGGAGGTGCTGTCGGTCCGGCACATGCAGGACGGGCAGGCGATGACCTCGCTGGCCGCACTGGACAGTGCCCGGGAGATGAGCATCCTCGGGCGCTATCTCCGACTCGAGTACAGCGACATCGTCGCCGACCTCGCCGACATCTCGCTGTCCGAGCAGGAGACGGAACTGCTGGTCGCGGTCTACTCCACCGGGCCGGGCGTCTCGCTGGCCAACGTCGTCGACGTGGAACCGAGCCAGCTCGAGATGCTGCTGGCCGACATGCGCGAGAAGGAACTGATCGAGGACGGAGACGAGACGACGACGCTCACCGCCAAGGGGCGGATCGTGGTCAGCGACAAGCTGGAAGCCGTCAACTCCTGAGCGACCGGCGCGGTCGCTGTGGGGGCTGAAAACGAGCAAGTACCCGGCCCGACGAGCGGGCCGAAATGCGAGGGGTCAGGCCACGTTGAAGCCTTTCTCGCGGAGGAAATCCTCGACGCGTCCGGTGTGGTTGCCCTGGAGCTCGATGGAGCCGTCCTCGACCGTGCCACCGCAGGCGAACTTGGACTTCAGATCCGAAGACAGGCTGTCCATGTCCACGTCGCTGGGATCGAACCCTTCGATGACCGTTACCTCTTTTCCGTATCGGCGCTCGTCGATGCGAATGCTGATCTCCTGGGACTCTTTGGCGACGTCCTCGCAGACGCAGAGCTCCTCGGGCAGCCCGCACGTCGAGCAGACTTCCGACATTACAGGTCGAGGTAGGAAAGCGACGTATTAAACACCTTCGGGACCCGCGAAAGCATCCGCCAGCAAGCGGATTTCCGGGCTCATCCGAAGCGACCCCACCGCTCCCCGACGATCTCTCCTGCGGTGGCGACCGCGTCGTCCGCCTCGTCCGCCGTGACCCGGCCGGCATACTGGGCTCGCTCGTGGAGCCGGTAGAGTCGCGCCGTGGCCTCGTCGGCGTCGATGGCAGCCAGGTACTGCCGCGGCGTCTCGCCGGGCCGGCGCGGCCGCTCGGCCCGCGCGAGGACGTACTCGACCCGCTCGAACGCTCGCTGCACGTCGCGTTCCGGATCCCGGCGGGGTTGCCAGCGGAGCCATACCGCCCGGTAGGCGCGGTCGGTCAGACCGGTCCGGCGCGCGCCCGCGACGGCCCCGCCGAGGACGACCAGCACGAGCGCCGCTTCCTCGCGCGAGGGGAGGTCCGGGAGCCCGCCGCCGCCGCGGGCGTCGTGGGTCGTCGGAACCGCCGACGCGTCGATTTCCTGTGCGGCGGTCGTGTTCCGCCCGTCGTCGTCGGCGCTCGTGGTCGGTTCGGTCGTCGTTTCCGGCTCGTCCGGAATCGGTGGGGCCGTCGTCTCCAGTTCGTCGTCGTCCTCGTCGCCGAAGTCACCACTGCCGCTGCCGTCGAGGGCATCTTGCTCGGCGTCCCGGCGGGGATCGGCCGGCGTCGGGTCGAACTGCACCCAGCCCACGTCGGGGACGTAGACCTCGACCCAGGCGTGTGAGTCCAGTCCGCGGACGACGTACTCGTCGTCGTCGACCTGCTCGCCGGGCGTGTAGCCGACGACGAACCGCGCGGGGACGTCCTGGGTCCGCAGCATCGTCACCATCGTCGTCGCGAAGTAGGTGCAGTAACCCTCGTCCATCTCGAACAGGAAGGTCGCGGCCACGTCCTCCTCGGGGCGCGCTACCTCGAGGGAGTAGCTCTTCTGGCTCTGGAGGTGCGACTGGATCGCCCGCGCCGTCTCGTAAGGGGAGTCCGCGCCGGCCGCGGCCGTGACCCGCTCCGTGCGCCGCGCGACGCGGTCGGGCGTGCTCGCCGGCAGATTCGTGTAGCGGTCTTCGATCGCCGGTGGGTAGTCCCTGCCGGCCCGACGGAGTCGGTCGGGCGACGCGACCGGCTGGCGGCTGACGACCGTGTAGCTGTCGCCGGGGGTGAGCCCCTGGGTCGGCCGGAGGCCGCCCATCGACGTCACCTCGGTCTCGTCGGCGCGGCTCTCGCTGACGGCGACCGGTTTCCAGGCCGCCGGGAGCACGTCGATCCGTGATTCGGCGGTGACCCGCTGCTGGATCACGCGCGACTCGCCCGGCGGCCCGGGCATCTCCCCGGGATAGTCGGCTTTCCCGCCGGTCCGCACCCAGCCGTCGCCCGTGTAGCGGTCGTAGGCCGCCGTCCGCCAGTAGGCCTCCTCGTCGCTCTCGACCCGGAAGCGGACCGCAGACGAGAGGCTGATCTCGCCCTGGATCGAGACGCGCTCGTCGGCGGTGATGAGACTGCCCTCGATGGTGTCGGTGCCGGCGTCGTCGAAGATCCCGAACGGCTGGTCGCTCCCCCCGGGGACGACGCTGACCGTCAGCGTCACGACTACGATGGCGGCGAGGACGATCGCCAGCGTCTCGACGGCGCGCGCGTCGCCGCCGAACCGTTCGAGCCGCCCGAACCCGACCGTCCCGACCGCGCCGAGCGCGCCCAGCAGCGCGACCAGCGTGCCGACGTCCCCCGTCAGGACGAAGAAGGAAAGCGCCGCGCCGCCGACGAAGGCGGTCGCCACGTATCGCCGCCGGAGAGCCAGGAACCAGGTCAGAAAGACCGGCGCCGGCGTGTACGCCAGTACGAACAGCTCGATCATCTGGAGGCGCAACACCGAGAGTCCCGTGAGCAGCGAGAACACGTCCCTCGCGATGCGCCCCTGCTGGGCGAAGACGTCCGCCGGCAGCGCCGACGCGTAGCTCCAGAGCCCCAGGACTAACAATCCGATCCCGACCGTCAGCGCGGTCCGCGCCCGCAGCACCTGCGAGAGCCCCGTCGCGACCACGAGCGTGGCGGCCACCACCAGGAGGAACGTATCGGGGTCGCCCACCACGTCGATGATCCCGTACAGCGGGAACGTGAACGAAAACAGCAACAGTCCCGCCGAGAGCAGCGCGAGGGCGCGCGGCCCGACCGCCGACTCCCGGTCGAGCCCCGTCGGGACGCCGCGGAGACCCCGCTCGCCCGGCTCGGTACTCATCGCCCCACCTCCCCGCGCGGGCGCTCGTCCCGGCCGACCGGGGCGGCGTGGGCGTCGTCGGCCCCCGGTGTCTCCTGTTCCGTCGGTTCGGGCGGCGTCCGAGCGATCGAGAGCGGGTGGTCCCGGCCGTCGACGGTCGCCGTCACGCCGTCCCCGTCGGCGTCGAGGACGACGTCGGCGCGCTTCCGGGCCGACTCGGACAGCCGGCCCGCGTCGGTCCGGGCGAGCAGTTCGAGGAGGTGCCGGCGGTGGGCCCTGCCGCGCCCGGGCGGCACCTCGCCGGCCGGACAGGAGACGCCGACCGAGAGGCCCGCCTCCAGGGCCAGCACCGCGAGACTGGCCACGCCGCTGGCCATCGCGTCGGTGTGGCCGGTCGCCGCCCCCGCCGCGAGGTGAAGGGTCGACTCCCGGCGCTCGCTGACGAACTGTTTGACCACGAGGTCGTCACCGCTGCGCTTGGCGCTCGACTTCCAGTGCACGTCGCGGAGCGGGTCGCCCGGCGCGTACTCGCGGATGCTGTCGAAGGCCTGTCGGTCGGTCGCGGTGTCGATACCCAGCAGCCGGGCGATGGCGTCGGTCTCCCGCAGGTCCACGAGTTGCGGGTAGACCAGCGCCGTGGCCGTCGCCTCGGGTTCGAAGGTGCGCACGAACAGCCCGAGCGCGTCGGTGACGATCACGCGCGGCGGGCCGAGTTCCCACTCGCCCCGCGCCCCGAGTTCGATCTCGTACTCGACCGTCGCGGGGAGCGTGACCCGGGCGTCGTACCCCGTCCCCGCCACGCCGGGCGCAATCGCGTCCGTCACCCGGGCGAGCGCCCCGCCGTCGACGGACAGGGCGACCGTCCTGGACTCGCCCGGGTGGCCCGGCGTCGGGTCGCTGCGCGTCACTTCGGGCGTGCCCGCGTGGTACACCTGGACCGCCCCCACCAGGAGCGTGAGCAGCGCCGGCGCCGCGAGGGCGTTCAGCGCGCGAGCGCCTGAGGCAGCGGCCATGGCGATGGCGGCAGCCGCGACCCCGGCGACCCCGAGGCTGCGGAGCGTCGGTCTCATTCGACCGCGACGGCGTCGAGGGCTTCGGCGACGATCTCCGCGCCCGTCCGGTCGGCCGTCGCCGTCCGCACCCGATGGGGCATGATCGCCGGCGCTTCGACCTGCACGTCGTCGGGGATCACGTAGTCCCGGTCCGCGAGGGCCGCCCGCGCCTGCGCGGCCCGGAGGAGGGCGATCGAGCCGCGGGGGCTCACACCCAGCTGGGCGTGCTCGCGGGTGTACCCCGCCAGGCGCGTGACGTAGGTCCGGATCGGTTCCTCGACGGTGATCTCGCCGACCGCCGCCCGGGCCGCCTCCAGGTCGGCGAGCGTCGCCACTGGCTCTAAGTCCTCGATCGGGTGGTTCCCCACGACGCGGCCGAGCATCGCCGCCTCCTCGGCCGCCTCCGGGTAGCCCAGGTGGAGTTTCTTCATGAACCGGTCGAGTTCGGCCATCGGGAGCTCGTAGGTCCGGTCGCGCTCGACGGTGTTCTGGGTCGCGATCACCGTGAACGGGTCGGGCATCTCGTGGGTGTCCCCGTCGACGGTGACCTGCTGTTCCTCCATGGCCTCGAGCAGCGCGCTCTGGGTCTTGGGCGGGGCGCGGTTGATCTCGTCGCCGAGGACGACGTTCGCGAAGACCGGGCCCGGCCGGAACTCGAACTCGCCGGTCTGCTGGTTGTAGACGTTGACGCCGGTGATGTCGGAGGGAAGCAGGTCCGGCGTGAACTGCACGCGTTTAAAAGAGCCGTCGAAGGAAGCCGCGATGGAGCGGGCGAGCATCGTCTTCCCGACGCCGGGGACGTCCTCCAGCAGAACGTGTCCCCGGCCGAGCACCGCGGTGAGGATGTGTTCGATCTCCTCGTCGTGGCCGACGATCACCTGGCCGACGTTGTCGGCGACCCGGCGCGCGAGTGCGCCGGCCGCCTCGACGGCGTCGGCCGTCTCCTGTCCGAGTGTCGTTGTGTCTGCGTCAGTCATAGCTGGGTAGCGGGGTACCCGGCAGGCGAGCGGGCGAGTCCCGCCTGCCGGAGGCGTCATCTTGCTCGACCCGACGAACTCCGGGTTCGTGCGTCGCCCGCGCGAAACCCCGTCCGCCGGTGTCTCTCACGTGCGTCGTTGGGACCGGTCCCACGTAATGTTGCTGTATCAGACGACTGACTGGTTACCACGCCTTGCAGTCGGCACAGACCAGGTCGTCGCCGTCGCGCCACCGACGGTCGGCCGATTCGCCACAGGCCGCACAGGCGGCCGGTTCGCCGCTCAACGCGTACGTCGAGACGGCCGGCGACGCCGCGTCGCTCCCGGTCGCCACCGTCTCCCCCGTCTCGTCCTCGGTCGCCGCGTCGGCATCGGTCTCGTCCGTTTCCTCGCTGGCGCCGTCGCCCTGCTCGGCTTCGTCATTCGGGTCAGAGTCGTCGCCCGGGTCAGTGTCGTCGCCCGGGTCGGCCTCGTCGCCCGGGTCGGCCTCGTCACCGCCCGCGTCCAGGAACTCGTCGAGCGAGGCGTCGTCCATGCCAGTCACTGGGGAGCGGGTCCCCTTAGAGGTTCGCGAAAACCACGACACACAAGTACCAGCCCTCGCTACCCGACGGTATGGCAGGACTCGTCGACATCGTCACCAGTCTCCCGGACCTGGCCCGGTTCATGACCGACGTCGCACTCAGCGACCCGATCAGCGCCGTCTTGCTGGCGCTCGGGACGCTCTTCTTCGCCGTGACCATCGGCTTCACGGGCTATCTCGCGCTCGGGGCCACCATTTCGGGCATCCTCCCGGACCTCAGCGGAGGACAGCCCCCGCGAGCTCGATAGCCCGCTCGAGATCCGGCCCCAGCGGCGCACCGACGACGAACCCGTCCGCGTACTCCAGTACGGCTTCGATCTCTGACTCGACCTTCGCGGGCGTGCCGGCGATGCAGAAGGCGTCGATCATCTCCTCGGTCACCAGCCCGAACGCCTCCGAGAACGAGCCGTTCTCGATGGCCGCGCCGATCTCGTCCGCCCGCTCGCGGTCCAGATCGTGTCTGTCGAGCACCGGCGGGGCCGCGCCGCCGGCGATGAACGCCACCGGCGGCCGGGCGGCCTCGCGGGCGGCGGCTTCGTCCTCGGCGATACTGACGCTCGCGTAGACGGCGAACTCGAACTGGCCCCGCTCGTCAGGGCGGTCGACGAGCCCCTGCTCGACCTGGTCGGCGGCCCACGCCACGTCGCGCGGGTGCGACCCGTTGTAGAGGACGCCGTCGGCGTGTTTCGCCGCCATCCGGATCATGTGCGGACCCTGCGCGCCGACGTACACCGGGATCTCGCCGGGGACCTCGTACTCCAGGTCGGCGTCGGCCGCGCGGAAGGTGCCGTCGACGTCGACGGACTCGCCCGCCCAGAGGTCCCGTGCGGTCTTGAACGTCTCCAGCACTCTCCGGAGGGGGCTGTCGCGCTCGACGCCCAGCGCCGACAGCGTCGAGCGGTCGCCCGGGCCGATCCCGAACACCGCTCGCCCGTCGCTGACCTCCTGGATCGTGGCGACCCGGGAGGCGAGTGCGACCGGGTGGGTATCGTAGGGGTTCGCCGCTGCCGGACCGAGCGCCACCTCGTCGGTGGCGTCGGCGATCCGGGAGAGCGCGACGTAGGGGTCGCGGTTGAAGTAGTGACACGACGCCAGGACGGTGTCGAAGCCGACCTGCTCCGCAGCGACGGCGAGATCGGTGACCTGTTCGATCGGATGCTCGGGGGTGAGTTCGATGCCTCTCATGAGTCGTCCTCGTACGTCCAGTCCTCCAGTGCCTGCCGGACCAGGTCGGCCTCGCGGTCCCGGAACAGTTCGTCGCTGCCCGCGTGGTCGCCGAACGACCAGTCCCGGATCACCGTGACGGGCGTGCCGCCGCCGCCCTCGCCGGCGACCAGATTGCTCGCCGCCGCGAGTTCGTCGACGACCGCCTGCACCGTGACGCCCAGTTCTCGGCCATCGCGGTCGGCCTCGCCCCGCCAGTCGCGGCTGGCGGGCATCCCGGCCCAGCCGACGGCGACGCCGCGCTGGCCGTGCCGGAATGGCCGTCCGGACGTGTCCGAGACGATCACCGGGACGTCGAGGGCTTCGTGGAGCGCCTGCGCGCTGGCGCCCGGGTCCTCCGGGAGCAAGAGCAGGTCTGCCTCGGGCACGTTCGAGCGGTCGATGCCCGCGTTGACGGTGACGTGGCCGAAGCGGGTCTTCGCGAGGAGGAACGGGGCATCGAGCACCAGGGCCTCGCTCTCCTCGATGACCGCCTGGGCGAACCGCGGGTCCTTCGCCTCGCCGGTCAGGGCCGTGATGCGGTCGGCGATCTCGCGGGCGCGCTCGCCCGGCTCGAAGTCCGACAGCGACGCCGTCCGACCCGCCGCCTTCGAGACGACCGTGCTGGCGACCACCACCACGTCGTCCGGGCGGAGGTCGATCCGGTCCGCGACGAGGGCGGCCAGGTCGTCGCCCGGCCGGATCTCGGGCAGCCCCGGGACCGCGATCACTTCCATACCCCCACTGGGGGGTGGGTCACAAAAAGGCACCCGCTACGAGCAAGGTCGGCCACCATCGCGGACGCGTCGCCCCGCCCCGCTCACCGACCGCGGCACGCGCGCGACCGACCACGCACGAGGCGTCCACCCACCGACCGCGGCAACGGCACCGCCACCCCCTTGCCATCGCACCGCGGAAAAACGGCCGGCTCTGTCCGGCCGACCTACCAGAATCCCATCATTCCCGAATAGCCGGCAGTTTTTAAGTATAGTATATAAAGTACCGGCTGTCGTGGCGGGCTATTATATCACTATTCAACGAACAATTCAAGTGCCGACGCGGCCGATAGTCAGGTAGGTGATCGAGATGGCGACTGCAACTCGTGGGCGGCGGCTCCCGGACGTGGACCTGAAAGTGCTCGTCCCGACGCTCGCCTTGATCGGGGTCGAACTGTGGTTCCTGGCGACCCAGACGCGGGCGCTGTTAGTACCGCTGATCTGGATGGCGCCGATGAACCTGCTGCTGGTGATGTACGCCGTCGAGGAGTCGCTCGCGCTGTCGATGGTCGCGATGGTGTTGTTCGTGGCGCGCTTTCTCTACCTCCCCTTCCTCCTCTTTGCCCCCATGAACAGCTTCCTGGTGTTCTACGCGCTGTTCATGGCCCCCGTCGACGTGGTGATCGTGGGGTACATGATCACCGCCGCCGGCCGACGGTTCCGCGGGACCGCGTCCACGGCCTGACGCCAGCTGTTCGCCGAAATCAGTCCTTCTCGGTCGGTTTCGACGGGTCGAAGGCATCCGGCGGGGGTTCGGCCTCCGGGAACTCTGGCCGGTCGGCCTCGCGCTCGTCCGGGGTGACGGGCGTCTCGTAGACGCCGGCGGCCGTCTCGACGACCACCTCGACGGGGAGCACCTCCCGGCAAAAGTCCACGCCGAAGGGCGTCAGGTGGATGCTCCGGCGGATGATCCGCGCCCGGCGGGCCTCCTCGATGGCCTCGTCGACCTCGGGCTGGGCCTGCAACACCTGGTAGTCGTTGACGTCCTCGACCGGTTCGTCGGAGAACCAGATCAGGCCCAGGCGCTTGAGGTTGTTCAGGTAGGCGTGGGTCCGGTCGCCGTGCTGGCAGCCCGCCTCGTCGCCGATCATCGTCAGCCCGGCCGCGATCAGTTCCGAAGACAGCGGGACGAAGCCGACGTCGCGGACGTCGATGGAGGGTTGGCGGCCCTCCGTCGCCAGCAGCCGCAGGATGCGCACCTCGTCGGGCGCCACCTGGTCGAGGATCGACGCGTAGGCCGGGTGAACCTCCTCGACGTAGTCCACGTCGGCCGACGCCTCCATCAGCCGCGCGCCCTTCCGTCGGAGGCGATCGCGGTCCGCCGGCAACGTGTCCGTCTCGCGCTCGACGTCCGCGTCGTCGGGCTCGAAGCCCGTATCGATGCCCATTCGGTCCAGTTCGCCCAGCGTGATCGACCGCACCTCCTCGACGAGGTCGACCATCGACTCCGACGTGACGGCTGCCCTGACCAGTCGCGGCCCGGTCCGGACCCCCGACCGCACGGAGTAGCCCGACGACCGCTGGAGGGCGGCCGCGCCGATCCGGGCGACCCGGAACGAGTCGTCGATGTCGCCCGCCTTGTCTTGCAGCGACGACCGGTCCACGTCTGCGATGTCCGGTGGCGAGAACACGTCCTCGTCGACGGAGGGGTCGAGCAGGTGCGACATGACCGAGTCGACCGACGAGAGCGGATCGCTGGAGTCGCTGGCCGGATCGGCCAGGTCCGCGACGGCCGCGTCGAGCGAGGAGACCAGTTCGTCCGTGTCGGTCGAGGGGTCGAACAGCTTGGTGACCGTCGAGTCCAGCGTCGAGAACACCTCCTCCGAGTCGCTCGACGGGTCCGTCAGCGTCGCCAGGGCGGCGTCGAACAGCGTGAACGCCTCCTCGATCCCCTGCTCGGGCGCCGTCGGGTCCGCCATCGCCGACTCGATCACCGAGAGGACCCCCGTCGTCTCCGTCGCCGCCGACCCCGTCGGATCGACGATGGCCGTGTTAAGCACCGAGAGGACGTCCTCCGTGGCCGCCGGCTCGACCGGATTCACCACAGTGTCCTCCAGGACGGAGAGCAGCCGCTCGGTCTCGGTCGGGTCGACCGGTGTCGGCGTCACGATGGACTGCTCTAACACCGACAGGACCTGGTCGACCTGGTCCGGACCGAGATCGCCGCCCCGGTCGCCGACCGCCCCGTCGAGGACGTCGAACACCTGGGTGACCGTCGTGGGATCGAGGGGTTCGACGTCCTCGGCCACGTCGCCGGTCGCGATCCCGTCCAGTGGACCGGCCGAGTCGCCGGTGTCTGCGCTCCGGGCGGCCCCGCGGTCGGCCCGGGCTGTCGAGGGCTCGTCCGCAGCGGTATCGTCCGCAGCGGTATCGTCCGCGGCGGTATCGTCCGTGGCCGACCCCCTGGTCGTGCCACCGGCGGTCTCCCGTTCGATCTCGTCGACCCAGTCGTCGTTGACGGCCCCCTCCGTCTCGAACTCCTCGGTCGGGCTGTCGTCGTCGAAGTCGCTCATATCGTGGTCACCACCAGTAGCTGGATCCACCCCGCGACGAACCCGAGCGCCGCCCCGATGCCGATGAGCAGCCACTCGTCTTCCTTGAAAGCAGAACGCAGCGTCATGGTAAAGTCTTGTGGGGGTAACTCCTGCATCCGGCTCGAGATCAGGTGCTGGATCGCGACGCTCCGTTCCCGGTTGAAGTCGCTGTCCTTGAGCGGTTCGAGCCCGTACTCGACGCCCTCGGTCGCCAGCGCCTCCCGGATCTCCTCGTAGCGACGGTCGCCCGTCGCGATCCGGACGACCGGAGCCACCATCCCGAGGGCCTCGTCGAGCGAGGGCCGGATCGCCTCCTCGATCAACTGCCGGGTCCGGTCCGAACGCTTCCCGTACAGCAGGTTCTCCGTGACGTTGCCGATCGTGATGATCTCCTCGGCGACGATCTCGGCGTAGCGCTCGGAGACCTCCTCCTGGCGCTGGATGAACAGTCCCTGGATCGTGAACGGCCCGATCTCGATCGGCTCTTGCGGGTTGAAGATGGCCTTGATCGCGATGTAGTTCGTGAAGTAGCCCACGAACACCCCCGAGACCGGGAGCACCCACCACGCGCCCCCGAAGAACACGAAGAGGGGGATCGAGAACACGCCCAAAAGCGTCCCGAAGTAGAAGCCGGAGTTGACCAGGAACTGCAGTTCCTCCTCGCCGACCTCCAGGAACAGTCGGTTGAGCAGTTCGGGGTGCTCGTCCAGGTAGTCGATCACCATCAGTTTCAGGCTCAGCAGTTCGTCGATGTGCTCGGCCGTCGCCTGGACGATCCGGTCGGTGACTGCCGGAAGCTGGTCTTCGATCTGCGAGTGGACGAACTTCCGGGAGCCGTCCGGGATACTGCTCCAGACCACTGGCTGCTCCCGGCTCATCAGGTCGTCGACGTAGGCGTGGACGTTGTCCCTGGACTCGGTGACGATGTGCTGGGCGATCCGGTCGGGGTCGAACCGCTCGTAGAACTCCCGCTGGCTCGCGAGTTTGGCGATGGAGGTGTCGTATGCGATGCTCCCCATCTTCGCCGATCTGGAGGGAATGATCCCCTGCCAGCCGATCTTGCCCTCCATCACCCCCGGGATCTGCTGGATCTTCATCGGGAGCATCGGCGCCAGTTGCTTCAGGCCGGGCATCTTGAACCCGTGGAAATCCAGCGGGTGAAAGAGGAGTCGGATTCCGACCCAGTTGGTGACGTACCCGATGATCCCGGTGATCGGCGGGATCAACACCAGCGTCCAGTCGATCGAGGGGACCATCTCGGCTCAGTCACCCCTCGCGGGACGCGGTGGCCGGTCGCCGTCGGTCCGGTCACCGTCGTCGCTTCGCCGTCGCTCCCCCCGGTGCTCGTTGTGCCCCCACATCCGTCTCGTGACTGTACTGTCTCGGTCGTCGCATGTGAAACCCCCTCATCCGAAACGCCCGGTACGACAGGAACCGGCGCGGCGCGGTGCCGCGGGCCGGAGCCGTTACGCTTCCGCGGTGTCGCCGTCGTCGTCGGAGCCGATCTCCTCGGGCAGCTCCTCGAACTGCTCCTGCAGGTCGTCGACCTGCTCACGGTAGCGGTCGATCTGGTCGCCGAGCGCTTCCTCGAACTCCTCGGCCTGCTCCTCGAAGCGGCCGCCGAGGTCCTCTGCCTGCTCGCTGACCTCTTCCTGGAGCTCCTCGAACTGCTGGACGAGTTCGTCGAGGGCGTCGACGGTCTGCTCCTCGACGGTCTCGTTGGCCTCGAGCAGGACCTCGAACTGCTTGTCGATGATCTCGAGGGTCTGGTCGAGCTGCTCCTCGTAGAGGTCGAGGCTGTCCTCGTAGGTATCGTCGAGCTGGTCGAGGGCCTCCTCGTGCTGTTCGAGGATCTCCTCGAAGCCCTCGTCGACGGCCTCGCGGATGTCCTGGACCGTCTCCTCGCCCTGCTCGGGCGTGGCGGACTCGAGCGTGTCCAGCAGCTGGTCGATCGTGTCCTGGACGAACTTGACCGTGTCCTGCTGGGCCTGTTTCTGGTCGCCGATGGTGCCGTGGAGCGACTCGTTGGCCGCCTTCGGGACCTTGAGCGTCTGCTCGATGACGTCCTGCCCGGTTTCGATCGTCCGACGCTGCACCTCGAAGATCGTGCTGATCGGTGAGTTGCTGTCTTCGCTCATTGTGTTACCTCCGTCGTGTCGCTGGTTGCTACCGGCATGTCGGACTGGCGAAACCGACGGTCTCGTCGCCGGCTACGATGGCCGTCTCCGTCCCCCCACAGGGACCTGGAGCGGTGACGGACGCCGCGGTCCGCCGTCGCCCCCACGTCGACTCGCGGGTCCGCTCCGAACGAGACGGACCCGACGCGATCCCCTCGACCGGGTCCAACATACCCTGTACACGAATACCTACGAGCGAATCCCGTATTTAATTTCTGCCATAGATCTGAGTACCATTAAGTACCTTGTGACGTGCCAGCAAACCTCTGCAGCCCTTCGATTTCCGTCGTAGGAATTCGGCCCGATCACCGGTCGCGTTCGTGACGCTCGACCGATAGGTCCCCGTCCGCGACCGTCGCGGTCAGCATCGTGACGGTCGTGGCCGGGGGCGCGCCCGTCGCGCTCCCCGGGTTGAGCAGTCGGACGCCCCCGACCGTCTCGTCGAGGACCCGGTGGGTGTGGCCGGCGACGCCGACTGTCGGACCGGGGCCGGCCTCCTCCCGGACAGTCTCCGCGACCCGGTCCTCGTACCCGACCGGACTGCCAGTCCCGTGCGTGACGACGAACTCGACCCCGCCGAGCGTCGTGGTCGCGACCCCTGGCAGTCCGAGTCCGGCATCGGTGTTCCCCGAGACGGCGGTGAGGCCGCTGGCGAGGTCCTCGACGGTGGCCAGCGCCGCCGCGGAGTCGAAGTCCCCGGCGTGGATCACGTGGTCGGCCTCCCGTAGCCGGTCGCGAACCCAGTCGGGGATGCGCGCGATCCGGGACGGGACGTGCGTGTCGCTGACGATGGCCACTTCCATACGCCTCCTTCCGACCGCGGCGGCAAAAGCCGTCCCCCGCCGCTCGCTCGTCCAGCCCCCGGCCCGCGGATTTTTGCCCGTCCCCGTCGAGCCCCGACCATGGACGAGACGCCCGTCGTCACCTGCTTTCTTCGCAACCGTGGGGCCGTCCTCCTCCTCCGGCGGAGCGAGACCGTGGGGTCCTACAGGGGAAGATGGGGCGGGGTCGCCGGTCACGTCGCCCGCGAGTCGGAAACGGCGACCGATCCCGACTCGACGCCCGAGGCGGCCGCTCGCCGGGAGATCGCCGAGGAGACTGGGCTGGCCGACGCCGTCACGCTCGTCCGCCGCGGCGACCCCTTCCCCGTCGAAGACGCGGATCTGGACCGGCGCTGGCTGGTCCACCCCTTCCTCTTCGACTGCGCGTCCCGCAACGTGACACTAGACGCAGAGACGACCGAGTGCGAGTGGGTCCCGCCGACGGCCATCCTGCGCCGCCAGACGGTCCCGAAACTCTGGACATCCTACGACCGGGTGCGCCCGACAGTCGACACCGTCGCCGACGACCGCGACCACGGTGCCGCGTATCTCTCCGTGCGCGCGCTCGAAGTGCTCCGCGACGACGCCGCTCTCGCGGTCGAACGCGATGCTGGCGACTGGGCCACCCTCGCCGACCGCGCCCGCGCCCTGCTGGCCGCCCGGCCGTCGATGACCGTCGTCCGCAACCGCGTCAACCGGGTCATGCAGGCGGCCGGTGATCGGACCGCGTCCGCGGTCGAAAGCTCTGCCCACGAGGGAATCGAGGCGGCGCTGGCCGCCGACGACGCCGCCGCGGACCGCGCCGCAGAGCGGGTGGCGGGGGAGAGCCTGGTGACGCTCTCGCGGTCGGGCACCGTCGAGCGCGTCCTGTCGTCGGCCGATCCCGATCGCCTGCTGGTCGGCGAGTCCCGGCCCGGCGGGGAGGGCGTCGGCGTCGCGGAGCGCCGCGCCGAGGCCGGCGACGACGTGACGCTGGCTCCGGACGCGGCGCTCCCGTGGCTCCTGGCCGAGGGGGCTTACGACGCCGCGCTCGTCGGCGCCGACACCGTCCTCGCGGACGGGAGCGTGGTGAACAAGGTCGGGACGCGCGCGCTCGCGCTCGCCGCCGCCCGTGAAGCCGTTCCCCTCTACGTCGTCGCGGCCCGGGACAAGGTGAGTCCCGAGGCCGACCCCCACCTCGAATCGGCCGACCCGGCGACGGTCTACGACGGCGACGCGGCTCTCTCGGTGGCGGCCCCGCTGTTCGACGTGACGCCGCCGGACCTCGTCGCCGGCCTCGTCACCGAGGACGGCCTGCTCGACGGAGACGAGATCGGGTCGGTCGCCGAGGCCCACCGCGACCTCGCCGACTGGAACGCAAAGGCTTAGCCGAACGGTCGGGTACCAAAAGCGGGCGGCAGTGACGAAGGGTTACCCCCTCCGAGCCCCGTGTGACGAGAGCTTTTCCCCGAGCCGCCCCTTCAGCGACGCCGAGCCACCGCCGCGTCTCGACCCGGGACCGTCTTTGTATGTGTTTAAGGAGCTACGGCCGCCCCACCCACGTCCGGCGATTTCGCACGTAAAAGGGGCTATCGCTATATGGGAGTCCGACGTAGAACGAGGGAGGGAGCGACGGTCTGCGCGAGGGGCCACCGGGTCCGGGCGCGGACGGCGGTGGACGAGGGGCCACCGCGTCGCCGCGAGCGCGAACCGTCGACCGGAGTGAACCATGCACCTACAGCACAAACCGACGACGGCGGAGGACTGGTTCGGGAGCGAACGCTACACGGTATCGACACACGAGGCCGACTGTCCGGCGTGCGACGAGCGGGTCGTCGACGGCCAGGGCGTCCTGGCCTGCACGGACTGCGACTGGGCCGGAATCGTCGCCTGACGCTCAGGCAGACTGCCGGCGGAACTTTTCCAGAACGATCGCCACGCCGTCACCGCCGAGATCGCGGACCGCGTAGCGTGTCGGATACCAGCCGTCCTGCGGGTAGACCCCGGGCTGGGCGATCTCTCGGCCGTCGACGCCGGAAAGTTCCGACAGGTAGTCGACGGTCACCATCGGCTCGACGAACGTGAGTTCGCCCGCGTCGTCGCCGTCGACGTCGTGGGCGCCCCAGATGAGCGTGTTCTCGAAGGTCTCACCCTGCATCTCCGGGGCGTCGGGATCGCCCAGGTGTTCGCCCATGTGGATCACCCTGTCGAACTCCCCAGCGGGGTTGGGGAGGCGCGTGTACCCCTCCGGCATCCGCTCGTCGGGGATCGGGTACTCGGCGACGCCCGGGTCGATGTCCGCCACGACCGACTCTGGCTGGAAGTGAAAGTGCACGTCGAAGTGGGGCAGGTCGTAGACGCCCGGCGGGACGTGTCCCTCCGGGTTCCAGTAGAACCCGAGGAACGTGAACGGGTCGGGCGCGGCCTCGGGGAAGGGCACGAAGAACTCCTGCGACTGGGCCCCGTGGACGGTCAGCCCCTCGTCGCTCTCCGCGAGTTCGCTCGCCGACGGCAGCCCCGAGAGCGCATCCCGCGTCAGGTGGACGCCCAGGTACTTCGGCCGACCCGAGGGCGTGACCGACGCGAACGTCGAGAGTTCGCCGTCGCCGAGCGTCCGCTCGATGCGGTCGCCGTCGTCGTCTTCCGCCCAGGTCGTGATTCCCGCCGGCGGAAACCCGGATCCGCCCCCGCGACCGCGTCCCCGTCCGGGGGTCGCGCCCGCGACGCCGGTCAGTGTGAGACAGCCCAGTCCGGCGAGAACCGTTCGCCGTGACCGCGCGGTGCTGCGTCGAGTGTCGTTCGACTCCATGGAGGGTGGATCGCACTCTCGGACATAATTGTTGGGATAGGACAGCCGAAATTTACTGGCCGGTCAGTCCATCGAGGCGTGGATGATCTGGGACTCGATGCGGTTGAGGTGTTCGCCGACGGTGCCGACGGTGCAGTCACAGACCTCGGCGATCTCCTCGTAGGTTGCCTCGCGGGGGACCTGGTAGTAGCCCAGTTCGACGGCGGCCTCGAGGACTTCGCGCTGGCGCTTGGTGAGGCCCGCGATGGCGCGCTCGTCGTCGGGGTTGTACTCGCCCATCTGGGTGGCCTGGGCGTCGATGGCCTCCGGGACGTTCTGGAGCGCCTCCTGGATGTGGTCGTCGGTGCCGATGACCGTCACCCGCAGGTAGCCCTCGCTGGTGAATCGGAGTGGGAGTTCGAGCACGAGTCGGTACTCGTCGAGTAGTTTCAACAGTCCGACCGCCGGTTCGCGGCCGGTGAAGTGGATGTAGGCGTAGAAGCCGTCGTTGCCGGGGATCAGCTCCCAGTCGATGACGTCGTCGTTGTCCTGCATGACCGCCGCGGCCGCGGACTCGTCGCCACGGCCCCCGAGCAGGACGATGCCTGTCTCGTCTTCGAACAGATTGATGTACTTCATCTGTTCGAGGGTGATGTCCGGTTGATCCCTGGCCTCCGCCAGCGCCGGGTGGAAGTAGCGGTCCTCCAGCGGGACGAACGTGAACGTGAAGTATCGCATCACGGGCGATCACCCCCGGGCTGGCGCGGTACCG
This sequence comes from Halorientalis sp. LT38, assembly GCF_037031225.1. Classification (NCBI taxonomy): domain Archaea; kingdom Methanobacteriati; phylum Methanobacteriota; class Halobacteria; order Halobacteriales; family Haloarculaceae; genus Halorientalis; species Halorientalis halophila. The sequence continues at coordinate 2,471,222 of NZ_JAYEZN010000001.1, read as the reverse complement.
GTCCGGCGTGAGCCGTCACCGGTGCCTCGGACTGGTCGGCGAGCGATCGGGCGTCGTGAGTCGAGTGTTGCGTGATCATCTCTCGGCACTGGCCCCCTCCGGGACACGGTCGCGCGGCCCCGACCGCGGTACGTCGCGGCAGTTTGTCTTCTGAACCCTTATTTTGCGGTGGTGGTATGGAGGCGTATGGACGTAACAGAAATCTTCTCGTACATGCCATTTACGAACCTGGTCGGCATCGAGCTGACCGAGGCCGACGACGGCTACGCCGAAGGCCGGGTCGAGATGCGCGAGGAACTCGCCTCCGTCCCCGGCGGCGACGTCGCCCACGGCGGCGTCACCTACTCGCTGGCCGACACCGTCGGCGGCGCCGCTGTCATCTCGCTGGCCCACGACGTCACCCCCACCGTCGACATGCGCATGGACTACCTCGCGCCCGCGACCGACGACCTCCACGCCGAGGCCGAGGTCATGCGCATGGGCGGCAGCGTCGCCGTCACCGACATCGACGTCTGGGACGCCGACGAGCACCACGTCGCCTCCGCTCGCGGCGTCTACAAGACCGGCGGCGACAGCGAAGGCACCCCCTGGGTCCGCAACGGCGGCGAACCCGAGAAATCGGACTACACCGAAGAGTAGCTATTCAGTCTCCGGCCGCTTCGGCGCCCTCGACGTTCTCGTCGGGCACCGTGCCGTCCTGGTTCCAGTCGCGCTGCTCGTAGTAGCTGTCCAGTTCGTCCGACAGCCCCTCCAGGTCGAAGGGCAGGGCCTCGTCGTCGCTGCGGTCCTTCCCGCGCTCGTTGTGGAAGTGTCGCTCCATCTCGACGATCCGGCTGCCCAGGTCCATCAACTGGTCGTAGTCGGCCTGGAACACCTTCTCGTAGCGTTCCTCCTCGGTGTAGGACGAAGAGAACTGACAGAGGACGCCGCTGTCCCTGACGGCCTTGATGTTCTCGAGTTCGATGATCTTCTCGGACTTGCCGTCGACGCCCTCCTTGTCCATGGCCTCCGTCGGCGCGACCAGCGGGTACTCGTAGTCGTAGGCGACCGAGTACATGTGGTCGGCCCCGCGGTTCGAGGTGGCGTAGGAGAGGCCCTGGCCGTTGAGCGTGCGGCCGTCGTGGGCGGCGAACTCCATGCCCTTCATCGTCCAGTTGTCGACGCCGAGTTCGTCGTGGATGCGGTCGATCCCCTCGGCCAGGAGGTCGCCCTCGTCCTCGCGGTAGGCGATCTTCTCGACCAGTTCGAGCATGAGTTCCTCGTTGCCGAACTCGTCTTCGGCCGCGAGGTACGCCGAGATGGTGTCGCCACAGGAGATGGTGTCCATCCCGAGCGTGTCGCACATGTCGTTTGCCTCCATGATCGTCCGGAAGTCGTCCACGAGGGCGTTCGACCCGAAGGCCATCACCGTCTCCCACTCCGGGCCCTCAGTCGTGAACCCGTCGGACTCGTCCTTGGTCGGGAGTTTGCAGGCGAAGGCACACGACGAACAGGTGCCCTTCTTGTACTTGTGGTCGATGACCGCGGTCGACCCGATCTCGTCGAGTTTGTCGTAGGACAGTTCCTCGAAGTACTTCGTCGGCACCGCCTCGACGGCGTTGGCGAACGACGAGACCGAGACCGTCCCGGCGTCTTTCATCGGGCTGTCGGAGGTGGCGGCGTCCTGGTGGATCGCCTGCGTGACCTCCTCGTCCAGGTCGATCTCCGGCCGGGAGTCGCCGTCGAAGGTGAGGAACTTCACGTTCTTCGAACCCAGCACCGCGCCGAGGCCGCCGCGGCCGAACGCCCGGTGTTCGGAGGTGATGATGGCCGCGAACCGGACCTCGTTCTCGCCGGCCGGCCCGGCGATGGCCGCGTGTTCGTCGCCGAGGCCGTGTTCCGAATCGAGGTACTCGATCGTCTCGTCGACGGTCGCCTCCTCGAGGTCGCCGACTGCCTCGAAGGTGACGCCCTCGTCGGTGACGTGGACACCCACCAGCTCGTCGCTCGCGCCCGTGATCTCGACCGCGCCGTAGCCCGTGTCAGCGAACGGCCGGGACATGAACCCGCCGGCGTTCGAGGAGAGCAGGCCGTCGGTCAGCGGCGACAATCCCGTGCAGTTCATCCGCCCGGTGAAACTCATCGACGAGGTCTGGAGCGGCCCCGTCGCGAAGAAGAGGCTGTTCTCCGGCCCGAACGGATCCGCGTCGAAGGGGATCCGCTCGTGGGCGAGTCGCGTCCCCACACCCCGGCCGCCGACGAAGGTCTCCAGCACGTCGTCGATGTCTTCGGTCGTCGTCTCCTGTGTACCCACGTCCACCGTCAGCAGTGGACCCTTCCCGTGTATCATGTCAGGTGCAACGACCGGGAGGCACATAAATCAACAGCCACTGGAGGGAGCCCTTATTAATAGGGCTTCAAGCTGGAAAGCGCCGCCATCGATCCGGCTAACGACGGTGTCCCCAACTTACGAATCCGTCACTGCGTCCATCGTCAGTTCCTTTTGCTCCTGGCTCATGCCGGAGACGAAGCCCACCCGGACGGCGTCGACGCCGTCGACGGCGGCGAAGTCCTCGACCTTGTCGCGGACCTCCTCGGGCGTGCCGGTGGCGGCGACGGCGTCGAGCAACTCGTCGGGGAGCGCCGCGGCCATCGCCGCCGTGTCGCGGTCCTCCCAGGCGGCGCGGATCTCCTCGACCTCCTCCTCGTACCCCTGCTCGGCGATCGAATCGCCGTAGAAGGGGCCGTACGCGCCGATCAGGAAGGCGATCATCCCCCGGGCGATCGAGCGGGCGGTGTCGCCGTCCTCGGCCGCACAGCAGCGGACGAGGGGGCTGACCCGCAACTCGGCGGGGTCGCGATCGCCCAGTTCCGCGCCGCGCCGGAGGTCCTCCATCCGCTCCTCGAGCCCCTCGGTCGTGAACAGTTGCGGGACCCAGCCGTCGGCGAACCGGCCGGCCAGTTCCACGGTCTTGGGGCCGAGGGCAGCGACGTCGACCGCCGGCGGCTCGTCGGGGACGCGGCCCTCGAAGGCCATCCCGCCGAGGTCGTAGATCTCGCCGTCGTAGTCGACCGAATCGCCGGTGCAGACCTGCCGGACCACGTCGATGGTCTCCCGGAGCCGACGGAGCGGGCGGTCGAACGACTGCCCGTGCCAGCGCTCGGCGATGGCGGGCGAGCTCGTCCCGAGGCCGAGGCGGAAGCGCCCGTCGGTCACGTCGTCCATCGTGAGCGCGGTCTGGCCCAGCACCGTCGGCGCCCGGGAGTACGGGGAGATCACGTCGTCGGTGATGCCGATCTCGTCGGTTCGTTCGGCGATCACGGTGAGGACGGGCACGATGTTGTGGCCGGTCGTCTCGCCCATCGTGACGTGGCTGAAGCCGTACTCCTCGGCCAGTTGCGCCTGGTCGGCGAGCGAGTCGACGTCGTCGTGGTCGCGGCCCAATAACACGAGGTCACAGGTCGGGGCTGTCATGGGCCGACAGAACAGGGGGGCGGACTTAAGTGTGGGCAGCGTGGCAGGCGACCGCACTCACCGCACGTCCGGGAGCGGGACGAAGCAGTCGGACTGGATCCACCTGGCGGTGTCCTCGCGGTCGTAGACGACGATGCCGTCGCCCGCGTCGAACTGGCCGTATCTGCGCCGCGGTTCCTCGGAGCCGGCTGTGAGATCGGCGTCTGACTCGGTCATCCTCACCCGTCGCTTCGGACCGCGCCCACGTATTAACCCGAGATCGTATCGGTCGTTACACGCCGTTTAACGACAGCTCAGTCCGGTCTCGCAGGTGGAGGGTTCGAACGAACGTGAAACGGCGCAAAACGTCGGCGGCGCGGTCACTCGGGATGGACCATGTCCATCGCCTCCCGGACGGCGTCGCGGTCGCCCAGCAACGTCACCCGGTCGCCGATCTCGATGACGTACTCCGGGCCGGGGACCTCGACCTGGCCGTCGCGGTCGACCAGCGCGAGCAGACAGGTCTCGGGCAGTTCCGGGCCGAGTTCCCGGACGGGGCGACCCGCGAAGGAGTCGGCGGTGACCTCGATCTCCTGGACGTCGCCCTTGCGGCCCACGTCGGTCATCCAGTGGGCCAGCGCCGGGCGCTCGATCTGGTTGTCCATCGCCCAGGCGGTCGCCATCGCCGAGGAGATGGTGCGGACGCCCAGGTCCTCGAACGCCTCGACGTTGTCCGGGTTGTTCGCGCGGGCGATCACCCGCTCGGGGCCGAACTTCGAGCTCGACAGCTGGGCGATCAGCAGGTTCGCATCGTCGTCCCCGGTGGCGGCGACGACGGTCTTCGCGTTCGCGGCGCCGGCCTCCCGGAGCACGTCCGTGTCGGTCCCGTCGCCCATGACGACCGAGTAGCCGTCGTTGCGGTTGCGTTCGACTGCCTGTTCGTCCTCCTCGACGATCACGACGTTCTCGCCGCGATCCTCGAGGCGTTCGGCGAGCGCGCGGCCCACCTGTCCGCCGCCGACGATGATGACTCGCATTGGTATCACGTCCAGTTGTTCCGCGATGTAACGGGCGAACCCGCCCTGCACCGCCACCGTCACGAAGATTACCAGAAAGACCGTCCCGACGAGGACCTGGGCCTGCTCGTCGAGCCCCTGGGCCTGCATCTGGACGGCGAAGAGCGTCGCGACCGACGCCGGGATGATCCCGCGTGGCCCGACGAAACTGACGAACAGCTTCTCGCCGCTCGTGAACCGATCCCCGCGGGTCGAGACGAAGACCAGCAGCGGGCGGATCACCAGCATGATCACCGCCGCGACCGCGAGCCCGCGGAGCCCCAGCCGAAGCAGGTCCCCGAACTGCAGGAGTGCGGCCAGCGCGATGAACACGAACGAGAGCACGATCAGCGTCACGTCGCCCTTGAACGACTCGATCTCGTCCTCGTAAGGGATGTCGAGATTGCCCAGCAGGAGGCCGGCGGTCGCGACGGCCGCGACGCCGGCTTCGCTCGCGAGGGAGTCCGCCGCCCCGTAGGCGACCAGTGCGCCCGCGAATGTGAGCAGTCGCGCGTTCCGCGGCGCGTTCCCCGGCGACAGGTCGACGTACCTGAGCAGGCCGTAGACGACCGCGGCGACGATGACGCCGATCAGCAGCCCGATCCCGAGCCGGGAGAACAGCTCCTCGAGGAAGGTCCCGCCGGTCTCGTCCTGGATGACGATGACCTTGAAGATCACCACGGCGATGATCGCCGCCGACACGTCGTTGACGATCCCCTCGGTCTCCAGCGCCGCGGCCACCCGGTCCCGGACCGGGACCACGTCCAGGATGGGCGTGATCACGGTCGGACCGGTGGCGACCAGCAGCGCGCCGATCAGGAAGGACAGGTCCCAGGGCTGTTGCAGCACGTACTTGACGGTGATCGCCGTCCCGAACAGCGCGATCGCGGCCCCGACTGTTACCAGCCGTACCGCAGCGGCCGGGGCCTCCCTGATGCGTTCGAGTCTCAGGTGGAAGGCCCCCTCGAAGACGATGATCGCCACCGACAGGCCGACGATCGCCGGGAGCGCGTCGCCGAACGTCGCCGCCGAGAGGATCCGCTCACCGAACAGGAACCCCGACAGGGGCCCGAGCACCAGTCCCGCAGAGATGAGAAAGATGATGCTCGGGACCCGGAACCGGGCCGCCAGGAGCTGCGCGCCCACGCCCAGGCCGATGATGGCGGCGACGAGCGGGATTATCTCGCCTGACGCCACACGCGATCCTCCATACACCCGTCCCGAAGAATGGACGACGCTTAAACGTCCGTACTTCGCGGCGGCGGCGGCCGGCAGTATCGGTACCGATAATCACACCCGCACCTATTTACGTAGTACCGTGGCACCAAGGCACAATGAGCCTCTCGAGTCGCGTTTCGAAGCTCCTGCGGGCCGTCCGCACGGGCTCCGGCGGTCTGGCCGACGCCGATCGAGGAGCCGACGGCCAAACGGGCGACGGGACAGGGACCCGGCGGGCGACAGGCGAGTCGAACGAGATCGAGCACCGGGGCGACGACGCGAGAGCCCCCGTCGCCGGGGACCACCAGCCGACGGCCGACGAGGCGGGGGTCGAGACCGACGGTGGCGCCCGGGCGAAGGACGGCGATCCGGACGGCGCGGTGGCCGAGACGGCGGCCGACGACGAGGGAGACGAGGCTGACGACGACGTGGAAACCGCTGCCGACCAGGGGGACGCCGCTGCCGACGACGCGGAAATCCCCGACGACGGCGGCGACGCGGATGTACCCGACGACGGCGGAGCCCCTGACGGCGGCGACGATCAGGAGGACGCCGCTGACGGCAGTGAGGCCGCCGACCAGGTTCTCGAGGCGACGGCGCGGGAGTTCCGGGACGCGATGGCAGCGGCCGCCGAGGGCGACCTCAACCAGCGGCTCGACACGGACCGTGAGAACGAGGCGATAGCCGACGCCGCGGTCGCCTTCAACGACCTGCTCGCGGACCTCGCGGACACCGTCGGCGAGCTGGACGAGTTCGCCGACGACGTCGACGACAAGACCGAGGAGATGAGCGCAGCGACCCGCGAGGTGCGCGACGCGAGCGAGGACGTCGACACGTCCGTCGGCGAGATCGCCGACAACGCGGCCCGACAGGAGGAGCTCCTCGGTCGGGTCACCGACGAGATGACCGACCTCTCGGCGACGGTCGAGGAGATCGCCTCTTCGGCCGACGAGGTGGCGAGCATCTCCCAGGACGCGGCCGAACACGGCCGCGAGGGCCGGGACGCCGCCACCGGCGCGCTCGAGGAGATGCGCGACGTCGAGAACCACGCGGACACGACTATCGAGCAGGTCACCTCGCTCGAGGAGCGCATCGAGGAGATCAGTGGCGTCGTGGACGTGATCGACGACATCGCCGAGCAGACCTCGATCCTCGCGTTGAACGCCTCGATCGAGGCCGCCCGCGCCGGCGAGGCCGGCAGCGGCTTCGCGGTCGTCGCCGACGAGGTCAAACAGCTCGCAGAGGAGTCCGGGCAGGCGACCGAGGAGATCAGCGCGATGATCGACGAGGTCCAGACCGAGACCACCGAGGCCGTCGACGAGGTCCGCGAGATGGGCGAGCGAGTCTCGAGCGGCACCGAGACCGTCGAGGACGCGCTCGAATCGCTCGAGGTGATCGCCGACCGGGTCGAGGAAGCCAACGACGGCGTCCAGTCGATCAACGACGCGACCGACGAACAGGCCGCGAGCACCGAGGAAGTCGTCGCGATGGTCGAGGACGTCGCCGAGTTGAGCCAGGAGACCGCGAGCGAAGTCGAGGCGGTCTCGAAGGCCACCGGGACGCAGACGACGATGCTCTCCGAGGTCGCCGTCCAGATGGACCGGCTGGCCGATCAGGCCAGCACGCTCGGTGACCTCCTGGCCGGCTACGAGGACGAGGCTGGGGACGGCGACGACGACCTCTCCTGGGACGACGCCGTCGTTCACGACGGTGCCGACGACGACAGCGCGGACGACGATGGCGACGCTGGCGACGACCTGTCGTGGGACGACGCGAAGGTCCACGACGGTGCGGACGACGATGACGCTGACGGGGACGACGACCTGTCGTGGGACGACGCGCAGGTTCACGACGGGAAGTGAACCGACCCCCTAAGATTTTGAAATTGATAATCGGACGGTAATGTTCAATAATAACATGCCCCGTACTCGTGGGCATGGGAGACTGGAACGTCCGAGCCGACGAATCAGCGAACCGACTGTACATCGACCTGAGCGCACACTTCGACGCGGAGGAGGCCGAGGAGGCCAACGAGGAGGTCAAGAAGGCGGCCGCGAAACTGGACCCGGGCTTCGAGGTCATCACGAACCTCTCGGGGTTCGTCCCGGGCGATCAGGACGCAGTCAAGTACATCGAGGAGGGCAAGCAGATCGTTCGTGACGAGGGCGCGTCAGCGGCCGTGCGCGTGATGGGCGAGGGCTCGACGACGGGCCAGATGCACTTCGAGCGCGTCGGTGAAGAGGAGGAAGAGTACGCCGTCGCGATGGCAGACACCGTCGAACAGGCCGAGAAACTGCTCGACAAGCGAGCGGCCTCCCAGTAACGCACCCGTCTTTCTACCCTGCCGTCCCGGCTATCAACAGTGAGAACCGTTCGGTAATTCTTATTGTGTATAGATACCGTCTCACATCCATGGCGAACTGGGACGTGACAGTCGACGAGGCGAAACAGCGTGTCTACCTGAAACTGGGCAGCGGACTCACGGTCGAGGAGCAGGCGGCGGCGTCCGACGCCTGCATCGAGGCGGCGAAGCGGCTCGACGACGGGTTCGACCTGGTCAACGATATGCGGACGTTCGAGCCGACGAGCGAGGAGGCACTGGAGGAAGTCGAACGCGGCAAGCGAGGCCTCGCGGAGAACGGCATGGGTGCCGCAGTACGCGTCGTGGCCGAGTCGACGGTCACGCAACTGCAGTTCGACCGGGCCGGCGAAGACGTCGAGGAGTACGAACTCGCGAAGGCCGAGTCCGTCGAAGCCGCCGAGAAACTGCTCGACAAGCGCCGCGAGCAGGCCTCACAGTAGCCGGTCACCGGTCGCGCTCGCGCTGCTATCGATGCCGAAAACGCCGCGGTGATTCTTAAGCGACAGGGTGGTAACGACAGACATGGCTCATTGGGACATGGAGATCGACGAAGCGAATCAGCGCGCCTACCTCACACTGGCCGGTGATCTCGACGCGGAGCAACACGCCGCGGCCGCGGACGCCTGCGAGCGCGCGGCCGAAAAACTGGACGAGGGGTTCGATCTGATCAACGACATGCGGACCTTCAAACCCGGCGGCGAGGAGGCGATGCGCGAGACCGAGCGCGGAAAACGAGCGCTCGCCAGGGGCGGCATGGCGGCGGCGGTCCGGGTCACCTCAGAGTCGACGACGGGCCAGATGCAGTTCGACCGGGCCGGGCAGGGCGCTGAGGAGTACGCGGTCGCGAAAGCGGAGTCCGTCGAGGAAGCGGAAAAACTCCTGGACAGCCGGTAGCTCACCGCGCGTCCGCACGTCGGTCGAGGTACGTCAGGACGCCGCGGACGTTCGTCTGTTCGTCCGCCCGGGATCGACCGCGTCGGGTCGTGGTAACGCGCCCCTCGCCACCTTTATCCCTCCCTCGCCACTGTGTCCAAGAGCAATGGCAAACGGTACGGTTGATTTCTTCAACGACACTGGCGGCTACGGTTTCATCGAGACTGACGACGCGGACGAGGACGTGTTCTTCCACATGGAAGACGTCGGCGGCCCGGATCTCGAAGAGGGACAGGAAGTCGAATTCGACATCGAACAGGCCGACAAGGGCCCCCGCGCGACGAACCTCGTTCGTAACTGAGCGACGTTTCGGAACGCGATTTTTCAGCACGCAAACCGGCGAGCGGCGGCGCTGCTCGGTCGCCGAGAGCGACACGGTTTTGCCACGGCACGGAAAAGGTCGGAGCAAATGATCAGCAGGCAGTTCCTCCGGGAAGAGTCCGAGACGGTCCGGGACGCCCTCGAGAAGAAGGGCGTCGACGACGTCGACCTCGACCGAATCCTCGAGATCGACGAGGAGTGGCGCGATCTCAAAGCCGAAGGCGACGATCTGCGCCACGAGCGCAACGAGGTCTCCTCGAAGATCGGAGAGCTCAAACAGGAGGGCAAGGAGGAAGCGGCCCAGGAGGCCATCGAGCGCTCGGGGGAACTGAAGGCGGAACTCGAGGAGGTCGAGGCCCGCGCCGACGACCTGGAGGCCGAACTGGAAGCGGCCCTGCTGGAACTCCCGCAGATCCCCCACGAGGACGCCCCCGTCGGCGACGACGAGAGCGACAACGTCGAGGTCGACCGCGAGGGCTTTTCCGACCTGCGTAACCTGCCCGCCGACGTGATCCCCCACTACGACCTGGGCGAGGACCTCGACATCCTGGACTTCGAGCGCGGCGCCAAGGTCTCCGGCGGCGGCTTCTACTTCCTTCGCGGGGACGGCGCGCGCCTGGAACACGCCCTCATCCAGTTCATGCTCGACGTGCACCGCGAGCAGGGGTACACCGACGTGTTCCCGCCGATTCCGGTCAACAGCGCCTCCATGGAGGGGACCGGCCAGTTCCCCAAGTTCGTCGAGGACGCCTACCGCGTCGGCGACGACAACGACGAACCCTACCACGACGAGGACCTCTGGCTGCTCCCGACCGCGGAGGTCCCCGTCACCAACATGTACCGCGACGAGATCCTGCTGGACGACGACCTCCCGCTCAAGCACCAGGCCTACTCCCCGAACTTCCGCCGGGAGGCAGGCGAACACGGGACGGAAACCAGGGGCATCGTCCGCGTCCACCAGTTCAACAAGGTGGAACTCGTCAACTTCGTCCGCCCCGAGGAGAGCTACGAGAGACTGGAAGACCTCCGGAGCGAGGCCGAGGAAGTCCTGCGACGGCTCGACCTGCCCTACCGCGTGCTGGAGATGTGTACCGGCGACATGGGCTTCACGCAAGCGAAGAAGTACGACATCGAGGTGTGGGCACCCGGCGACGACATGGAGGAGGGTCCCGACGAGGGCGGTCGCTGGCTGGAGGTCTCATCGGTGTCGAACTTCGAGGACTTCCAGGCCCGGCGGGCGGGCATCCGCTACCGGCCCGAGCGCCACGAGTCCGCCGAGTACCTGCACACCCTGAACGGCTCCGGCCTCGCCGTTCCGCGGACGATGGTCGCCATCATGGAGTACTACCAGAACGACGACGGGACGATCACCGTCCCCGAACCCCTCCGGGAATACATGGGCGGCCAGGACGTCATCGAGGGCCACGACCCCGTCGGCGAGAGCGCCCTCGGCGCGGGCGAGAAAGACTGATCGGCGACTGGAACTTTCGCCCGTTCGCCAGGTCCGAACCACTTTCCTCGCTGCTGCGGTACTGTTCCTATGTCGTTCACACTACTCACCCGATCGGCGTCGAAGGCGACCGACCAGCCCGCGGCGGTCGAACGGGAATCGACACCGGGCGGCCGCGCGCTCGCGCGGAAGGCGGCGATGATCGCGGCCATCGGCCTCCTCGCGTATCTCGCGTATCGACGGTCCAGCGAGGAGGTGCGTCCGACCGAGACCGTGAGGAATCGCGTCTTAGCGAGCGGCGGCCGGCCGGCGACGGGCGAGGAGGCCGTGACCGACGAGGACCCGACCGACGAGACCACCGATTCCGACGAGGGGGACCTGCCCGACGAGCTCGCCGGGGACGAGGTCGCCGGAACGACGGACGCGAACGGAGAGCCCACCGAACCGGGAACGACGGACGCGGACGAGGACGTCTCCGAGGAGACCGGCACCGTCGAACACGACACGGGATACGAGGGCATGGGGCAGAACGACACCGCGACCATCGACCCCGAGTCCAGGGAATCCGAGCCGACCGGATCGGGCCAGGAGGACGTCGCGGGCGGAGAACCGGAGCGCGAGACTGCACCGGACGAGGGCTCGAACGACGAAGACGCGGCGGGCGGAGACACGGAGGGCGGAGACGCAGCAAACGAGGACGCGAACTGAGCCCTGTTTCCGCCCGGGCCGAACGCTACCGGGTGTACGTGCGGATCGCCGCGACGTCGGCTCCCTCGAAGGCAAACACGTCGACGAACGAGACGATCGGCTCGTCGTCGGAATCCAGCAGGCGGCCCCTGACGGCAACCTCGCCCGCGTCGCTCACCTCACCGTCGCTTTCGTACACGGCGTCAAGCGGGTGGCTCGTCTCCGTCATGGGTCGCTCGTCGCGCATGAAGTCCACGAACCGCTCGCGGCCCTCGATGGTGCGGTCGGGCCGGTAGTGGACGAACCCGGGGGCCAGCATGTCGGCCAGCGCCTCGTAGTCGTGGTCGTCGAGAGCCCGGTAGTACGCCCGGGCGGTCGCCTCCTGATCCATACCCGACCATGGCGACCGGGGACCGAGAAACCGGCGGTCCCCCGCGTCCGGCGGTGGCCGGTCACTCCGTGGGGTCCGTCAGGTCCAGTTCGATGTCATCCTCGTCGTCATCGTCGGCGTCGTCCGCGCCGGTCGTCTCACCCTCCGCGTCGGCTCCCGTCTCGGCAGGTGGCTCCTCGGGGTCGTCCTCGGCGTCGGCCGGCGGATCGGAGCGGTCGCCGTCCCCGTCGCTCGTGGCGTCGCCGTCCGTCATCTCGAACTCGACGGCGCTGGACACGCCGTCGGGGTCGACGTCCTCCACGGCGGCGTCGACGTCGTCCTGTTCGCCGGGGTCGCCGCTGGCGTCCCCGCCGGGTTCGGACGACCGGTCGTCCTCGGCGGGGTCGGTCGGCGCGTCGAGGTCGTCGGCCGGCTCCTGCTCCCGCGTCCGGGCCGTGCCGTCCTCGTCGAGCGTGAAGTCGTCGGGGTCGGGCGGTTCGCCGATGTCGCGAGCCGTCTCGAGTGGCGTCTCGGCGTCCTGTCTGAGTTCGTCGGCCTCCTTCCCGTCGCCGCTGGCGTACTCGCTCGCCGAGTCGGCCAGCCACTCGGCGGCCTGCCAGAGCGCGGTGGCTTTCTCCTGGGCGCGCTCGAATCCCTCCTCGAGGGGTTCGGACTCGGCGAAGCGGACGGCGCTCTGGAACTGGTCGGCCGACTCCTGGAACTCCTCCATCGCCCGCTGGAAGTCGCCCTGCGCGATCAGCCAGTCGCGCTCCTCGTAGCTCTTCATCGCGCTGGTGAACGCGCGGCGGGCCTCGATGTAGTGGGCGTGACCGACCCGGTAGCGACCGACCGCCGTCGAGTCCCCGCCGATCGAGGAGACGGCCTCGCGGACCGCATCCACGTCCGGTCGTTCTTCCAGATCCGCCGTCGACCAGGCGTACTGGACGACGCCCTCCTGGTCGATGACGAACACGGCCCGCTCGGCGAGCAACTGGTCGCTCTCCAGGGCCACGTCGTAGGCCGCGACGGCCTCGCCGTGGGTGTCGCTCAGAAGCGGGATCGAGAGCGAGTACTCCTCGGCGAACGCCCGGTGGCTGAACACGCTGTCGGTGCTGACGGCGAAGATGTCCACGTCGCGCTGCATGGTGAACAGGTCCAGTTCCGTCAGGTCACACGAATCCTCGTCGCAGGCCGGGTTGAAGTCGGCGGGATAGAAGGCCAGCACGACGATACCCCGCCCCACGTAATCGTCGAGGTCGACGTCTCTCGGCGCCCCATCGACGACGCCGGGTAACGTGAACGTCGGTGCCTCCGCCCCTTCCTGTAGCACAATCGAACCTTGATTGCAAGGGTCTTAAAGCCTGACCGCGTTCGTCCAGTCGATGGGCGCATACGACCTTCACGTCCGCTACGAAGGCAACGACGATCCCGACAAGTGCAGCGCCCGCAAACTCGCGCGGTTCGACCTCGCGGAGCTCCACAAGGCCACCCGCTCGACCCCGCCGGGGATCGTCCTCAACCCCTTCGCGGATCGGGTCCTCTCGCCCGAGGACGGCGTCGGCCGCGGCGCGCGCCACGACCGCCTGACCGCCCTCGACTGCTCGTGGGAGACCGCCGAACGCGAGGCCTTCGACCTCGAGGGGATCCACCGGGCGCTTCCCTTCCTCGTCGCGGCCAACCCCGTCAACTACGGGACGCCCTTCGAGTTGAACACCGTCGAGGCCTTCGCCGGCGCGCTCTGTCTCCTCGGCGAGCGCGAGCAGGCAGAAGAGATCCTCTCGAAGTTCACATGGGGCCACACCTTCCTCGAACTCAACGAGGAACCGCTCCGCCGCTACGCCGACTGCGTCGACGCCGACGAGATCCTCGCGGTGCAGGACGACTACCTCGAGACGCAGTGACCGACGCCGGGCGGTGACCCCGCACGCTCACTCCCAGCGGAACCCGGCCGGGTCGGCGGGCGGATCGAGCGGGCTCGCGGGGAGGTCCCCCTCCAGTTCTGGATCGTTGTACGCGCCGGGAGCCACGTCGTTCGGCCCATCGGGGTAGAACAGCGAGGCGAGCGCCTGGATCTGGCCGCGACCCACGCCGAGTTCGAACTGGCCGCCGCCGTACATCCGAACGTCGCGATCCAGACAGTACTCGATCGTCTCGAACAGCGACCGCACGCTCCCGAACCTGGAGGGTTTGATATTGAGCCAGTCGGGCTCGAAGGGGAGCGCCTCGACGCTCTCCAGCCCGGTGATCGGCGCGTCCCAGGAGACGCGACCCTCGCGGCCCTCGAAGAGCGGGCGCGTCTCGTCGGTGAGCCGCGGGTCCTCGATCACGGCCTCGGGGAACGAGTCGAGGACCAGTTCGTAGAGGTCGGGGTCGGCCGGCGCGTCCACCTCGGTCCCCTCGTACTGCCCTTTGAGGTCACAGATCCGAACCGGGGCGAGGTCGGCCACCGCGGCGGTCAGGTCGGGGGTCCAGTCGGTCGTCGGGTCGAGTTTGAACTGCAGGTCTGGCCGGAGGTCGAGCAGGCGCTCGAGCCGGTCGGTCGTCGGCGGGTCGCCCAGTCGCGTGCTCACGACGAAGGTGACGGGGTCGTAGCTGCGGTCGAGAACGGTCGCCAGATCGGTCCCCTGCTGCCGGAGCGCCAGGTCGAGCCCGGCGCTCTCGACGGCCCACCGGCGGTAGTGCCGGAAGTCCTCGCGCTCGGGCGGCGACGGGAACAGGTCCAGGTCGCCGACCAGGTCCGAGAACTCCCGAAAGGTGTACTCGCCGGTCAGGTCCGGCAGTCCCGATTCGACCAGTTCGCGCTGGTCGGCGGTCTCGTAGGTGACGTCCTCCCCCAGCCCCGTCTCGCCGTTCCCCGAGAGCGCGACGGTGGTCGTGGCGCGGGCGAATCCGCTCGAGGTGTCCCGCTCCCTGAGCCGAAGGTCGACCTCTTCGACGGCGAGGGGCAGGTCGGCGACGCGGTCGAAGTCCATATCTCCCGTACTGTCGGGGCGGACAAAAAGCCCGTCCGCGTGGGTCTCGGAACACTTAACCGCGACGACCGGAAACGGACGCGCATGGCTACGTTCGAGAAAGCGGAAGGGCGCGTGCTGGACAAGATGATCTGCATGCGGTGTAACGCCCGCAACCCGAAGGGCGGGGACCGCTGCCGGAAGTGCGGCTACGGGAACCTCCGACCGAAGAACCGCGAACGCAACGCGGCCTAGAGTTCTCGCAGCGCTTCTCTCGCGGCGTCGCTCACGGTCGGATCGGAGTGGCGTCGCAGTCGCTCCAGCAGCGGTTCCGCGTCGTCGATCCCGGCCGCCGCGGCCGCGTGACTGAGCCCCTGGGCTTTCTCCGGGTCGACGTAGACGTCCCGCCCCGCGGCTCTGTCGGCCTCGAGTTCGGCCTCCAGCGAGTCGAGCAGCGCCCCTGCCGCCGCCGCGACCGCGTCGGGATCCTGCCTGGCGACGTGCTCGATCGCCCGCGCGAACGCGCCGCGCTGCTTCGATCCGATTCCCTCGAGCACCGCCGTCGCCTCCAGCAGGTCGGCGACGTGCGGGTGCAACAGCGTGGGTCGCCGTTCGGCCAGCGCTACGACCCCGTCGGCAGCCGCGCGCGACACCGCGTGGTCCTCCGGGTCGATCGCGAGCGCCACGAGCGCGTCGACGTCGACCTCTTCGGGGGCCGTCTTGGCCGTGCCGCGGAGTCTGTTGGCCGCCTCCAGGGGCGTCTCGCCGCCGAAGACCCAGTCACGCAGTCCCACGATCGTTCGCTTCGAGGTGAGTCACGGGACCGTAATAATCTGTTCGCATACGAACGCCCCGCCCTTTTTAGCCCCCAGCCGTGGTCGGGTCCCTACTCGTTGGGGTACTTCGGCTCGCGCTTCTCCGCGCGCTCGAGTGCTGTTTCGACGACGTCGCGCACGTCACCGTGGAAGGTCCCGCCGTGGCCGGCGTACATGTGTTCGACCCCCTCCGGGAGCCGGTCGAGCAGGTCCTCGATGCTCTCGATCAGGCGCTCACGCGACTGGCCGGCCATGTCGGTCCGGCCGAAGGAGCCGTAGTCGAACGCGCCGTCGTCGTGGACGACGACGTCGCCGCTGAACAGGCTCGACTCGCTCACCAGAGAGACGTGGTCGTCTGCGTGGCCGGGCGTGTAGACCACGTCGAAGGCCTCGTCGCCGATCAGCACCTGATCGCCGTCCTCGAGTTCGACGCTGCGCCGGTCGTGGTCGGCGTAGGCGTAGCACTCGGCGTCGAACTCGTCGAGGACGGCGTCGAGTTGTGCCACGTGGTCGCCGTGCTGGTGTGTGAGCACGACGGCGGCCAGGTCGCGAGTGTGGTCACGGATCCGGTCGACGACGCCGTCCATCGCGCCGGCGTCGACGAGGACCGGCCGCTCGCCCGTCGCCAGGTAGGCGTTACAGGTGAAGGTCTCAGCACCCTCCGTGACGTTGTACACGTCCATGTCAGTGTGGTCTACCGGGAGCGGTTTCAGCGTACCGACCGGCGGGATACTTTTTACGCTGCAGGTGTTATTAACACACATGGGTTTTGGGAGCTACGACGAGTCCGAACAGGACAATCAGGACTACGATACTGATTTCGAAGACGAAGACGGCGTATCGACATCGGAGAACACACACGACGGCGACGTGGAATACGAGTTCAAGGCCTCGAACGACGAGCTACTCGACAAGCTGAAACACATCAAAGAAGAGGAAGACGAGAACACGTGAAACCCGGGGTCCGCGCGCTCGGGATCGCCGAGTCCTTCCGCGCGGACCGGAGCACGCTCGCTGCCGCCGTCGTCCGCGCCAGCCGCGTCGTCGACGGGTTCGCGTTCGAGACCTGCACCGTCGGCGGGACCGACGCCACAGACGCCGTCTGTGCCCTGTTCGACGACCTGGGCCGCGAGGATCTCCGATACGTTCTCCTCTCCGGGATCGCGCCTGCCTGGTTCAACCTCCTCGACCTGCACCGCCTCGCCGACCACGTCGACCCGCCGGTTCTCTCCGTGACGTACGAGGAGAGCGACGGCCTCGAACCCGCCCTGCGCGAGCAGTTCGAGGGCGACGCCCTGGAGCGCCGGCTGGAGACCTACCGCGCCCAGCCCGCCCGTGAACGCGTCACCCTCGGCGGAGACAGTGACGGCGACGACGAGACCGTCTTCGTCCGGAGCGTCGGGCTGGACGGCGACGAGGACGCGGCAGCCATAGTCCGCGCGTTCACGCCCGAGGGCGGCCGCCCGGAACCGCTCCGGGTCGCGCGCCTGGCCGCCCGCGGGGCCGACGACTTCCGCCATCGGTGCTGACCCCGCGGCGACTCGCCGTCGCGGGCGACTCACTTTTGGTTCCGCCTGCCGGAGCGACTCCATGGGCGAGATGGAGGACCTCGACGTGATCGAGTGCACGCGCTGTCCCGACCTGGCCGCGTGTCGCAGTCGGATCGTCAACGGCGTCGGCCCGGCGGACGCCGACCTGCTGTTCGTCGGCGAGGGACCCGGCGCGAACGAGGACGAACAGGGCGAACCGTTCGTCGGCCGGAGCGGCACGGTGCTGGACGACGCGCTCCGCGACGCCGGGCTGGCACGGAGCGACGTGCGGATCACCAACTGCGTGCGCTGTCGACCGCCGGAGAACCGCGACCCCAGCAAGGAGGAACTCGAGAACTGCCGGGAGTACCTGGAGCGGGAGATCGACCTGATCGATCCGACGGCGATCGTCACCCTCGGCAAAGTCCCCAGCGAGCACCTGCTGGAGCGCGACGTCGCGGTGACGGGGGAGGCCGGCAACACCGTCGACTGCGAACTGGGCGGCCAGACCCGGACCGTGTTGCTCTCGGTCCACCCGGCCGCGACGCTGTACGACCGGAGTCAGGAGGAAGCCTTCGAGGCGACGATCCAGCGGGCCGCCGACCTCGCCGGATCGGGCGGGCAGTCGACGCTGGGCTCGTTTTGAGCACCCCTGTTCGCTTCGCTCACAGGAACACCGGGAGAGCAAGCTCCCCCGAGCTCCAGCCTCACAGGTTCGGCTGGAACGGAACTGACTTGGCCGGGACCGGTCTACCCCGACACATGAACGCGACGCAGACGGCCGCAGAGGTGGTCGTCGTCGACTACGGCCTGGGGAACCTCCGGAGCGTCACCCGCGGACTCGAACGCGCGGGCGCGAGCGTCGATATCGTGGAGGATCCGGGCGCCTTCTCCCGCGCCGACGGGATCGTCCTCCCCGGCGTCGGCGCGTTCAGCGAGGGCATGGAGAACGCCGGCCCGTTCCGGGATGCGCTCGCCGACGCCGCCGCCGACGGGACACCGCTGTTCGGCATCTGTCTCGGGATGCAGATGCTGCTCACCACGAGCGAGGAGGCCGAGCACGCGGGCCAGGGTGGCGCAGAGGGGCTGGACCTGATCCCCGGCACCAACCGCCGGTTCACCGGCGACCTGAAGGTCCCACACATGGGCTGGAACGAACTCGAAGTCCAGCGTGACCACCCGCTGGTCGAAGGAGTCGACGGGGAGTACGCCTACTTCGTCCACTCCTACTACGCCGAACCCGAGGCCGATCACGCGGTGGTCGCGACGACCGATTACGACCGCGACTTCCCCAGCATCATCGCCGACGAGGCCGGGAACGTCTTCGGGACGCAGTTCCACCCGGAGAAGTCCGGGGAGACGGGGCTGCGGATCCTGCAGAACTTCGTCGAGATCTGCGCCGAGGCGTGACCCCGGTACTGACCCGGCCGCGAGCGTGAGCGAGCGGCCGGATCAATCGAGTTGATCGACGGCCTCGGCTGCGAGCGGCAGCGACACGGTGACCGTGTTCCCGCCCTCGGGGCTGGTCTCGAAGGCGATGTGGCCGTCCGAGAGGTCGACCATCCAGTAGACCAGCCAGAGGCCGAGGCCGCTGGTGTGGGTGACGCCGTTCATCTCCTGTTCGCCGGTCAGGATGCGGTACTCGTACTCCGGGATCGGCGGGCAGGCGTCCTGGATCTCGACGACGGCGCGGTCGGCCGTCCGGTCGGCCGTGATCCGGATCCACGGGGCCGATCCCTCGGCGTGCCTGGCGGCGTTGTCCAGCAGTTCCCGGATCGCCCGCCCGATATCCTCGAGCGCGTGGGCGGCGAGGGCACTCGGCAGGACCGTCTCGACCGTCGCGTCGGGGTACCGGTCGGTCAGCGCCGCCACGGCGCTCTCGATCGCGGGCACGAGGTCGACCCGACAGGGCGCGACCGGCCCGGTGAGCAACTCGATGGTTCGGCGCTGTTTCTCGGCCTTGTGGAGCAACTCCGTCGTCGACCGCTCGATGGCGTCGGCGTGTCTCTCCGGTTCGTCGTCGGGATGTTCCCCCATGTACTCCGCGTGGCCGAGGACCGTGTTGAGGTCGTTGCGGAGGTTGTGCCGGAGGATCGTGTCGATCACGCGTAGCTGCTGTTCCCGCCGTCGCCGGTCGGTGACGTCCCGCGTGAAGCCGACGATCCGGACCACGTCGCCGTCGTCGTCGAAGATTGGCTCGGCCTGGACCCAGGCCCAGCGGTTGTAGTCCTGGTTCGGGTTGACGCGAAACTCGAAGTCGACCGACTCGCCAGCGGAGAGGCGGTCCATCGCGTCTCTGACCGTCGCCCTGTCTTCCGGGTGGATCACGTCTATCAGCCGGCTCGGGTCGTCCTCGATCACCGATGCGGGCTGGCCGTAGATCGGTTCGTAGGCCTCGTTCAGGAAGAGCACCTCCTCCCAGTCCGCCGAGAACATCCACAGCACGTCGGTCGACTTGGCAGCCAGTTCCTCGAGTCGGACAGTGGTCTCGTCGCGCTGGCGCTGGGCCGCGACGCGTTCGGTGATGTCGCGCGAACTGACGACGTAGCGCTCGCCGTCGGTCGACGGATCGGCGAGTGCCGCGAACCGGCTCTCCAGCCAGACGTACTCCCCGTCGCTGGTCCGGTGGCGGTACTCGATCGTCCCGCCCCCGCCCTCGGGCCCGTCGACCACCGCCGCAAACCTGGCCGTGACCCGGTCGCGGTCGTCCGGGTGAATATAGTCGAAGGCCTCTTCGCCACGGAGTTGCTCCGGGTCGAAGCCGAGAATGTCCTCGGTCGCCCGGTTGAGGTAGCGGAACACCCCCTGCTCGTCCAGCACGACGATCTTGTCCTGGGCGTGGTCGAGCAACGCCGTGGCAGGGCCTGACCACTCCATCGTTTAGTCCAGTTCCCGCGCGGGCAAAAGGCTGCTGGGCGATACCACGTCGCAGATCCCGGAAGAAACCGCCCGCGACCCTCAGTAGAAGGCGATGGGGCCCGTCTCGGATCCGTCCGCGTCGGTGACCTTCTCGCGGGCCTCCTCGAAGTCGGCCATCCGGACCTCGGTGCGGCCGTCGCGGATGGCGAACATCCCGGCCTCGGTCGTGAGGCTGGCCAGTTCGGCGCCGCTGAACCCGTCGGTCTCGGCGGCGATGGCGGCCAGGTCCAGGTCCGCCGCGAGGTTGAGGTCCTTCGTGTGAATCTCGAGGATGCGCTCGCGACCCTCGGCGTCCGGTTCGGGCACCTCGATGAGGCGGTCGAACCGGCCTGGGCGGAGGATGGCGCGGTCGAGCATGTCGAAGCGGTTCGTCGCGGCGATGATGCGGATCTCGCCGCGGTCCTCGAAGCCGTCCATCTCCGAGAGCAACTGCATCATCGTCCGCTGGACCTCGGCGTCGCCGGAGGTCTTCGATTCGGTCCGCTTGGCAGCGATGGCGTCGATCTCGTCGATGAAGATGATGGCCGGTTCGCGCTCGGAGGCGAGTTCGAACAGGTCCCGGACCAGCCGTGCGCCCTCGCCGATGAACTTCCGGACGAGTTCGGAGCCGGCCATCTTGATGAAGGTGGCGTCGGTCTCGTTGGCGACCGCTTTGGCGAGCATCGTCTTCCCCGTGCCGGGCGGGCCGTGCAGGAGCACGCCGCTGGGCGGATCGATGCCGACCTCGCGGAACTGTTCGGCGTTGATCAGCGGTTCCTCGACGGCCTCGCGGACCTCGCGGATCTGCTCTTCGAGCCCGCCGATGTCGGCGTAGGTGACGTCGGGGCTGTGGTCGACCTGCATCGCCTGCGCCCGGGCGTCGGTCTCGGCGTCGAGCAGCGTCTGGACGGCGAAGGAGTCGTTGATGGCGACCCGGTCGCCGGCCTCCAGTTCCTCGCGGAGGTTGGGCGACACCTCGGTGAGGACCTCCTGGTTGTTGCCGTGCTGTTTGACGACGACGCCCTCGTCGGTGACTTCTTCGGCGGTGGCGATGTACAGCGAGGAGGTCTTGAGCGTCTCGTTTTCCCGTTCGAGGCGGTCGACCTCGCCGCTGAGGTCCTCCCGGCGCTCCTGGGCCGCGTCGAGTTGACTCGTCAGCTCCTCGTTGACCTGTTCCAGCTTGATAAAGTGCTCCCGTAACGCATCCAGCCGCTCGTCCGGAGACATCTCCGGATCGAGATCGAGTCGCGGCCGGTCCGGAAGCGACGGACTCCGGGACATCTGAGTGTCGGTGCTAACGGGTGCTCGTAAAAGGGCCTTTGGGTCGCGGCCATCCCCGACGGATCGCCGCGATCGGCCCGCTCGCCCCGTCTCAGGACAGCTCGGCGAACTCGTCGAGGTAGTCGCCGTAGACGGAGAGTGCGGACTCCACCGGCTCCGGCGAGGCCATGTCGACGCCGGCCCCCCGGAGCAGTTCGAGGGGATATTCACGGGAGCCCCGGCGCAGGAAGTCGACGTACTGCTCGGCGGCCGTATCGCCGTTTTCGAGGATCTCATCGACCAGCGCCACGGCCGCACTGATGCCCGTCGCGTACTGGTAGACGTAGAAGGCCCGGTAGAAGTGCGGGATGCGCATCCACTCGCGTTCGATCCGGTCGTCGAGTTCGGCGGGTGCGTAGTAGTCGCCCTTCAGGTCGCGATAGAGTTCGTCCAGGCGGTCCGGCGTGAGCGCCTCGCCGGCCTCCGAGAGCTCGTGCGCGCGGTGTTCGAACTCGGCGAACATGGTCTGGCGGTAGAGCGTCGACCGGAACCGCTCGAGGTACTCGTTGAGGACGTGCCGGCGCAGCCGTTCGTCGTCGACGGTGTCGAGCAGGTGGTGGGTGAGCAGCGTCTCGTTGACCGTCGAGGCCACCTCGGCGACGAAGATCTCGTAGCCCGAGTAGACGTAGGGCTGTTCCTCGCTCGTCAGCTGTGAGTGCAGCGAGTGGCCGAGTTCGTGGGCCAGCGTGTACATCGAGGAGACGTCGTCCTGGTAGTTCATGAGGATGTACGGCTGGGAGTCGTAGGTCCCGCCGCTGTAGGCGCCCGACTGCTTCCCGTCGGTCTCGTAGACGTCCACCCAGCGCGACTCCAGACCCTCCGCGAGCCGCGACTGGTACTCTTCGCCCAGCGGCGCGACGGCCTCGGTGACGTACTCGCGGGCCTCCTCATAGGTGACCTCGGGGCTCTCGCCCTCGACCATCGGGACGTAGAGGTCCCACATCCGCAACTCGTCCGCCCCGATCGACTCGCGCTTGAGGTCGGCGTGGCGATGGAGCTGGTCGAGGTTCGATCGAACGGTGTCGACCAGGTTGTCGTACACCTCGACGGGGACGTTCGGACCGTCCAGCGCGGCCTCGCGTGCGGTGTCGTAATTGCGCGCCCGGGCCAGTTTCCCGTCCGTCTTGACGCTGTTCTTGTAGGCCGCTCCGACCGCGTTGCGGACCGTCGCCCACTCGTCGTAGAACTGCTCGTAGACCTCCCGGCGGAACGCCCGGTCCGGATTCTTCTGGAGGGTGGTGAAGTTGTTGAGCGTGATCCGCCGGGTCTCGCCCTCCGGATCTTCGACGGCCGGGAACTCCATGTCGGCGTTGGCGAGCGTGTTGTACACCTCGCCGGCCGCGCCGGTGACCTCGCCCAGTTCGGCCAGCAGGTTCTCGATCTCGGCCGAGCGGGTGTGGTCTTTCATCCGCAGGACGTCGTCGAAGTAGTGCTCGTAGGTCTCGAGGTCCGGTTCGGCGTCGACCATCTCGTCGACGTCGTCGCGGTCCAGTGCCTGCAGTTCGGGCTCGATAAAGGAGGCGGCGCTCTGGGCCTCCGAGGACAGCGACTGCGACCGCGCGAGCAGCGCCTGGTAGTGGCTATCCGTCGTGTCCTCGTCGCGGCGCATCCGCGCGTAGGAGGTCACGTTCGACACGCTCCGCATGATCTCCTCGCGCAGTTCCAGCACGTCGAGCAGCGTCCCGGCGTCCTCGGTCACCCGGCCCTCGTAGGCCTCCAGGTCGGACAGCCGTTCCTGGACGGACTCGAAGGCGTCCTCCCACGCCTCGTCGTCGGCGTAGAGGGCTTCGAGGTCCCACTTGTACTGCTCGTCGATGTCGCTGCGCTCGGGAACCGAACTCATGCGGTGGCGTAGGAAGGGGGCGCGGTAAGCCTTTACGCGTCGTCCGGGGCCCCCTCGACCCCTGCCGCGAGATCGACGGCCACCCGCTCCCGCGTCGCGTGCCTGACCCGGCGCTCGCGGAACACCGCCCGCGCGCTCGCCGCCGCGTCGGGATCGCGCTCGAAATCCAGGTCCGGGTAGGACACGGCCGCGAGCACCAGCGGTTCGGCCGGCGCGGGCGACACGCCGGCGGGACCCGGCAACGGCTCTGGTGCCAGGACCCGATCGACGGCGCCCGGATCGCGTTCGTCCCGACCGACGGCCGCGACGAGCGAGACGAGCCGGCGCACCAGCTGACGGGCGAACCCCCCGGCGCCGACCCGGACGATCAGGAAGTCGCCGTCACGTCGTATCGAGCCGTCGAGGTCCCGCACCGTCCCGGTCTCGTCGGGCGTCAGGTTGTGGAAGTCGTGCTCGCCGGAGAGCGCGTCGAGGGCGTCCCTCGCGCGGTCGTCGTCGACGGTCGCCGGCGGCGCGTGGAGGTGGTAGACGTACTCGCGACGGGTGGCGTCGTGGGTCGCGTGAAAGTCGGCGGGCGCGTCGGCGACCGCCCAGGCTCGCACCCCGGCCGGGAGTTCGCCGTTGAACGCCGCCGGGGAGAGCCAGTCGGGCGCGTCGAAGGCGACGGTCTGGGCGACCGCGGAGACGCCGGCGTCGGTCCGCCCGGCGGCCGCGTACCCCGGCGGCGTGTCGGCGTCGGTTCCCAGCACGTCGAGGTCCCGGAGCGCAGACAGAATAATGTCCTCGACGGTCGCCACGTCGGGCTGGCGCTGGAAGCCGTGGAACGGCCGCCCGTCGTAGGCGATCCGGTAGGCGCGCATGGGTCCAGCGTGACCTGCGAGGGCGATGAGGGTTTCGACGCGATGCCGGCGGCTCCGGACTGCGCTGGTCCGCCGAACTAAGTACCGGCCGCTCTAACGAGTAGCTATGTATCACGTGTTACTCGCGACCGAGGACCATCCGTCGGCGCTCGTCGAGACGATCACCGATCTCCCGTCGGGCGCCGAAGACGTCGAAGTCACCGTCCTGAACGTCTTCGAGGAGTTCGAGGTCCACGACGAGGGGCAGTCGGTCTCCTCCGAGGACCTCTACGAAGAAGAACGCGTGCCCGACGGCGTCACCGAGGCCGTCGACGCCCTGGAGGCTGCCGGCATCACCGCGCGGATCCGCCACGAACACGGCGACCCGGCGACCGTCATCCTGGAGACGGCAAGGGACCTCGACGTCGACGCCATCGCGGTCCACGGCCGAAAACGCTCGCCCGTCGGGAAGGCCCTCTTCGGGAGCGTCACGCAGGCCGTCCTGCTCGACGCCGACCGACCGGTCTTCGTCGCGACCGGCGACGACTGACACCCTATTTATACCTTTCGACCGTTCAACGGCGTCGTTCGGTGTCGTTGAACGAAACCGCGTGACGTGAACGGTCTCGGAATCGCTGCAATCGGCTGCCAACGTGGCCAAACCGGCGCCAGCGCCATCCCTTTATATACACCTCCCGGCTCAAGCGAGGGATGCAATGCGCCTGAACACCCGCATCGGTTCGCTGCTGCTGGCGCTCGCGGTGGTCCTCACCGCGACGGTGCCCGTGGCGGCGGCCGCGAACACGGACGCGACGCACAGTATGGAGAACGAGACGGCCGGCGACGCCGAGGCCCAGGCCGGGGCCGACGTCGCGGTCACCGCGTCGGTCGCGGGGAGCGCGAACGGCTCCGCTGACGGCGACGCCTCGGTGAGCGCCGACGCGTCGGCGAACGCTGCGGCCGACGGTGACGCCCGCGCGGACCGCGGCGAGGCCGCCGCGAACGGCTCCGCCGACGTGTCGGGTGACGGCGAGGTCACCCTGCCCTTCGGCGTCGTGATCGACCTGCCGTTCCAGGGCGACGCTGACGCCGAGGCCGACGCCGAGAGCGAGGCCGACGCCAACGCGTCCCAGAAGGACGGCGACGGCAAGCCCGACTTCGTCGCGAAGCTGCTCGGCGCCCTCGGCGTCGAGACCGGCGCTGACGCGTCGAGCGACGCAGACTCCAGCGAGAACGACGCAGACTCCAGCGAGAACGACGCGGAGGCCGACGAGAACGATTCCGAGGCCGACGGCGAAACCCGTGCCGACGCCGAGGCCAGCGCTGACGTCAGCGTCGACGCCGAGGTCAGCGGCGAGGCCAGTGGCGAACTCGACGACGCACGCGAGGACGCGAGCGACGCGCTCGAGACGGTAGACGACGAGACCAGCGAGGAGCTGAGCGACGCAAACGAGGAGCTGAGTGAGGAGGTCGACGATCTCCAGTCCGAGCTCGCGGAGTAATCGACTCCCTCAGGTCGAGCGCGGGATCCACCCATCTGCCCCTCCCCACACCCCCAACGCTCCCAACACCCCCACACTCCCCCACCCGAACCCCCAGACCCCAATCCCCCACACTCCCACCCCATGACGTCCGATTCCCCCGCTGACGCTTCGCTGCTGGGCGTTTCCGCGCCACGTTTCACAACCGAAGATAGAATACCGATACCCGATCTATCACGTTACAGACGGAATGAGACGAGTTTCCCGGTGGCTGCTTGCGAGCGCGATCCTCGTCGCCGCCTGCCTGCTCGGCGTCGGTTCGGCGACGGCGACCAAGGCCCAGACCGCGGGCACGGACAACGAGTCGCTGTCGGCCGACAGCACGCTCATCCGGGTCGATACCGCCGCCGACGGTGACGCCACGTGGGAGATCCAGTACCAGTACTACCTGACCGAGGCGGGCGAGGAGGAGGCCTTCGCCTCCTACCGACAGGACGTCGAGGAGAACCGCTCGACCTACACCGACGACTTCGGCGCGGACCTCCGACCGACAGTCCGGGCCGCCGAGAACGAGACCGGCCGCGAGATGGCGCTCTCGAACGTCACCGTGACGGTCCGGCGACAGCGACTGGCCCAGCCGACCGGCATCGTTACCTACAGCTTCGGCTGGTCGGCCTTCGCCGGCACGGACGGTTCGACGCTCCGGATCGGCGACGCCATCGGCGGGTTCTACCTCGGCCCCGACACGCGGCTCACCGTTACCTGGCCCGACGGCTACGAGGCGACGAGCGTCACCCCGGAACCGGACGACCGGCGCAGCGATCGGGTCGCTTGGGACGGGGAGCTGGGATTCGCCGCGACGGAACCACGCGTCGTGGCCGAGGAGAGCACCGATCCCGATCCCGATCCCGCCGGCGCGGGCGGGTCCCCGTGGCTCGCGGTCGGACTCGTCGGTCTGCTGCTGGCCGGCCTCGGCGCCAGCGGCGTGCTGTACGTCCGTCGCCGCTCGACGGACGACGGCGCACCACCCGCCGTGGGTCCGGCGGCCGCGGAGACTGCGGCGGGAGACGACGATCGACCCCCGGCCGAACTCCTCAGCGACGGGGAACGCGCGCTGGCCGCGCTGGACGACAGCGGCGGGCGGATGAAACAGCAGGAACTGGCCGACGCCTGCGACTGGGGCGACTCGAAGACCAGCAGAGTCGTGAGCCGACTCCGGGACGACGGCGAGATCGAGGTGTTCCGGCTCGGCCGCGAGAACGTCATTGCAAGACCGGAGGAGACCGATGACTGACCGACCCACCCACCCAGAGACCCGGACGCACGCCGAGCCAGCGACCGCGTCCCCGCGCGAACTCGATAGAATCGACTGCAAACCGGCGCACGCGACCTGCGGATACAAGTCCACGAGGGCCCTCTCATGAATCCCATGCGAACCACCGTCGTCGCCGCGCTCGTCGCCTGCCTCGTCGTCGGCGCCGCCATCCCCGCCGCGGGCTACCTCGCCGATGCGGGCCCGGCCGTGACCGACGACGCCGCGACCGACGGGTCGGCCCAGGCGGCGTCCGCGACGACGAACCACGACGCCAGCGGGACGCAGGGCGCGACCGCCAACGTCACCCACACGTCGGGGAGCCGGCTCGCCGGCACAGTCGGGAGTCAGCAAGCCGACATCGCCGCCGAGATCGACACGCGGACGCTACTCGTCAGGCTCGGCCGCGCCGACTCCGCCAGCGAACGCGCTGCGGTCCTCTCCCTGCTCGAGGCCCGGACCGACGAGCGACTCGGCGCCCTCTCCGACCGCCGCGAGCGCATCCGGGCGGCGGCCGAGAACCGGTCGATCTCCGCCGGCGAGTACGCCTACGTCGCCGCCTCGGTCTCGGTCGAAGCCGCCGCGAGCGAGCGACTGGCCGAACGCGGCGAGCGCGCCGCGACAGACCTCCCCGAGAGCGTCGCCGCCGAGTACGGCGTCTCCGCGACCGCGTTCGAGGCCCTCGGCGACCGCTCCCGGTCCGTGACCGCGTCGCTCGAAAGCGACGTCCGGGCGTTCGCAGGTGCCCGCGTCGCCGCGAATCTGACCGGCGAGGCCGCACTCGACGCGAACCTCGACGCCAGCGACCTGCTCGACCGTCTCAACGAGACCGTCGATCCGGGGAACCGGACGGACTGGTCGCCCGACGACGAGACGCTCGAAGACGTCCTCGGCGGCCTCGACGAGGGCGACAGCTCCGACGGCGAGAACGAGTCACTCGACGGGATCGTCGGTAACCAGTCCGACGGCGGACTGCTCGATGGCACCGACGAGAGCGAGACGACCGACGGCGGGCTGCTCGACGGGATCGAGAACGAGACGACGACCGACGGCGGACTCCTAGAGGGTTCCGACGGGGATTCGGAGACGGATACCAGCGGCGGGCTGCTGGGGTAACGGCCGAAACCGGCGAGTGATTTCGACTGCGGGGACCGTCAGCAGTCCACCGGTTCGACCCAGATCGTCGCCGGTTCTCCGTCGGGGATGCCGAGGAAGACCGCGTACGCACGCGCCCCTTCGTCCTCGCTCAGATTGTCGGCGTTGTGGATCACGCCGGGATCGAAGAACCCCTCGCCTTCCGCGTAGGTCCGGGGGACGCAGTCTCGCTCCCAGGTGACTTCGACGTCGCCTTCGAGCACGCTGACGAAAACCACCCCGGGGTGGCGGTGCCAGCCGGACGTGCCACCCGGCTCCCACGTCACCTCGGCGACGATCATCGTCGAATCGTCGTCGAGGTGCGCGTGCGCGCCGATCGGTGGGCCCTCGTCCTCGCCCCCAGTGCCGGTAAAGGAGAGCGAGAACGTCGCCGCCAGTTCGTCCGGGAACGGCGTGTGCCCCTGGAGGACCTCGATCTCGAAGCCATCGGGTTGGTCGACGGCGGAATCCCCCTCGGGTGTGCCCCCGTTCTCGTCCTCCTGGCCACTGCTCGCGGACGCGGATCCACCCAGCGCGAGCAGCCCTGCCCCCACCGTGCCTGCTTTCAGGAGCGTTCGACGCATGATACTGTCAGATAGAGTGCCTTTCCTGGTCATTGCTCCCACCTCGGGCGCCTTCCATGAGCATTGGTAACACGATAAGTCCGGTCGATCGTTTCGCCGGTAACAGCACCCAAGTCGGGTTTTCCGTGCCCTACCGCCGGCAGACGAGCCCTGGTGGGCAGCGATCACATCAAGGATTTTCAAATTCGCGACCGGTGTCACACCACCCGGGTCGCCGCCTCGCGGACTCCCCGCCGGGTGCTGCACGCTCGTCCTGTACGTTCACGGACGACGGCACGTCTGCCCATGGGTAATCCTACGATGGCGTCCGGCGCACAGGGCGCGCCGGTTCGTGAAAAGCGGGCGGCGAGGGATTCGTCCTGGCAGTGCGTGATCGGCTACAGGTATAGAACGATAGCAGCCCCGATCAGGAACAGAACGATCATCAGTAACACCAGCCAGTCAGGCAGTCCCTGAAGCGGGTCCTGCTCGGCCATCAGTGTACTCCCCCGTGGTAACAGATGGTTTCATCAGTAGCGTCCATATTCAGATACCCGGAATACCGCCGAAACCGCCGCCACTACCCAGGTCGTGGTCATCGCCGAAATTCTCTCGACGCTTGATAATGAACGAGAACTGCGTCTGGTCAATTCCCATTCCGCGCCCTCCCGAGAATTTGTTCTCTAGTTCACGCCACCCATCCATGTCGTCGATACCACAGGCGAGAGCGATCACATAGGGGTAATTGTCGGCGTAGTCCTCCAACTGTCCCCGGAGTTTCTTCTTCTGGCTGTTCGAGAAATGCCGTTTCATCTCGATTCCGACTAGGTCATCAATGACGACATCACCGCGGGAGTTCCCACGTTCACGGCTGACTACGTGATTATCGCCATTCCCGCCCATAATCCCTCCCGTTTGCCTGTTCAGTTCCTCGTCCAGAAATTCGGACAACTCCTTCTGAAATTTGCTTTCGTGACCGTAATTCTGTGATGGCCGCCACGCATCAACCAGCTCCACTACTTGCTGATACGTTTGATTCCCTTCACCAAACATGACTCAGCGTTTGTATCAGACGATGATAAAGATGCGCACAGTATTATAAAATCGTGATCGGTAACCTCAAACTGGCATCTAAAATTGAGGGACGGGGGCCGGTACCTGCGGTGAAGAATTTCAAACAGGCATCCGGCGCGCTCTGCGCGCCGGTTCACCGAGTGCGAACGAAGTGAGCACTCGGCTTTTTTCGCCCACGTTTTTCGAGGAGTGGTGACGAGCGAAGCGAGTCACCCGACGAAGAAAAAGGTGGACGGGCGGCGAGGGATTCGAACCCCCGACCATCTGGTCCGGAACCAGGCGTTCTGTCCACTGAACTAGCCGCCCACGATAATCGATAGCGGAGGTGTCGGTTTAACCGTTGTGAACCGAAAAGCGTCAGGGCTGCTCGCCGGTCTCCAGCGTGAAGTCCGCAGTCGGGTACGCCGTACAGGTCAGACAGTAGCCGTTCTCCATCTCCTCCTCGTTGAGCGTGTCGTTGTTGCTGTGCCGGATGTACTCCTCGGCCGGGCCCTCCTCTATGTGGCCGGCACAGGAGAGACACGAGCCCTCGCGACAGGCGTAGGGCAGGTCCCAGCCCTGGTCCTCGCCAATATCGAGGATGTTCTCGTTGTTCGCGATCTCGATGGTCTCGCCTTCCTTGGCGAACTCGATCTCGTACGTCTCGATCTCGTCGTCCGGGATCGCGTCGGGGTCGAAGCCGTCGTCTTCCGCTTCTTCGCCCTCGGCGAGTTCGCCCTCCGAACCGCCGGCGACCGCGCCCGCGGCGACGCCGCCACCGCCGATCGAGCGGTTCATCGGCTCCGGGAACTCCGTCTCCGGGACCGTCGCCGCCCGCTTCTCGAGGACCTCCTGGGAGATGTCGTCGTTGGTCTCCCAGCCGGTCCCCTTCGAGTAGTGGAGAGCGACGGCCACGAGCGTCAGAACCGCACCGAGCGCGATTCCCACAGTGCTAACCATGCCCGGCGGTACGGAATACGGGTTTATCTAACTGACGAACTCCCGCCCCAAAGCTGACCCACAGCTACTCCTCGCGCCGCGCGACCTCGTGCCGTCGGGACCACCTTTTGCCACGTTCGCTCGCGCGGCTCACGGCTTCGCCGTTCGCCATCGAGATACTCACTTCGTTCGTATCTCGCACCGCTCACTCGCAAAAGCTGGACCAAAATCCTGCGCTCCTCCCGATGGTCGGAGCTTGGCCCGTGAGCGCGACGAGCGCGCTCACGGTACAATGACCTACTCCTCCCGCCGCGCGACCTCGTGCCGGCCGAACCCGTACCGCAGTCGATTGGCGAGCCGTCGGGAGAACCGCCCCGGCGCTTCGTCGGTCGCGCGCGATCCGAACCGCTCGGAGAGGGCCTGATAGATCAGCGGCACCGGCACCTCCTGTTCGAGCGCCTCCTGTACGGTCCAGGTGCCCGTCGAGCCGCCGGCGACGTGGTCCGCGACCGTCCCGAGGTCGCTGCCCTCCTCGCGGAAGGCCTCCTCGCAGAGTTCCAGCAGCCACGAGCGGATCACTGCGCCGTTGTTCCAGGTGCGCGCGACGGCTTCGAGGTCCAGGTCGTATCGGCCGTCCGCCAGCAGTTCGAACCCCTCGCCGTAAGCCTGCATCAGCGCGTACTCGACGCCGTTGTGGACCATCTTCACGTAATGGCCCGAGCCGGCGGGCCCCATGCGGTCGTGGCCCTCGGGTCCGGTCGCCACGGCGTCGAAGACGGGCACCAGTTCCTCGTAGGCCCACTCGGGGCCGCCGATCATCAGGGAGAAACCCAGTTCCGCGCCCGCGGGGCCGCCCGACGTCCCACAGTCGAGGAAGGCCGCCTCGGTGGACTCGGCCCGGCGGACCGAATCGTGGAAGTTCGAGTTCCCGCCGTCGACGATGACGTCGTCGCCGTCGACGTGGGGCGCGAGTTCCTCCAGTGCGGCATCGATCGGGTCGCCGGCCGGGACCATCAGCCAGATCCGTTTCTCCTCGCCGAGTCGCTGTGCGAGGTCGGGGATCGAGTCGGCGGGGGTCGCGCCCGCCTCGGCCGCGTCCGCGACGGCTTCCTCGTCGATGTCGAAGGCCGTCACGTCGTGGCCGGCCGCAAGCGTGCGGTCGACCACGATGCGGCCCATCCGCCCGAGTCCGATGACGCCGAGTTCCATACCTGGGAGTCCGAGGGGAGGGAAGTATGGGTTGTGGTTCGGCCGGCCGAGCCGTTCGCCCGGCTCAGGGCGAGACGGCGTCGACCGGGCCGCCGTAGACGTTGGCCCGGTGGGTCTCGCCGGCGATCTCGACCATCTCCTCGCCGGTCTTCGCGAAGTGGCTGGCGTAGAACGCGTTGCCCACCTCGTTTTCCGCGAGGACCTCGTCGCTGACCCGCTCGACGCCCAGCTCGTCGAGGTGGTCGACTGCCCGGGCCAGCAGCGCGGACCCGACGCCCTCGCCCCAGTAGTCGGGATCGACGTAGACGCTGACCTCGCCGTCGCCGCCACCGACGGGTTCGCCGTTAGCGTATCCGACCACCTCGTCGTCGGCCTCGGCGACGAACAGTCCGGTGTCCGGATCCGCCGCCAGAGTCTCGAGGGCGGTCGCGGAGTACCCGCCCTCGAGCATCGCCTCGGTGACTGCCTCGGCGAGGATCCCCTCGTAGGCACCTTCCCACGATGCCCGGGCGACGCGCTGGATCGCCGGTGCGTCCGCGGCCGCTGCCTCCCTCGTGGTAACGGTGTCTCCCGCCATACCGCGACGGTACGTGCTCCGCAACGATCAGACTGTGGGAACGGCTCGCACAGGGGAGAGGTCTGTCGGCCGAGGGGTGGCGCAAAGCGAAAAGTTATACAGGCGACGGGGCGAAGCCACGCCCATGGGCCTGATGTCGTCGGTAGTACGTTAGCGAGGCCGACAGTCGCACGTATTCTGTACCCGTACGGCCGACCCATCAGCGCAATCTAAATCATGAGTGAGCTACCGGACAACTACGAACCCGACCAGGTCGAGCCGAAGTGGCGCGAGCAGTGGCAGGAGATGGACGTGTACGAGTACGCCGGCGACGCAGATACGGACTACGTCGTCGACACCCCGCCGCCGTACCCGACGGGCAACCTCCACATCGGCAACGCGCTGGGCTGGTGTTACATGGACTTCGCCGCCCGCTATCACCGGCTCGTGGGCGACGACGTGCTCTTCCCGCAGGGCTGGGACTGCCACGGCCTCCCGACGGAAGTGAAGGTCGAGGAGAACGAGGGGATCCACCGGACGGAGGTCCCCCGCGACGAGTTCCGGCAGATGTGCATCGAGCACACCGAGGACCAGATCGACGCGATGAAGGAGACGATGGGGACGCTCGGGTTCTCCCAGGACTGGAACCACGAGTACCGGACCATGGACCCCGAGTACTGGGGCACGACCCAGCGCTCCTTCGTCGAGATGGCCGACGACGACCTCGTCTACCGCGACGAGCACCCCGTCAACTGGTGTCCCCGCTGTGAGACCGCCATCGCAGACGCCGAGGTCGAGACCGAGGAGGGCGTCGACGGGACCCTCTACTACGTCACCTTCGAGGGCGCCGACGAGGACACCGAGGACATCGAGATCGCGACGACCCGCCCCGAGTTGCTGGCGGCCTGCGTCTCGATGGCGGTCCACCCCGACGACGAGCGCTACGCGGACCGCCTCGGCGACCGCTTCGAGGTCCCACTCTTTGGTCACGAGGTCGAACTCATCGCCGACGAGGAGTCCGATCCCGACTTCGGGACCGGCGCGGTGATGATCTGTACCTTCGGGGACAAACAGGACGTCACCTGGTGGGCCGAACACGACCTCGACCTGCGGATGGTCTTCACCGAGGACGGCCACCTGAACGACGAGGCCGACGAGTATTCCGGACTCGGCATCGACGAGGCCAAGGAAGCCATCGCCGACGACCTCGACGACGAGGGCTACCTCACCGACACCGAACCGACCGAGCAGGCGGTCGGGCAGTGCTGGCGGTGTGACACGCCCATCGAGATCCTCTCGAAGGAGCAGTGGTTCGTCGAGGTCGACCAGGACGCCATCCTCGAGACCGCCCGGGAAGTCGACTGGATCCCCGAGCACATGTACGACCGCCTGGAGGACTGGACCGAGGGGATGGAGTGGGACTGGGTCATCTCCCGCCAGCGCGTGTTCGCCACGCCGATCCCCGCCTGGTTCTGCGAGGGCGAGGACTGCGACCACATCCACGTCGCCACGGCAGACGAACTGCCGGCGAATCCGACCGAGGAGGGGCCCGACATCTCGGAGTGCCCGGAGTGTGGGGGCACCGAGTGGACCGGCGAGACCGACGTGATGGACACCTGGATGGACTCCTCGATCACGCCGCTCTACGTCAGAGGGTGGCCCGAGGAGGAGTTCGAGCCGACTTCGCTCCGCGAGCAGGGCCACGACATCATCCGCACGTGGGCGTTCTACACGCTCCTCAGGACCGACGCCATCGCCGACGAGAAGCCGTGGGACGAGGCGCTCATCAACGGCATGGTGTTCGGCGAGGACGGCAACAAGATGTCCAAATCCCGGGGCAACTTCGTCCAGCCCGAGGAGGCCGTCGAGGAGTACTCCGCCGACGCCTTCCGCCAGGCGATGGCCCTCGGCGGCCAGCCCGGCTCCGACATCCAGTTCCAGTGGAAGGAGGTCAAGTCCGCCTCCAAGTTCGGCACGAAGATCTGGAACATCACGAAGTTCGCCGAAGGCCACCTGAGCGAGGACGACCTCGACCGACCGGACCCGGCCTACCGCGACGCCGACAAGTGGATCCTCTCGCGGACCTCCGAGGTCGCCGAATCGGTGGCCGAGCACATGGACGCGTACCGGTTCGACGCCGCGTTGCGCGAGCTCCGCGAGTTCGTCTGGCACGACCTCGCCGACGACTACCTCGAACTCATCAAGGGCCGGCTCTACGAGGGCCGCCCCGGTGAGGCCAACGCCGCGAAGCAGGCGCTCGCGACGGCGCTCTCGGCCTCGCTCCGGATGGTCTCGCCCTTCGCCCCTTTCCTGACCGAGGAGGCCTACCAGGGACTCCCCCACACCGAGGGGAGCGTCCACGCCGCCGACTGGCCCGACGTCGACATGCGCGACGAGGACGCCGAGATCGCCGGCGAACTCATCGCCGACGTGGCCGCCACAGTGAGAAGCTGGAAGTCCGACGCCGGCATGGCGCTGAACGCCGAACTCGGGAAGATCGAGGTCTACCCCGAGGAGACGCCCGAGCGCGCCGTCGACACCTACGACCTGAGCGAGGCGGTCAACGCCCCCGTCCACGTCCGCGAGGGTGTGCCCGCGGTCGAACTCGTCCCGGTCGAGGTCGACCCCGACCACGCGACCATCGGGCCGGAGTTCCGCGATCAGGCCGGCCAGGTCGTCGCAGCGCTGGAGGACGCCGACCCCGAGGACGTGAAGCAACAGAAACAGCTCGACGGTGAGATCGAGGTGGATCTGGGCGGAGAGGTCGCCGTGGTTCCGGGCGACGCCGTCGAGATCCGCGAGGAGCACCGGGCGGAATCCGGTGAGGAGGTCGAGGTCATCGAGAGCGACCTGGCGACGATCCTCGTCTACCCCTAAATTTTTACTTCGGGGGGGTGGCGGCACCGCCGCCACCCCCCTCGCAAAAATTTAGTACAAAAACTTCCTTCACGCTCGGCTCTACGAGCCTCGCGTGAAGTGAACCGCGCGCCTCCGGTGCGCGGATGCTGGTGCTAACCGCCAGCGGGTGGATGGTTCACCCCCCGGTGTCACAGCTACCGGCCGCTTTTCCCGGCACGCTATCGGTTATCACGGGGAACGTGGAACGGACCCGCGCATGGCCACCCCAGACCACGAGTACAAACACGACTACGACCGCGTCCACGAGGCCGTCGACGAGCGGGTCCAGCGACGCGAGGACTGGGCCAGGCGGCGCCGCGAGGGGATCCCGACCGACGAGAACCTGCTGGTGATCGCCTGCATGGACGAGCGCATCCCCGTCGAGGACGCCCTGGGACTCAGCCTGGGCGACGCCCAGATCTACCGCAACGCGGGCGGGAAGGTGACCGACGACGTGATCCGATCGGCGGCGCTGACGACCAACTTCTTCGACACCGATGAGATCATCGTGATCAACCACACCGACTGTGGGATGATGAGCGCGAGCGACGAGGCCGTCGTCTCCGGCCTCCAGACCCAGGCGGGCGACCTCGGCGGCGTCGACCTCGATCCGTCCCTGCCCGAGTTGACCATCGGCGGCGCCGGGATCGAGGAGTGGGTGAAGATGACCGACGATATCGACGAGGCCTGCGCGGCGCAGGTGGAGCACCTCCGGAGCCATCCCCTGATTCCCGACGACGTGACGATCACGGGCTACGTCTACGAGGTCGAAAGCGGCGAGTTGCGCCGCCCCGGCGAGCGCGTCGCGGCGGGGGTCAACACCCGGGTGGAGTAGTCAGCCTGCGACGAACAGGCGGAGCCAGCCGCGGAAACAGTCGTCGCCACAGTAGACGTGGCGCTGTCTCGCGTCGCCGGCCCGGTCGAGGACCGTCGCCACGAGATGCCACTCGTCGTCGAAGACGTGCCCGCCACAGCTGGGACAGTCGCGCACGGTCTCGCTCTCGGTATCCCGGCCGACGGAGACGGCCTCGACGTAGTAGCGGCCGCCGAGGTGGTAGGGGGTTGGCAACTGCATCAGCCCGGGTTGGATCTGCAGCGGTATGAACCCGACGCGGCGATCGGCGACTCCCGGGTCGCCCGACCGAAGGTCGATACCTGTCCGGCCCGTACGGTAGCCATGGACCGCAGGCAGGTCAGGGAGTCCTGGGAGGCACTCTCGAAGAGGTACGCGCAGACGCGACCGACCGACGGCAACGACGTGGCGCTGCTGGTGGAACTCGTCGAACTGCTCCCCGACGACGCGCGGGTGCTGGACGTGGGCTGTGGCGACGGCCGGCGGACGCTGGCGAATCTCGACGGCACCGAGCGCGTCGGCCTGGATTTCGCACGGTCGGGCCTCGATCTGGCCGCGCGTGCGGTGCCAGACGCCCGGCTCGTCCAGGGCGATATGACCCGGCTCCCGCTCCGGGAGGAGACCGTCGACGCGGTCACCGCCTACCACGCCGTCTTCCACGTCCCACAGACTGACCACCCAGAGGTATACCGGGAGTTCGCGCGAGTCCTCCGCCCCGGTGGGTTCGTCCTCACGACCGTCGGTGGTGCGCGCTACGAGACGGTTCGCCGCGGCTGGCTCGGCGGCGACGAGCGGATGTTCTTCAGCACGCCCGGCCGGGACCGCACCCGCGAGCAACTGCAGGCGGCCGGGTTCGAGATCCGCTGGGAGCGCCAGGTCGACGACCCACTCGGCAGTTCCGCGCTCTTTTTCCTCGCAGAACTGCCGGCGTGACGGGACCACCGCCGTTTTGCCCGTGCCGCGCGACCTCCGGGGTATGGACCCACGCGTCGACGACCACGCCGAGACGCTGGTGGACTGGAGCGCACGCATCGAGGCCGGCGACGACGTCGTCCTCCGCGTGGCGGAGGGGGCACACGACCTGGCCGTCGCCGTCGCCGAGAAACTGGGCGCACGCGGCGCGAACCTCGTCTCCGTCTACGGTTCCGACGAGATCTCGCGGGCGTACCTCCAGGGCCACGACGGCGAGTTCGACGAGGACCCCGAGCACGAACTGGCCCTCTACGAGCGCGCGGATAGCGTCCTCTCGCTGGGCGGCGGGCGCAACACGACAGCGCTCGCGGACGTGCCCAGTGACCGTCGACAATCAGCCGCCCGTGCCCACGAGGGAATCCGGGAAGCCCGCCTCGCGACCGACTGGGTGTCCACCGTCCACCCCACCCGGTCGCTCGCCCAGCAGGCCGGAATGGCCTACGAGGAGTACCAGGACTTCGTCTACGACGCCGTCCTCCGGGACTGGGAGGCGCTGGCCGAGGAGATGGCGCAGTTGAAAGACCTGCTCGATTCCGGTACGGAGGTCCGGATCGTCGGCGACGGCACCGACCTGTCGATGTCCATCGCAAACCGCATCGCCGTCAACAGCGCCGCTTCGGTGGCCTACGACTCGCACAATCTCCCCAGCGGCGAGGTGTTCACCGCCCCTGTAGCCGATTCCGTCGAGGGCTCCGTGACCTTCGACGTGCCGATGACCGTCTCGGACCGGCGGGTCCGGGACGTCGAGTTGACCTTCGAGGACGGCGAGGTCGTCGACTTCACAGCCGCGCAGGGCGAGGCCGCCATCGCGGAGACCCTGGAGACCGACGCGGGGGCCCGGCAGCTGGGCGAACTCGGGATCGGGATGAACCGCGGGATCGACCAGCCAACCGATCGGATCCTCTTCGACGAGAAGATGGGCGGGACGGTCCACCTGGCGCTCGGGCGGGCCTACGCGTCGAACTTCCCGGAGGGGTACGAGGACGAGCGCAACGAGTCGGCGGTGCACGTGGACCTGATTCGGTGGATGGACGAGGGGTCGCGGCTGGAGGTGGACGGCGAGGTGGTGCAGGAGGATGGGTTGTTTGCGTGGGAGTAGGGGGCTCGAACGGAGTGAGAGCCCCGGAAAAGCGAACGGCGACCGTCGGGAGCCGTGAGCAGGGAGGACGAGCGCAGCGAGTCCTCCGAACAACGAGCGGGGAACGGAGTGACCCGTGAGCAGCGGGATGCGACCGAAGGGAGCATCCCGGGACTAACGAGCGGTGAGCGGAGCGAACCGCGAGCAGGCGAAACGCCAGAACCCCTTGCTCGTCCGAGAGCTTCTTGCGACCCCCAGGTATCGAATCGAAAAATGCGGGTATGGTACTTTTCACCACGAATCGCCTACTTTCGGGAGATGGTCGCGGAGGCGGTCCTGAAGGGGGCGCTGTTCGTCAGCGGGCTGGGAGCCGTGCTCGGCGTCTACGGGCTCTGGCTGTGGGGCCGGTCCCAGCGGACGAAGGTGTCGCTGGCGGCGACCGCGAGAGCGGCGTGGGACGACTGCGCCCCCGAATCCGCTCGACTGCTCGTCGAGATCGACGACGACCTGGCGGTGTCGGCGGACCCGGAGAAACTCGAGGGCCTGTTCGAGGCGATGTTCGAAAACTCGATCGAGTACGCCGGGCGGGACGTCACGGTTCGACTCTCCCGGACGGCGGACGGCTTCGCCGTGGACGACGACGGGCCGGGCGTCCCCGCGGGCGAACGCGAGCGGATCTTCGACCCCGGTTACAGCACCCGGGCCGACCGCGCGGGGATGGGGCTGGTCCTGGTCCGGACGCTCTGTCAGGCCTACGGCTGGGACGTCGCGGTGACCGACGGCGAGGAGGGTGCCCGCTTCGTCGTCTCGAACGTGCGCTTTTACTCTTCCTGGGAGGGCGGGACCGACGCCGCCGGCGAGCCTGCAGGCGGGGCGAGCGCCTGACGAGTGCTGAAGAATCGGGGCGGGTTAGCGCCACCACTCGCTCCGGCGCTCTTCGTAGGAGGCGTCGCGGAACGGCGGCGCGAGGTCGGACGTCTCGTCGGCCCCGAGCGCGTCGCCCAGCCAGCGGCCGACGTGCCAGCCGACCGCGTCGGGGTCGATGTCGGAGAGGTAGACGTCCGCGCGGGTGTACCGTTCGCTCACGCCGTCGCGGTCCGGGTCGACCCCCGTCAGTTGCCGGCAGGAGGCGCTGGACTCCTCGACCCCGTCGCAGGGGAGCGGATCCGGGAAGGAGACCAGGACGTCGGCCGACTCGCGGTCGTCGACCAGCCGGAGGGTGACGTTTTCGGGCACCATTCCGTCGGCGCCGCGCTCGTAGTAGTCGAGGGCGTGGCCCACCTGGTCGCGCACCTGCTCGCGGTCGGCGGCCGAGACGTTGCGGTCGTCGAGGAAGACGGTCAGCTCCGGATCGGCCCAGGGGACCGGCCGCTCGGTCGCGTCGGGCCGGGGTTCGGTGGCCAGCTGGCTCTCCGCGGCCATGGCCGACGCCGGCGGGTCGTCGTGGCCCTGGCCGAGGATGTGGCCGAACTCGTGGGTGAGGACCTGCCGTATCGACTCGCGGTCGAAGCCGCGCTTGACCCGCACGTCGACGGGTTTCTCCTGCCGGCGGAGGTCGTCGGCCAGCGGCGCACACCCGGCGACGTGTTCCTCCGTCCCGCAGTCCTCGACGTCGGCGACGACGCTGACGACCACGTCCGGATCGCTGGCGTTCGGTTCGACGCGGAAGTGCACGGGGTGACCGAGGTGTTCCTCGGCGGTTCGCTCCCAGAACGCGACCGCCTCGCGCGTGTCGGCGACGAACGCGCCGTGATCGTCCTGCGCGTCGGTGTCGACGGCGACGACGAACTCCGTCTCGTCCCACGGCTCGACGTCCGAACCGAGCACGTCGCTCGGTAGCGTACAGCCGGCGAGGACGACGGCGGCGAACACGGTCAGCAGGGCGACCACGCGACGCTCCATCTACCGGATCCTCACGGTGAAGCGTCTTGTCAATTGCGGCCGGGGAGCGCCGTGGCTCGGGATATCGATCGGCTGAGGGGAGTAAGCCCCCTTCTGTTCGGTCCGGCATTCGGCTACGCACCCGCACCAGGTCCCGTCTCCGGGCTACCTTGACGGCGCGGGCTTGCACCGGTGAGGGTTCGCCGTTCCATCCGTTCTCCGCGATGGCGTGGCGACGGAGTCGCCACGTTAGGGCGAGCGGCTACGCCGCTCGCCTATGGAGGTCAGAGACCTCCCAACGCTCGGCGGGTTAACTCCCCGTCCCTTGCGGTCCGGGTTCGCACGCCTCATCGCTGCCGCGGAGGGGTCTCGTTTCTGTTCCAGAGCCAGCGGTCTCCCGCTCCGGGCTTGCGCCCGGTCACCTGCCCGGACGGTGGGGGGACTTTCCTCATGCCCCTCGCGCGTGTGCGGGCCGGGGCACGGGAGCCGGACTCCCTCTGCCACCGAGAAGTAGACGACCCCCGGGATTAAGGCGTTCGGTCGGGCCGGCCCCCGGTTCGGGCGGAACGATGATGTAGGAATCTTCAAGGAGTTGGTGTCCATAAGAATACCAATGTCAAAGGCAGCGGTCGATCTCTCCCAGACGGACGGCGTGCGCGCGGTGGAACTGGTCCGAAACGCCGTCGAGTCCTTCGTCGAGAACGGCCAGCGCGAACAACTCGGGAGCATGCGGGAGGCCTTCTACAACCGGACCGGCGCGTTCGTCCGGCTCGAGAACACCCACGGCCGAGGCCGCCTGCGCGGTTGCGCCGGCAGCTACGAGTGGGACGACCACCTCGGCGAGGCGCTCGTCGACGCGGCCATCGACGCCGCGAGCGAGAGCTCCTGCGGGTCGGCCGTCGACGCCGCCGAACTCTCCTCGCTCTGTGTCTCCGTCTGCATCGTCGGCAACGTCGTCCTCACCGACGACCCGCTCGCGGACCTCCAACTCGGCCGCCACGGCGTCGCCGTCGAACGCGGCTCCGAGAGCGGCTGGCTCTACCCGACGGTCCCCATGGAGAACGGTTGGAGCGAGGCCGAGTACCTCGACCGCGCCTGCCGCACGAGCGGCCTCGGGGCGACCGCCTGGGAGGACGAGGACACCCTCGTCTCGCTGTTCGAGGGCCGCGTCTTCCGCGAGCGCGAGCCGGAAGGCTCGATCCAGGAACTGCAGTTCTGAGCGCGACGGGCGCCCGTTCCGGTATTTAGAGCGTATTCCCCGACTACTCTTCGCCGAATCCAACGAGCGCCGCGTCCTCGCGGGCGCGTGTCGCCGCCGCGTCTATGTCGAACGACCGCACGATCTCGCCGTCCTCGATGAGCGGTTCCATGAGGGCCTCGCCATCGGCCGGCCCCTCGCGGTCGGCGAGGCCGACGTGGTGGCCGCCGTCCGCGGTCCGGTAGACCTCCTTGGTACCGGAGAGTTTGCCGCGCTTGGCGGCCGGTTCGCCCTCGACCTCGACGATGTCGAGCGCGAAGTCCACCGGATCGGCGTTGCTGACGTAGCTGCCGACGCCGAAGCCGTCGGCCACGTCCCGCAGGTCCCGGATGGCCGCCGGCCCGAGCCCGCCGCTGGCGAAGATGTCGACGTCCGCGTGGCCCCGGGCGTCCAGCTCCCAGCGGACCTCCCTGAGGATGTGGCGGAAGTCGCCCCGCCGCGAACCGGTGGTGTCGATCCGCACGCCGTCGAGGTCCGGAATCGTCTCGGCCGCGCGGATGCTCTCCTGGACCTCGTCCTCGTAGGTGTCACAGAGCGCGATCCGGGGGACGTCGGGCGCGACCGCCTCGTCGAAGGCCCGCCAGGCTTCGGCCTGCTCGCCTCTGCCGAAGGCGATCATCATTGCGTGTGGCATCGTCCCGCCCGCTTCTCGGCCGATCACCTCGCCGCCGGCGACGTTCGAGATGCCGTCCATCCCGCCGATCAGGGCGCTGCGCTCGACCATCGCGGCGATCGAGGGGTGGACGTGTCGGGTGCCGAAGCTGAGTACCTGCGAGTCGGGGGCCGCCAGCTTGGCCTCCAGCGCCTTCGTCGCGACCGCCGAGGCGTGCGAGAGGAATCCGAGGAGGGCCGTCTCGTAGACGGCGAAGTCGAGATAGCGCCCCTCGATCCGGCAGACGGGACCCCCGTCGAACAGCTGGCCTTCCGGGAG
This sequence comes from Halorientalis sp. LT38, assembly GCF_037031225.1. Lineage (NCBI taxonomy): Archaea > Methanobacteriati > Methanobacteriota > Halobacteria > Halobacteriales > Haloarculaceae > Halorientalis > Halorientalis halophila. Next base: position 2,429,080 of record NZ_JAYEZN010000001.1, on the reverse strand, counting down.
GGCGGCGACGTCGACGTCCAGCCCTTCGAGGAGGTGGGCGGCGTCTTTCAGCCCCGCGAGGACCTCGAACTCGCCGGTCGGGAACTGGTCGGCCGTCACCTCGGCGACGACGTGGGGGTTGCGGCCGGCGTGGGAGAGCGACTCGACGGTCCGGTCGAAGTAAGCGTCCGTCGCGCGCCCCTCGGCGATGGCCTCGGGCGAAACGACGTCGAACGCGGTCATACCCATCGCTACCCGCTGGCGAACGAAAAACCTACGCTTCGCCGCCGATCCGGGCGAGCGACCCGACCGTCGGCCCGTTGACGATCCGGACGCCCCGGCCGTCGCGGGTCACCCGGAAGGCGTCGCCGAACGGGTCCGACTCGGGGAGGACGTAGGTGTCCGAACCCCGTCGCTCGCTCGCCCGCGAGGAGAGGATCGCCCGGTAGGCCCGCTCGAACTCGCGGGCGTCGTCGTCCGTGTCCCACCGGGTCGCCCAGACGTAGCCGTCCCGGTCGCCGTTCCTGTAGGGGACGACGCGGTCGCCGGCCCACCCCGCCGAGAACCGGTGGTCGTACTCGTAGACCGCCGGCCCCTGCACGTTTATCGCCCCGTTGGCCCACAGCATCGCGTAGATGGCAACCTCGCCGGCCGTGTCGCCGTCGGGGGTCCGATCGTAGCGCTCCCAGTCGGCGCTCGACCGGTCGGCGACGGTCACCGTCTCGGGCGACTCACCGGGATACGTTTCGGGGTGGATCACCTGCTCGGTGCTCGTCGGAAAGTCGCGGTAGAGGGCGTCGACCGCCCGCCAGCCGCCGCGGTCGCGGACCGTCTCGACGAACTCCGGCCCGACGGCGTAGGGCGCGTAGATGGTCAGGAACAGGCCGACGTTGAAGTCGGGGTCGCTCCCGCCGCCGCTCCCCTGGCGAGGCGGCCGTTCGATACAGGACCAGTCGGCCCCGCAGCGTTCGGCGTACTGCGACTGGAGGTAGTTGGCCTCGCCCTCGACGACGCCCAGTTGCGCGCGGCGGGCGTCCGACGTTTCCGTCCGACCCCCGAGCGAGAGCCGCTGGTCCTGGAGCGCGTGGACGAGTTCGTGGACCAGCGTCACCCGGTCGACGGTCGGCGTGGGCGAGTCGCTGACGAGGACGACCTCGCCGGTTCGCGACGAATAGAATCCCTGGACGGAGGCGTCGAGGGCCTGACCTCTGTCGGCGGCGGTCGACTCGTTCTCGCCGACCAAAAGGAGCGCCTCGGAGACCTGATCGGTGAAGCGATCCGGACCGCCACCGCCCACACTGCCACCGTAACGTTCGCGGTACTCCTCGCGCGAGACGACCGCGACCGATACCGACCGCCGGAACTCCTTGCCCCGGATGTGCTCGAGCCGGGCCATCGCCCGCGCGGTCACGGCCTCGCGCTCGCTCTGGTTCAGGCCGTCCTCGGTGGTGACCGACACCGGATCGTCGTGCCAGTGGCCGTCCTCCCAGCCGATCCGGTCGAAGAGCGGGTCGGGGCGGCCGGCGTCGTCGATAGGGGCGTTACAGCCCGCCAGCGCGACGAGCGCGAGCAGGAGGATGGCGCCGGTCGTGCGCCGGTTCACGGCTGGTGGACCGCGTCCAGGTCTTCGACCGTCGGGGCGTTGACGACCGTCACCGTCTCGCCGTCGGTCCGGACGGCGAAGGCGTCGCCGAAGGACCGGTCGTCCGGGATGCGGAAGACGTTCTCGTTGCCCTCGACCCGGCTGGCCCCGTTGTAGCGCAGGAGCGCCCGGTAGCCGTCGGCGAACTCGGCGGCCTCGGCCGGGGAGTCCCAGGTCAGCCGCCAGACGTAGGCGGTCTCGTCCGCGCCGGCGTCGGCGTTCTCGTAGACGTGGAGCCGGTCACCCTCCCAGCCGCGCGTGACCGAGAGGTCGTACTCGAACTGGACCGACGGGTCAGCGTCCAGCACCGCGCTCCGGGGGAGGACCGACTCCCCCGACCCGTCCAGCGCCGGGTAGGCGAACATGGCGCTCAGCCCCGACTGGCCGACTCGGCCGTAGTCGGCGCGTTCGGTGGCGGCGGAGGTGGCCTCCGGTCGCACCCGCGTCCAGCCGTCCGAGGTATCGTCGGCAATCGTCACCGACTCGACGTCGTCCCGCGGCGGCGTGTACCGGTCGGGGTAGATGACCTGCTCCGCGCTCTCGGGCGGGTCCTCGAACGCGTCGTCGACGGCGCCCCAGTCGCCCTGGTCGCGGAGGGCGGCGACCAGCCCGGGGCCGTCGTCGTAGGGGAAGTAGTTCAACATGTAGATGCCCAGGTGGAGATCCGAGGGCGGCGACCGGGGGGCGCTGACGCAGTCCCACTCGCTGCCACAGCGGTTCCCGTAGGCGGCCCCGACGGTCCGGGCCTCGCCCTCGATCAGGGCGGTCTGGCCGTTGCGCTCGTCGCGCGTCTCGGCGGTGATCGCGGAGAGGTTGTGCGACTGGTCCTGCATCGCGTGGACGAGTTCGTGGCCCAGCGTGCGCTCGCTCGCGAGGGTCGGTTGCCCGCCGTCGGCGACGAGTTTGATCGTGTCGTTGCGGGGGTCGTAGTAGCCGAGGACGTTCTCGCCCCGGTTCGCCCGCTGGACCGCGATGGAGTCGCGGTCCTCGCCGACGAAGAAGAGCGCCTCGAACTTCGCGTTGTCGAAGGTCCGCAGTGACTCGGTGTAGTCCGGGCGGCTCTCGGCGAGGAACTCCTCGCGGGAGATGATCTCGACGGGAACCGACGACTCGAACTCCTGGTCCCGGATGACCTCGACGCGGGCCATCGACCGCGCGACGACGGCCGCCCGTTCGCTCTCGTTCAGCCCGTCGGCGTTCGTCACCGACAGCGACTCGTTGGCCCAGTACCCGTCTTCCCAGCCGATCCTGTCCGTGCCAGGGTCGGCCAGTGCGTTCGTCGATCGGTCAGGACTGCCGTCCGTGTCGTCACCGGTGGTCCGATCCCCAGCGCCGTCGGTCTCGGCGATGGTCGTTCCCGGCGCGTCGGTGCCGGATCCCGGGAGCCCGCTACAGCCCGCCAGCACGACGAGAGCGACGAGTATCAGTCCGTGGACGGCTCGCATGCCCTGAGGCTGGGGCCGGGGCGTCAAAAGTGGTGCGCACCGGTCGCTCGGGAAACGGTTTTTCCGAATCCCGCCGTAGCCACGGCCATGCCATTCGACGCCGACGCGACGGCGCTGGTGGTGGTGGACGTACAGAACGGCTTCTGCCATCCCGACGGGAGCCTGTACGCGCCCGAGAGCGAAGCGGTCGTCGAACCCGTCACGGAACTGGTCGAGCGCGCCCGTGAGGCCGGCGTCCGGATCGTCTACACCCGGGACGTGCACCCGCCCGAGCAGTTCGAGGACGCTCACTACTACGACGAGTTCGAGCGCTGGGGGGAACACGTCGTGGAGGGGTCCTGGGAGGCCGAACTCGTCGCGGAACTGGACGTCCGCCCCGAGGACCACGTCGTCGAGAAACACACCTACGACGCCTTCCACGAGACGGAACTGGACGGCTGGCTCTCCGCGCACGGGATCGACGACCTGCTCTTCTGCGGGACGCTCGCGAACGTCTGCGTCCTCCACACCGCGGGTAGCGCCGGCCTGCGCGACTACCGGCCGGTGCTGATCGAGGACGCCATCGGCTACATCGACGAGGCCCACCACGAGTACGCGCTGGACCACGCGGACTGGCTGTTCGGGGAGGTCGAACCGCGCGAGGAGATCGGGTTCGCCTGATCAGCTCTCGACGCGGAAGATCGCCTGCCCGGTGGCGACGGCCCCAGGCGTGCCGTCGGTGTCGCGGCTCTCCACCGTCACCTCGGCGACCGCGGAGCCACCGCCGCTCTCGACGACGCTGGCGGTCGCCTCGAGGTCGTGGGCGGCGTCGCCGACGAAGTTGACGGTCGTGCTGAGTAGGTCGACCCGGTCGTTGACGGGGTCGGGCATCGTCGTCCGGACCGCCAGTTCCGTGGTCTGTTCGACCAGCGTCGTGACGATGCCGTCGTGGACCGTGGGCGGATCGGCCTCCTCGTCGGTGAATCGCTCGTCGAAAGGGATCGAGAGACTGGCCTCGCCGAACTCGATGTCGTCCATCTGGACGCCCAGCCAGGAGAGATAGCCGTTCTCCCGCTCGACGGACATCCGGAGCATCACCGGTGCGCCTTCCGGAAGGTCGTTGGCCATGTGAGCAAACGGTGTGCACCGGCCATCTTTTACCCACCGGTTCTTTCGGCTGGCGAAGGTGTTAAGTTTCTTACACGGGCTCCACGGCCACTGACACCGCGTCGCCGACAGCGAACGACCGGTCGGGACAGACGAGTTTCACCGCCAGCGCGTCCCGGGCGCAAAACAGCGAGAGCCCCGTGATCGGGTCCCCGTTCGCCCGGACTGTCACGTCGTCCCAGGCGACGGTGCGGCCGTCGCCCCCACCGGTACCGATCCGCCGTCCGAGGAAGGTGACTGGACCCTCGAAGGTGCCGGCCTCCTCGTCCGCGCCGAGGGCGCCGCCGCCGTCGTAGTGGGGAACCCCGCCGTCGAGGACGCGGTCGGTGCCGGCGACGTCGGCAGCGAGGCCGGCGAAGCACTCGCCGGGCGCGGGGTGGGCGGGGCCGTCGAGGACGGCGTAGGTCTCGCCCGTCGCGACGACCCTGCCAGTTCCGTCCCAGGGCACGGGGGCCACGTCGACGCCCGGATCGAGTTCGAGCGACCCCGACGCCCGGTAGTGGTTCGCCCCCTGGTTCCGGAACCCGAGATGAATGTGGTCGTCGACCCAGGGGGCGAAGAAGCCAGAGCGGATCAGTCGCCCCAGCGAGTCGCCGGGTTCGACCCGATCGCCCGCCGAGACGGCGGGGTCGACGTGGAGGACGCGGACGACGTGTGAGCCGGTGTCGATCAGGACGAGGTGGTCGCTGTCGGTGGCGTACGGTTTCGGCGGCGCGTCGACGGTCCGGACGTCGAGCACGTCGCCCGCGACCGGGGACGGGGCCACGCCGCCGCGACCCGGGTCGGGATCGCCGGTCTCGGGATAGAGGTCGACGGCGGCCCCGCGGTCGTGGGCGGCGTAGGGGGAGTTGTACAGGGAGAATCGGGGGTAGCGGTCGAGCAGTGCGGGCCCGAGCGTGACGACCATCGCCCGAACGTCGGGCGGGACGGGCTTTCAACCCGTCGGGCGCGTCGAGCCGTCAGGTCCTTATTCGGCGGTCCCTCTCTCTCACTCATGCGAGTAGTCCGGGGCTGCGGGGACGACGCCGAGGCCGACCGGGCGGTCACCCGGCTACTGATCGACCACGCCGGGACCGCCGGGGAGCCTGCGGTCCGGGTGTGGCGACCCCACCGCCAGGTCGCCTTCGGGCCCCGGGACGCGAACGCCGACGGGTACGAGGCCGCGGTCGAAGCCGCGGGGGAGCACGGGTATCCCGTCACGGAGCGCCGGGTCGGTGGTCGGCCTGTCGCCTACACCGGCGACACCATCGCCTTCGCCAGGATCGAACCCGTCGAGGACGAGCGCGCGAATTTAGAAGAACGCTACGCCGCCGTCCGCGTCGACGTCCGGGACGCGCTCCGGGAGATCGGCGTCGACGCCGAGCGGGGCGAACCCGACGACGCGTTCTGTCCTGGAAATTTCTCCCTGCAGGCCGCGGGCGGCAAACTGGTCGGTATCGCCCAGCGCGTGACAGGCGACGCGGCGCTCGTCGCGGGGATCCTGGTCGTCGACGGCCACGAGGAGATCGGTGCGGTGCTCGACCCCGTCTACGAGGCCCTGGACGTGCCCTTCGACCCCGACACCGTGGGGAGCGTCGAGCGGGCCGGCGGCGAGGTCGATCCGGTCGCGATCATCATGCGGCTAGAAGACGCCCTCGTCGGCGACCACCTCGGCAGCGTCGAGTGGGTGGACGACCTGCCGGCGGTCGAGTGGGCCGGCGAGTGACGGCGCCGGCCACGGTTGCGGCGTGTGCCGTCCGCGAGTTTTAGGACCCACCCGCCCGGAGGGTGGGTATGCTCATCCGGAACGCGACCCTCCCGGACGGTCGACAGCGCGACGTCCTGGTCGAGGGCGAAGAGATAGCGGCCGTCGGCGAGGACCTCCCGATGCCCGAGGACGCCGACGAGCGGTTCGTCGACGCCAGCGGCAAGCGTCTCATGCCCGGGATGATCGACGCGCACGTTCACTTCCGCGAGCCGGGCTTTTCCCACAAGGAGACCTGGGAGACCGGCAGCCGCTCGGCCGCGGCCGGCGGCGTCACCTGCGCCGTCGACCAGCCCAACACCGACCCGCCGACGATCGACGGCGCTTCCTTCGACGAGAAACAGGACAGAGCGAGCGAGGGCTCGCTCGTCGACTTCGGCATCAACGGCGGCGTCACCGAACACTGGGTCCCCAGCGCGCTCTTCCAGCGGCCCATGTTCGCCCTCGGCGAGGTCTTCCTCGCCGACTCGACCGGCGAGATGGGGATCGACGTGGAACTGTTTGCAAGCGCGGTCAAGACCGCGACCCGGCAGGACACCGTCGTCACCGTCCACGCCGAGGACGCCACGGAGTTCGAGCCCGGTGCCCAGGAGCGCGAGGACGCCGACGCCTGGAGCGCCTACCGCACCGCCCGCGCGGAGGCCGCCGCCGTCCGCGCCGCCGCAGAAGTTGGCGACCGGTTCGACGCCGACCTGCACGTCGCGCACGCCTCGACGCCCGAGGGCATCGACGCCGCCGCCGAGCACGGCATGACGACGGAGGTGACGCCCCACCACATGTTCCTCTCGCGGAAGGACAGCCGCGACCTGGAGACCCTGGGCCGGATGAACCCGCCGCTGCGCCGGGAGCGTCTCCGCAGCAAGGTCTGGGAACGGGTCGTCGACGGCACCGTCGACATCGTCGCCACCGACCACGCGCCCCACACCCGCGAGGAGAAAGACGCGAGCATCTGGGACGCCCCGTCGGGCGTGCCCGGCGTCGAGACCGCCCTGCCGCTCCTGCTCGAACGGGCCCGCGAGGGCGACATCTCCTACGAGCGCGTCCGCGACCTCACGGCCAAAAACGTCGCCGACCTGTTCGACCTGCCGACGAAGGGCGAGATCGCCGAGGGGATGGACGCTGACCTCGTCCTCGTCGACCCCGAAGCGAGCCGGGAGATCCGCGGCGAGGACCTCCACTCGAAGTGCGGGTGGACCCCGTTCGAGGGGAAACGGGGGGTGTTCCCCGAACTCACGCTGGTCCGCGGCGAGGTCGTCTACGAGCGATTCGGCCCGGACTCTGCCATCGAGGCCGCAGAGTCAGGGGAGGGCGAGGCGCGAAGCGCCTCGGAACAAGCGAGCGGGCGAAGCCCGCGAGCAGAGAACGAGCGCTTCGGCGATCCGGTGGGCGTCAACGTCCGCACCATCGACCGATCGTCGCCGGCGACGGCCACGGGGGAAGACGCCGAGCCGGGGAGCGAGACGGACACCGCTGGCGAATCGGGTGCCGATCCGGCAGACCCGGATCCCTCCGACGAGTAGCGCCGACCCTCCCGACCGCGGGATCGCGCCTATGGACGGCTTACCGCGCCGGGACCGGGACGGGGCGCTCCATAACTAACCCTCGCGAGTCGCGATTCCGGAGAGATGGTGCGACACCTCCCGGAAACGCTCTGGTGTAGCGCGAAACACTACGCCATCATGCAGCGCGACGAGCCGACGGGGCCCGTCGACGAGGCCGTCTTCGAGGAGATCCTGGACGGCTACGACGAGAGCGAGGTCTTCGTCCACGTCGGTCTCAGCGACGTGAACGCCGCCTTCGAGGGCGACCCCTACGAGTTCGTCACCGACGCGCTGGCCGACCACTTCGACTCGATCCTCACCCCCGCGTTCACCAAGTCCTTCCGCGAGACCGGGACCTTCCACCGGGCGGACTCCGAGCCGGAACTGGGTGCGTTCGCGGGCCTCTTCTTCGAGGACGCCGACCACCGGACCGCCGACCCGCTCCACTCGGTCCAGGTGCAGGGCGACTACCGCTTCGACGGCTGCGACCTCCGGGACACCTTCTCACCGGACGGCTGTTACGCCCAGCTGGAAGAGGACGACGTGCGGATCCTCAACGTCGGGACTGAGTGGCTCGTCAGCACGCAACTGCACTACGTCGAGCGCGTGACCGACGTGCCCTACAGCGAGACGACCGAGGTCGAGGGCACCGTCCGGTACGCCGACGGGAGCGAGGAGGCGGTCACCCAGAAGAACTACGACAAGAACAACTACGTTTACTTCTGGGACCGGCTGGGTCTCCAGCGCGATCTGGTGGCCGAGGGCGTCATGGACCACCACGGCCTCAACGGGCTGAACGTCATCTCGGTGAACGCCAGGGACCTCAGGGAGGCCCTCGAACCGCGCATCGAGGAGGACCCGTACTATCTGGTGCGGTAGCGGGCCAGCATCCGCGCGCCGGAGGCGCGCGGTTCACCGGAAGACGGTTCTGCTCGCACCTGCGGTGCTGCGCGGACTGCGACTTCCGAGTGCTCACGAGACCGCCGCTCTCGTGGCATCCCGAAAATCTCCGATTTTCGAGGACTCCCGTTCGTTCCCTGCGGTCACTCACGGGAACCCTCCGAGCGAGCGCATGCGCTCGCTCGGAGCAGTTTTTCCCCAAGTTTTTGCTTCGGGGGGTGCGCTCCGCGCACCCCCCGACGTAAAAAGTGGGGGTCTAGTCGTCGGCTTCCGCCGTCGTGTTACTCCCGTCGTGCTCGCCGCCGTCGAGGTCGCCGCCGCAGTGGGGGCACTCGTCGTGGCGCAGCGCGGCGGAGTGCTCGCGCACGTCGCGCATGACCTCGGAGATGCGGTCTTCGGCCTCCAGTTCCTCCTCGACGGAGAGTTCGACGCCCTCGACCTCCAGCAGGAACTTCGCGACCTCGGTGGCCTCGTACATCACGTCGTCCAGTTCCTCGGCGGTGAAGAAGTCACACATCGCGCCGTAGAGGAAGGTCGCGCCGGCTTTCCGGACCTTCTCCTCGAAGGAGTGGCGGGCCTGGTTGACCGCCTGGGGCGTGTAGGTGTCGGTCATGAAGGGGACCAGTTCGGGCAGGTTCTCGCCGATCTTGGTCATCTCGACGCCGGTTTCGGTCCGGAAGTCGGCGCAGAGGCGGGCGATGGCCCACTCGCGGGCGGTGACGTAGGTCCGGTCGCGGAGGAACTCGTTGGCCCGGTCGTAGGTCCCGCCCTCGATCTTCTTGAACCGGTCGTACTTCTGGACGTCGGCGGGCACGTCGGGGTCGGACTGGGGGCCCTCGGGGCCGACGCCGTCCGTCGGTGCGGCCGGTTCGGCCGGTTCGGCGGGGACGTCGGCACCGTCACCCGACGGGTCGGCGGGCGGGTCGACGAATTCCGGCAGCACGGCGTCGTCGGCGTCAGCGGCGGGAGAATCGGGCATACCGGTTCTGGGGCCCCCGGGTGAAAAAGCGTATCGGCGCCGTCGGCCGCGCGTCAGACGGCCTGCGCGCCGCAGTGCGCCCTGCCACTGCTCTGTCACCCCCGTCGGACTGGGCCGAACGGAGTTGAGGGTTTTTGACCCGTGAGTGCGAGGACACCTGCATGAAGGTACTGCTGGGCGTGGGCGGAAGCGACGGATCCTTCGCCGCGCTCGCCGACACCGTCGACCGGGCCGCGGAGGCCGGCGACGAGGTGACGGTGGCCGTCGTCGACCGCGAAGACATCGCCCTGACCCCCGAGGACGTCGAGACCGAAGTTCGCGAGCGACTGGCCGACGCCGGGCTGGACCCGGAGATCCGGCGGCTCTCCGGCCATCCCGGGAGCAAACTGGTCGAACTCGCCGAGCGCGAGGGATTCGACCGGCTCGTCCTGGCCGGCGGCGAACGCAGCCCGCTCGGGAAGATCCAGTTCGACGAGACCCTGGAGTTCGTCCTCCTCAACTCCGAAACGACGGTGACCCTCGTCAGATGACCCGGAAGTACCCCGAGGGATCCGCCGACGAGTTCCCACGCCCGCCGGCGACCGTCACCGACGCCGACGACCGGTCGATCGACCTCCGGTCCGGTGACGCCGCCGACACCGAAGCCCTGGTCGAGATGTATCTCGACTTCGATCCGGAGGACCGCGCGCAGGGCATCCCCCCGGTCCGGGAGGGCCAGATCCGCGACTGGCTCGACGTCCTGCTCGGCGAGGACTGCCTCAACGTCGTCGCCGTCCACGAGGATCCGGTCGGGCACGCGACGCTCGTCCCCGACGAGGACGGGAGCTACGAACTGGCGATCTTCGTCCTCCGGGAGTACCAGGGGGCCGGCATCGGCACTCACCTGCTCGAACACCTGCTCGGGGTGGCCCAGGAGGCGGGCATCGAGCGCGTGTGGCTCACCGTCGAGCGCTGGAACGACCCCGCGGTCTCGCTCTACGAGAAGGTCGGGTTCACGATGACCAGCTCCGAGAGCTTCGAGCTGGAGATGACGATCCGCCTAGAATAGGTCCACGTCGTCGGCCGACGGTTCGTCCTCGTCGTCCTCGTCGAGCCAGTGCGGGGTCCCGTCGAGATCGGTCGCCGAGGTCGGTTCGGTGTGGTTCTCGTCCAGGCCGGGGTCGAACGGATCGGCCGCCGGTTCGGTCCCGATGCTCGCGTCCCCGTCCGGGTTCCGGGCGTCGCCGTCGGACGCCGCGGTCGACCCGGACCGCGCAGCGCCCGCGTCACCCGTCGACTCGGCGTCGGCGGACGGCCCGGCGTCGGGCTCCACGGGTTCCGGTTCCGGCGGTTCGAGCGTGAACGCCGCGTCGGTGTCCTGGCCCTTGCCGTCCGTGACCGGTTCGGCGTCTGCGGGTTTCGAGTCGACCAGCGGGACGCTCGGGTCGACCGTGATCTCGCCGTCGACGATGATGCCGTCCTCGACCGCGCCCCAGTGGCGCTGGACGTACTCGCGGAAGTCCCCGTGTTCCCGCGGCGTGTAGTTGTACACCAGGTCCTCGAACGGCGACGCCTCGACGTAGGTCGGGAACCAGCCCTCGTAGTCCTCGAAGTAGGTCAGCGACTCCGAGTAGCCGTGTCCGGCCTTCCCGGGCGTCGCCTCCTCGCGGATCCAGTCGATCTGCTGGCGATTGAGGCCGAACTGGGCCAGCGTGTCGGGATCGACCCGGGGCGTCCGGAAGAACTGGATCGTCGAACACTGGTCGACGATGGTGCGGCGCTCGTTCTCCTGGCCCACGTCCCGGTCGGCGGACTGCTGGATGAACTCCCGGGGCGACTGGCTGATGAACCACAGCGCCGCGTCGTAGCGCGCCCACTCCCGGGCGGCCTTCTGGAGCCAGCTGGTCATCTCCTCGGAGTGGAAGAGGACGTGGGCCTCGTCGATCATGAAGACGAGCTTCCCTCGTGTGCGTTTGGCCTTCTGGGCCACCTGCCCGAGCATGAGCTGGAGCATGATCGACTTCTCGGCGTCGCTTGCGTCCCGGAGCTGCTGGAGGTCGAGGTAGGCCATGTCCACGTCGGGGTTCATGATCCCCGCGCCGGTCTCCAGGTGGTGGTACTTCCCGCCCTCCTTGAACCCGGAGAGCTTGTCCAGCAGGTCACTGACACGCTCGACCTTCTGTTCGATCTCCGCGGCGTGTTCGGTGTGGGTGTACGTGTTCGGGTTCTCCAGCATGTCCCCGAGGGTGTCGATGAAGTCCTCGATGGTCGGGCTCTCGCGAGCGTGACTGTCCAGGTCGTCCTGGTAGATGCCCGCGCGGTTGTACGTGCCCTCGAGGCCCTCCTCGATGGTGGCGACGTAGTTGCCGGGGTCGATCCCCTGCGAGCGGAGGATGCCGGCGAAGAACTGCGTCGCCTCCTCGATCTTCATGCGGTAGGGGTCGACCCGACCGCCCGAAGACTCCCGGATGTGGTCGGGGAGGGGCTGGATGTCCAGCGGGTTGATCGTCTGGGTGCCGTCGACGACGATGTGCTCGCCGCCCAGCAGCTTCGTGATGCCGTCGAAGCCGCTCTGGGTGTCACAGAGGATCAGCGTGTGGTCGTCGCTCTGGAGGTACCAGCGCGCGGCGGCCTTCGTCGAGGCGTAGGTCTTCCCGCTGCGTGACTTCCCGATGGTCAGGAGGTGCGGTGCGCTCTCGCGCTCGAAGGGGTCGGCCTTGAGCATCGCCCCGTTCTGCTTGTTGCGCCCCCAGTCCATCCCCGTCGGTTCGCGCACGTCGGTCGCGCAGAACGGGAAGGTCGCGCCGATGGCCCCGCCCGGCACCGACGTGGTCTTCTCGATCGTCGACGTCTCGGTGAACTCGTCGTGGCCGGTCGGCGCACAGGACTTGAACGCCTCCAGCTGGCGGCTCGCCGGGACGACCGTGTAACAGTCCGCCGGCGAGGACTCGAGGGTGTTCCGGACCAGTTCGGCGTCGTCGTCCAGCACCGACCGCTTCGCGTACTCGACGTGGTCGAACTCCTCGATGGCGCTCTCGGCGCGCCGGAGCGCCGCCTCCGTGTCGGCGCGGACGGTGACGTAGCCCGCGAGGTCCCACGGCTGGGTCCGCGTCGTCCGCAGCAGTTCCCGGTAGGTCAGGTACGCGTCCACGTCCCGATCGATGTCGGCCGCCGACACGTCCGAGTGTTCGCGGCGCTCGTGGCCCTCGGACTCGATGTCGGCGATGATCCGCTCCAGTTCCGCGGTCTTGGCCCGCTTGTCGGCGGCGCCGACGTGGAAGCAGACGTCGACCTCCACACCCCGGAGGGTGAACAGGTCCCGGAGGAACAGCGACTGCGGTTCGACCGGCCACTCGGCGATCCAGAAGGTCCGGCAGAACTCGTCGCCCACTTCGACGTGGTCGCGGGTGGCGTCGAGTTCCGCCGGCGCGAACAGTTCGTCCATGCGCGCCTGCTGGGCCTCGGAGAGTTCCTCCTCCTCGATGGCCCGGATCAGGTTCTCGCTCGGGACGGCGTCCTCGCCGGTCCAGTACTCGCTCAACAGTTCGATGTGCTCGCGCACGCCGATCCGGCTCGCCTGGAGGCCGGTGATCCCGTCGATCGCGCCCTCGACCGTCGCGAGGCGGTCCAAAAGGGTCGCGAACTGGCGCTTGTCGGCCGCCTCCGGGTCCGCACTCGCGAGCGGGTTGAGGATGTCCCAGACGCTCACGTCGGCCGGCGACTGGACGTCACCCGGCGCGACCTCCACGACGACGTAGTAGCGCCAGTCGTTGGCCGCCCACTGGGGGACGTCGGTCTCGCGGTACCAGTCGGCCACGTCCTCGAGCAGTTCCCGCTTGTACATCGCCGCCTGGAAGTCGTCGTCCAGGCCGTCGGCGCCCGCGGCACGGCGCTCGTACTGGCCGACGATCTCGTCGGCGTCGAAGTCGCCGGTCGTCGCGAACAGCTTGAAGTCGAAGTCCTTGATCTGCTCGTCGACCACGGTACTCAGCTGGGCGGCCAGACCGTCGATATCCCGGTCCGAGCCCAGCGCGGCGTTGGTGGGATCCACGCGGACCACGCCGACGTAGCGTCCGTCGTCCATCTTGGCGGTCCCCTCCGGCTGGAACCCGCGGACGCCCGGAATCGACCGGCCGACGGCCTCCTCGTGGTCCCAGGGGAGCGTCCGCGACCGCCACAGGTACGCGAACCATCCCTTGATCCGGCCCCGGGGCGAGGCGTACCAGTCGGTCGTGATCTTGGCCGCCGTCGCGACGAACACGAGGACGCCCGCCGCCAGTAGCGCCGGGAAGAACACACCGAAGGAACCCCCCATCAGCGCGAACAGGGCCACGAGCGCCACCAGGCCGGCCGGCACGTAGAGCAGCAGGTCCGACGTCGTCAGTGGTCCGAGCACCTCGATCGAGGTGTCGATGTACGGCGGGATCAGCTGACTGGGATCCCGCGTCCGGCGCTGTTCGCGTCTGTCGTCGGTCGTCCGTGGTAGGTCGTTCGACATCCGTGCTCACCTCGTGTTCGGTCCGTCGCCGTCAGGTCCCTCGGCCGGCTGCCCGCGCGGGAGGCCCCGCCCGCCGTCCGAGCGCGCGGAGTTCAGCTCCCGCGGCTGTCCGCTCGGCAGTCCTTTCGAGCCCCGGTTCGCCGGCCCGACCTGATCCACTCCCCCGTCCGGACCGCGTCGGAGCGACTGGTTGAACTTCCGGCGGACGTTGCCTATCCGCTGCTGGTAGCGCCGGTCCTCGTGGCCCTTCTCGCGCAGTTCGTGCAGCCCGAAGATGAGCAGCGTCCGCGGCATCATCTTCGCCAGGACCGTGTACGGTAACAGCATGAAGGCGAGGGTAATCCCGACAGTGTACGCGGTCTCTCTCACCACCGGTGATTCGAACTCGAAGGCGACGAGGAAGTGGAAGATCGTCGCCTGCAAGAGCTTGATGACGATCAGCGCGCCCATGAAGGTCAGCGCGATCTTCCCGGCCGAGCGGGCGATCGTCGATCGGTAGGCCATCAGCACCCACATCACCGGCCAGATCGCTGCGCAGACGAACGCGAGGACGTACTGAATGTACAGCACGCCCAGCGCCGTGGTCAGTAACATCCCCTTCGCGCCGCCGATGACCGCACCGAGGTGGCCCTCTAGGTTCGCCGCCTGCAACACGTCAACGTATCCGCGAACACCTTGTTCCGTTCCCGCCGGTGGCGCGACGATCTGCGTGACCGCGTCCGCCAGGTGGTAACACAGCGCGATGACAATCCAGCCGAGGAGGATCATCACGAACCCGCGGACGAACCGTTTGGCCGTCCCTCTGTCGGGTTTGCGATTGCCTTTGCCCATCGCAAGCATCAACGCCGGCAGGAGGCCGGCGAACCCGAGGAAGCCGAACACCCAGTGGTACGTGAAGGTGCCTTGCCACCGCTCGCCCTCGGTCGTGCCGCTCCACGCGTCCGGGTTCACCCACGACGGCGGGTCGCCGGGGTCGCCCGGGGCCGGGAAGTCGAAAACGACCCCGCTTTCGTCGAATTCTCTCGCTACTTCTTCCGAGTCCTCGGCGATGCCGTTCAGGAAGCCGATCATCGCCTGCTCGATGGCGTTCGCCGCGAGGCCCGTGAAGAAGCCGCCGTCTCCGCCGTCTTCGCTGTCTCCGCCGAACCCGAAGAAATCCCGGATAACTTCGGCGTCCTCTTCATCGAACTCCTCACCGTCGGTTTCGTTCTGGGTCTCGTTCTGGGTCTCGTTGGTGTCCTGGATCGCGAAATCGGCGCTACCGACGACCGCCGTTCCCGCGTCAGCGGTGACGGGAGCTCCCGCGTGGGAACTGGTCGTCGCTGACGCAGGGGCTGCGAACGCCGTGGCCAGCACCAGCACCAGCAACAGGTTGTGATATTGCATGTGAAACTACGCTCCTGATTTCGCGATCGGTGATGTGTCTGTTCGACAGTCGGAGGCGGATCCCCCGGACGCAAGACGCCGGCTCGTCGGGGAGCGTCGCAGGTCCCCGATCGGGGCGGTGATCACGCTGCTGCCGTCCTCAGAACGGCAGGGTCGCGACCACTGCGAAGATGTTTCCGTCCTGAAGGCCTGCGAAGATGCAGTTCTGGAGTTGGAGCCCCAGCACGCTGTTCAGGATCGCGACGAACACTGGCGGTACGATTGCACCGGCAGCGGTCTTGCCTGCGCCAGCAAGTGCCTGTTTCCCCTCGAACTGTTGCTGTGCCCGTGAGGAGCCGAGTTTGTTGAACGCGACCGTCCCCTGGATCACGGCCTTGGCCAAGAGGAAAATTGACAGTGCAGCCACGGCGAAGGCGATTAGCTCACCAATCGGTGGCGTGTCCGGGCCACACAGGACGCTCGAAACGTCAGAGGCACCACTTCCGCTTTGCGCGACCGCCGGCATCACGAACAACGCCGACGCCGCCCTGAGCATCAGCAGGCCGAGCAGCGCCGACGCCGCCATGACGAGTACCGCGAGCAGTCGGCTGGCTCGCGGCGAGAGCGCGAACAGCTCGCGGTCGAAGCGCATCCAGAGGTTCGCCACCGGTTCACCGAGCCGGGTCCGAACCTGTTCGAGTGACATCTCAGACACCCCCCACGGTGGCCGAGTGCGATTGTCGATCCGTACTACTGACTAACGTCTGTGCTATGTGTTGCGTTGCTTTCTTCCCCATATGCTAAACCCCCCTTAGCATACCCGGATACCACTCCGGTATGTATCACTTACTTACCGAGGGTTCCCAATAAACATTTGGGTTGTTTGCGACACGTTCACGTACTGAGGCGTCGGGACCGGGGGATAGGGGGTCGCTACCCGGTCACCTCGCCGACGTGTTACACCGAGAGAACTGGCTGGCCGGCGTACTGGAGGACGTACTCGGCGGCCTTCCCGAGGACCTCGTCGGGGTTGCTGGAGAGGGGTTCCCGGGGGACGACGAGGAAGTCCGCCCCGATCGCCTCGGCGGTGTCCAGGATGACGCTCCCGGGGTGGTGGGTGAGTTGCGTGGGGACGAACGCCCGCGCGGTCGAGTGGCCCATGGAGACGACGCGGTCGGCCGCGAGTCGTTCGACGGCGTCCATGAACTCCGTGGTGTCCTCGGCGACGGCGTCGCCCGGGAGGTCGCCGGACTCCATGCTCCGGACGACGGACTCCTCGAGCAGGTAGAGGGCGTGGACGGCGGCCCCGTACTGCTCGGCGATAGCGACGGCGTACTCGGCGGCGTCCAGTGACTCTTCGCTCCCGTCGAGGGGCACGAGGACCTGGTCGAACGCGACGGCTACCATACCCAACTCTGCACCCGGCAGCGGCAAAAAGCCACCGAGGGGCCACCCCCACGCCCCGTCGTTTTATCAGGGCGCGGCCGGTACCGACCGGTAATGTTCGAGACCGTGGTGATCGCGACGGACGGCTCCGAGAGCGTCGAGCGAGCCGTCGCCGTGGCGCTGGACCTGGCCGCCCGGTTCGACGCCACGGTCCACGCGCTCTACGTGATCGACGGCAGCGACGTCGAGGGGTCACCCGAGCAGGTCCGGGACGACCTCAGGGACGCGCTCGAAACCGCCGGCGAGGAGGCGCTCGAGGCCGTCGTCGAGCACGCCGATCGCGACGTGGCCACCGCAGTCCGCGAGGGGAAGCCGGCGACCGAGATCTGCGAGTTCGTCGACGACGTCGACGCCGACGTAGTCGCGATGGGGACGCGCGGCCGCCACGGCGAACACTCCTTCCTGCTCGGGAGCGTCGCCGAGGCGGTCGTCCGCCGCTGTCCCACGCCCGTGCTGACCGTCCGCCAGCTCGAAGCCGACGAGGAACCGCCGACGGGACGCCCCTGAGCCCGTCGGACCGTGCCCTTCTTCACTCGCGGCGCGCTCTGAGCGGTATGGACGACTGGCTCATCGACGACGACCGGCTCTCTATCGGCCGGAAATCGCTGTTGCCCGGCGAAGGCTTCTTCCACCCGGACTCGTTCGAGGAGGCCGAACAGGAGCGGGAAGCGCGTGAGGCCCTCGACGGGGAATCGACCGTGGTCGTGGCCGACCCGGACGCCGACGGCCTGGCCTGTACGGCGCTGATACGGGAGGTCGTCGGCCCGGCCGCCCTGATTCCGGCCGGCCCGCGCGACCTCGCGACCGCCCTCGAGTACGTCGCCGAGTTCGGCGAACCCGACGTGACCGTCTTCGTCTGCGACCTCTGTCCCGACGGCGAGACCGACCTCGAACACCTCGACGCAGTGGCCGATCGGGCCGCCGACGTGTACTGGTACGACCACCACCAGTGGGACGCTGACGTCGGCGCCCGCGTCGACGAGGTCGTCACCGAGCGCGTCGTCGGCGAGTCCGAGGAGGAGTGTTCGGCCGACGTGGTCGCCCGCTCGCTCGCCGGGACGGTCCCCGAGTACCTCGAGGAACTGGCGCTGGTGACCCGCGATCACGACCTCTGGCTCCGGGAGGACCCCCGCAGCGACGACCTCGCCGATTACGCCTACTGGGCCGACCCCGAGGAGTACATCGAGGTCGTCCGCGAACACGGCGCGGACCTGCCCCCCGAGGTCGAGGAGTTCCTCGCCGAGCAGCGCGTCGAGAAGGAGGCGCTGATCGAGAAGGCGGTCGACCGCGCGGAGATCTACGAGATCGGCGACTGGACCGTCGGCGTGACCTACGGCCGCTGTTCGCAAAACGAGGTGGCAGAAGCGCTCCGCGAGCAGGGCACCGACGCCGCGGTGATCGTCAAACCCGCCGGCAGCGCCTCGATCCGCGGGACCGACGGGTTCGAGCGCGCCCACGAGGTCGCCGCGAAGGTCAACGGCGGCGGCCACCCGAAGGCCGCCGGCTGCAAGCCCGACATCTACGACGACATGCTCGACTACGCGAACCACTGGACGACCCGCGGCGCGGTCGCCCGGCAGGTCATCGTCGAGGCCTTCCACGACGTGAAGCGGGAGGCCGAAGCCGAAGACGACGAAGGCGTCGAGACCGAGCGGTAAATCATCAGTCACTTTCCGGTTATTTGCCACTCTCTATACGCTTCCCCTCCTGCGGTTTCGGTCCCGAAACTGACTTTACCACCAGGCCGACAGGGTAGGCATGGCTTTCCCCTCAATGACGCGCGTGCTGTCGAAGAACCCCAAGCTGTTCCTCGCGCTGATCGGCGTCGTGGCCCTCTCTAGCGCCGGGATCATCGCGTTGCAGGAGGCGGTGCCGGACAGCGGGTCAGCGCAGGCGGCGCTCGTGGTCGCGATGTTCCTGGTCTCGGCGGTCTACGTCGGGTCGACCCACGAGGACCTCGGCGGAGAAGACGCGGAGAACTAGACCTCGGCGACCCACTTTTCCGAGTACGTCGTCCCGCACTCGCACTGCGCGTAGGCGTGTACGACGTCGCCCTCGGCGTAGAGGCCGCCGACGTCCTCGTTCTCGGCCTCGGCGAAGGCGAAGACGAAGCGGGCGTAGTGGTCGCCGCCTTCCGCAGCGTCCGGGCAGTTACCACCGGTACACCCGTCGGTGATTTCGCCCTCGTTGCCCATCGCGGACTGGGCGAGGGTCATCGGGTCGACGCCGGTGGCGCGCTGGAAAGCGGTTCGCCCTTCCTCGCCGTCGAGGACCAGCACGACGCCGTCGTCTGTGCTCTCGCCGACCTTCGCGAGGCGGTCCATCCCGTCGACGGCGCGCTCGTCGAAGTACAGCAAGACGTCGTCGGGGCGCTCGCCCGCGAGGAACTGCTCGCGTGTCTCGTCCATGCCCGCTTTCGCGCACGTGGACACAAAAGGAGCGCGAAGGACGAGCGAGGGCGAGGCCCGAGCGAATCGGCTGGGGAGGCCGTAGTCGGCGGTAGCGGTGCGGTTGCGGCGCGGTGCGGGAGCCACGAGCATCCGCGAGCGAAGCGAGCGGTTCACCGGACGCGAGCCAGCGGCTCGCGTCCGGGACGTTTTTATACTAAATTTTTGCGAGTCGAGCGGGACCAGAGGTCCCGCTGACCGTGCGAACGGGCGCTACGCGCCCGTGAGCAGATGGGGATGCGCCTGCGGCGCACCCCCCGAAGTAAAAATTTAGATGGTCAGGAACGAGCTCACCATCCGCTTCGTGAAGATGGCGATGAGCGAGCCCAGCCAGGTGAGGACCACGAAGTGCAGGTAGGCGTTGAGCTTGTGGCCGCCGTCGGTCTCGCGGATCATCAGCGAGGACAGGAGGGCGTTGAAGACGATGATGACGATCAGCAGGAACTCGATGAGGGGGATGTTGTAGACGCCGGTGTTGATGAGCGAGCCGACGTTGAACTGCGCGGAGGAGGTCAGGTCGAGGCTCATGTTCGCGAGGATGTTGACGACCTGCAGGCCGATGAAGAAGGCGAAGGTCGCGGCCGCCGAAATACCGTAGAGCAGGCCGATCAGCGTGGTCGCGGCCTGCGAGCGGCGCTGGCGCAACTGGAGGACGACGTTCATGTTCTCGGAGATGAGCTCACCCAGTTGCTTTGGCGAGCCACCCATCTCCCGGCCGATCAGGTACATCTCGGAGAACTTCTGGATCAGGTAGGAGCGACAGTCGGCGGTGAAGTACCGCCAGGCCGAGGTGGGCTCGATGCGCATGTTCAGTCGCTTGTAGAGGTCGTCGATGTTCCCGGTGAGCGCCCCGAAGTCCTTCTTCCGGAGCGAGGAGAGCACCATGGAGGTGGTCGACTGCTTGGCGCCCTCCGCGGCGCCGAGCGCGCGGATGAAGGATGGGTACTCGTCGTCGCGGGCGGCGATGTCCTTCTCGACGCGGCGGACGTACAGCCCGGGGATCAGCAGGGGCGTGGCGGGGATGGCCACGTACATGGGCAGCGGGACGGGGTCCATCGGGAGCAGGGCCGCGATCGGGAGGGGACTGGCACCGAACAGGCCGCCGAGGGTGAGGAAGGCGAGGACGACCGTCAGCGAGACGCCGGTGGCGAAGACGGCGATCATCTTGGTGTCCAGGTCGGTCGTGATCTCCTCGGGGTTGTACCAGAGCGGGTCGTGGGGCGCCATCGTGCGGATGGTGAGGTAAAAGCCCGACTGGACGAAGATGAAAAGCAAGATGACGGCGCTGACGGTCATCGTCGGATTCGTGCCGGTCAGGATGGGGAGGACGACCGCAAAGACCAGCGCGAAGGTCATCGAGAGGATCATCGACATGTAGAGGTCTTTCATGACCTCCAGGTTCTCCAGCGCGCCGGTGTAGACGGTCTCGTAGTTCTGCATCACCTGCTCCTGTTCCGAGAGGAGGAAGTCCTCGAGGGGCTGGCCGGCGCCCAGGGTGTAGGCGAGCCGGTCGAAGAAGTCGGAGAGGGCGTCGCTGGGGACCTGTTTCGCGCGCCGACGCAGCGCGTCGTCGAGGCTCTGGTTCCAGGTGTCGACGAGCTGGACGACCCGCCGCATCTCCATGGCGAGCGCGCCGTACTCGTCTTCTTCCGCCAGGGCGCGGAACACCTCCATGCGGTCGATCCGGGTCGTCGACAGCACGGTCATGTGCGTGATCAGCAGGTGCAGGCGGTTGTTGAGGGCCTTCTTCTCCTGGGAGAGCTGGATCTTCGGGAACAAGAGGGCGGCGCCGAACAGCAGGAGGCCGAGCATGGGGATCGGGCCCCGGATGAAAAGCGGCGCGTCGATCAGGAGGGCGCCGACGAGGGTCACCAGCAGGAACCCGGTCGCCGGCAGGAGGATGACCAGGGCGTACCGGCGCATCGGGAAGGGCATCCGCTGGTAGGACTCGAGCAGGTCGTCGACGAAACTGGCGAGCGAGAGTTTGAGTTCCTGGGCGGTACTCGTCGGTTCTTTCGAGGCCATCGTCAGGTCTCGCGGTGGATGTCGAACGGGAGGCCCTCGACGCCGTCGCGCTGATAGTCGGCGATCAGTTCGTTGACCTCGTGGTAGCCCAGGATGTCCTCCTGGATGGCGCGCTCGATGATGCTGGCACGGAAGTCGAGGTCGTTGTAGATCTCGCGGGTGTCCTCGTAGCCAAGCAGGGTCGCGATCTGCTCTTCGAGGACGTAGGAGTTGTTCATCCCCTGGAAGACGATCTCGTCGTCGACGGGGTCCCAGTAGAACGCCTGCCGGGTGACGACACCGTCCATCTCCTTCGAGTAGCCCTCGATCTCCTGGACGGAGGTCACGCGACGGAGGACCTCGTCACCCTGCTTGACGCGGTTCTGGAACAGTGCGACGTCGGCGACGTCCATGAACGTCTCGGGGACGTTGATCGGGTCGCTGGTGAACCGCTGGATCATCGAGACGATGTCGGAGGCGTGGAACGTCAGCATGACCGGGTGGCCCGTCTGGGCGGCCTGGAACGCCATCCGACCCTCGGCACCACGGACCTCGCCGAGGATGATGTAGTCGGGTCGGGAACGCAGCGCGGCGGCGACCAGGTCGAACATGTCGACGCCGGTTCCTTCCTCTTCGCCCTCGCGGGTGAGCAGTTGCTGCCAGGTATCGTGTGGCGGGATGACCTCGGCGGTGTCCTCCGCGGTGTAGATCTTCGCGTCCCGGGGGATGAAGGCGAAGGCCGCGTTCAGCGTCGTGGTCTTCCCGGACGCGGTCTCCCCGACGACGAACACCGTCTGTTCGTTCTCCAGACAGAGCCAGAGATACGCCGCCAGGCGCGGGGAGAGGGTACCCCACTTGGTGATCTGGAACATCGACAGGGGGATCTCCTGGCCCTGCCGGATCGTCAGCGAGGGACCCTTGAGGCTCACGTCGTCGGAGTAGATCAGGTTGAGACGGGACCCGTCGGGCAGGGTGGAGTCGACGATCGGGTCGGAGTCGGAGACGGGGTCACCGATCCGCTCGCCCATGTTCCGGAGCCACTGGTCGAACTCCTCGGGTTCGCCGAAGTCGACCGTGGTCTCCAGCATGCCGTAGACCTCGTGGTCGACGTAACACTCGTGGGGCCCGATGACGTGGATGTCCTCGTTGGCCGGGTCCCGCATGATCGGTTCCAGGGGGCCCAGACCGACGATGTCGCGGTTGAGGATGTAGCGGATGTCCTCGTAGGTCTCCTTGGAGACGTTGACCTTGCCCAGGTCGACCACGGAGGAGAGCCTGTTCATCACGCCGGTGTCCTCGTCGTCCGTGATCCGACAGCTCTCCTGGAGTAGCTGTTCGATCTGGTCGTCGTACTCGGACTCGTTCGAGGGCGCGGGTTTCGATACCGACTTCTGGAGGAGTTTGTCGCGGACCCGCTGGTAGACGCCCGCCTCGGTGTCGTCCAGTTCCGGCTCGATGGCGTAGTACTTCATGTCCTGGCCCACGTCGCCGTAGATGTGGACGAAGATGGGGCCGCCGACGGGGTAGAGGACGTTCGGGCGGTCGGTCTCGTACTCGCCGCTGGCCTCGTCGATGAACATCGGGAACTCGCCGGTGATCTGCTTGAACTTCTTGAGGTGGTCCTGCAGGTGCCGGCGCCTGGCCGCGTGCTGTCTGAGTTCGTCCGACGGCTGTGCGGTTCCGTGTTCGGTCATTGTCAGGCCACGCTCCGGCTCTCGATCACGATGCCCGTCCCCGAGCGGACGGAGTACCCGATCGAGTCACCGACCTGTTCGCCCATCCCGGCGAAGCGTTTCACCGAGATCTGCCGGCGCACGTCGTTGCCGACCTCGACCATCTCCAGTTCGAGGAAGACGTCGGCGATCGACCGGAAGGGACCGATGGCCTCTTCCTCGAGGGTCGAGGGGTCGACGGTCAGCACGATCACCTTCCCCCGGGAGATGACGTCCCGGAAGAAGCCGATGATCTCGAGGGCGGCCTGGCGCTCCTCGTTCTGGCGGACCAGCGCCTCGAACTTGGGGTCGTTGCGGAGGATGGAGTCGAACGTGTCGATGATTATCACGTCGGTGCCCCACATCACTTCGGCCTCCATCAGACGTTTGAGGAGTTCCTTGCGGTCGCCCTCCTCGCCGCCGCCGGTCAGCGTGTTCGTGTCGCCGATGTCGGCGTGGAGGAACAGGCAGTTCTCCTGCAGGAGGTGATCGACCATGTCGTAGGACAGCGAGTGCATCTGGTCGAGGAAGCTCCCGACCGTCAGCTCCGTCGAGAGCATCGTCACGGTGTGGCCCTCCTCGCAGAGGCCGTAGGTGAGCCGCTGGCTCATGGCGCTTTTCCCGGCCCCGTAGTCGCCCTCGACGAGGACGATGCTGCCGGGCGGGATGCCGCCGCCGAGTTCCTTGTTGAGTCGGTCGTGATCCGTCAGGCCGAGCGAATAGAGATCTCGTGTTGCGATACTCATATGCGGAATCTGAACACCTCCTCGTCCTCGTTGACGATGACCTTCACGCGGTGGTCACCGGTCCCGAGACCGGAGCCGTCGTTGGGCGAGATGTCGAGCCGCACGACCTCGCCCGGACCCCAGCTCTCGGCGCCGTCGAGCAGCGTCACCGTCACGTCGGTCTCGTACCGCCCGTCGACCAGTACGTCGATGAATCTGGCCTCGGCTACTAACCGCTGGGAGCCCGTGTTCTTGACGTGGATCGTGACGTTGTTCGTCGTCTCGTCGTAGACGGCGTCCGACCCGCTGTCGCTGATCACCTCGATGTCCGTGCGGACGTTCTCACTGACCGAGAGCCCGCGGTCGTCGATGGCCTGGCTCACCTGGCTGATGCTGTCGGTGAACACGCCCGCGACGCTCGCGGCGATCACGATCGAGGCGATAAAGAGGATCATGTGGGAGACGGAGACGCTCGCCATCAGGCACGCACCTCCCTCAGCATGTGAGACCCTCCGTTACCGGTCCGGTGGCCGCGACACCGGTGCCAGAGACGACCTTCACGCGGCCGGGCGTCTGGTCCACGGTGACGTTCAGCGTCAGCCGCTCCGCGGGGAGCCACACGTCCGTGTCCTCGTCCCCGTCGACGCTGGTGTCGTTGTCCCAGTCCGTCGCGTACTCGCCGTCGACGAGCACGTCCGTCTCCGCGACCGACAGCCGCGATTCGCCGCGGTTGGTGACGTTGACCTGGAGGATGCAGTCCGGTACCGTGGCGACGATCGACGCGTGGGTGACGTCGATCGACGTCCCCTGCACCCGGTCGAAGCGCTCGTTCTGGGCGCCGGTCGCGTCGGAGACGCGCTCGAAGGAGTTGGTGGCCGCGGTGGTGAACACGCCGAACGCGATGAACCCGCCGATGAGCACGACCGCCAGCGACGTCGAGACGCTCACGCCCATCTCAGTTCACCTCCCTCGATTCGGTGACGCCGTTGCCCGTGACGACGGTCACCCGCGCGGGCACGTCCGACGTGTAGACGGTGACGTTCAGTTGTTCGCCCGGGAGCCAGAGTTCGGTCTCGGCGTCGCCGTCGACCGTCGCGGGCCCGCGCCAGCCCGTCTGGTACTCGTTTTCGATCAGGAAGTCCGTCGCGTTGAGCCCGATCGGCGCCGCGCCGGTGTTGTCGACCAGCACCGTGAGGCGGTCGCCGCTGTACTCGGCTGACGTGACGTTGATGTCGGTGTTCCGGGTGTCGAGGACGTCTTCGGATCGCCCGTCCTGGGCGTCGGAGACGCGCTCGAACCCGTTCGCGGCGGCGCCGTAGAGGATGCCGAAGCCGATGAACATCCCCGCGAAGACGATGGCCGCCGCCCCGCTAACGCTGAAGCCCATCACCACCACCTCCGCTGGCCAACAGTCGCTGTGCCGCGCCGTCCGCGGCGCCCCCGTCGAGTCGACTGATGTACCGAAGACTCCGGGTGTGATGATCGATCGTCAGCGATGCACCCGACCCGCCGCCGTCGAAGCCCGACAGGTACGATCGCAGGTCCGCGGCGGCCGCGTCGCCGAGCCAGTCGATCCGCTCGTAGTAGTCGATGGCCGCCGCCGTCTCGCGCGCGTCCGACTCCTCGACGAGGAACTCGAGCCACTCCATGACGAGCAACTCGGCCGCGTACCCGTCCGGCAGCGTCCGCAGGTAGGGCTTGCCCGGGCCGTCGTCGGCCCCGGCCGTCCCGTCGGCGTCCGTGTCGGCGGTCGTTGCCGTCTCGGCGGTCGTCGCCGTCTCGGCGGTCCCCGCGGCCGTCGCGGTCTCGGTGTCGGTCTCCTGTGCGACCGTCTCCGCGTCCGCGTCAGAGTCGCCATCGCCGGCCACCTCGTCGGCCGTCTCCTCGCCCGCCGAGGGGAGGACGTCGTCGACGTCCGTCGACTCGACCACGTCCTCGTCGGCGAAATCGTCGCCCTCGTCCCCGAGTTCGTCCTCGTCCGCGAAGTCGTCGGCCCCGTCCTCGAGTTCGTCCAGTTCGTCGAGGCCGTCGTCGGTCTCGGCGTCCGCAGCCGGTTCCGACAGGTCGTCCTCCGGGGACTCCGCATCGTCCGGGTCGTCCTCGCCCAGGAGGTCCTCCGCCTCGTCCTCGGCCGGGGGTTCCTCGCCCTCGGCCCAGTCGGCGTCGCCGGACTCGTACTCCTGTTTGAGCTCCTGGAAGGACTTCCCGTCGGCGTCGTCGCCGCCGTCGTCCCCGCCGGAGTCGTCGAGGCCGTCATCGGCCGGCCCGTCGTCGAACTCATCGAAGTCTTCGTCGAACTCGCCGCCGTCGTCGTCGAGCGGGTCGCCGAGCGCGTCGTCGTCCTCGAGCGGGTCGCCGCCGCCGAGGTCGTCGACGTCTTCCTCCTCGTCCTCGACGAGATCCTCGTCGAAGAAGCCCTCTGCGTCGGCGCTGGCGATCTCGTCGTCGATCTCCTCTTCTTCCTCCTCGTCGTCGCCGTCGTCGAAGAGGCCGAAGCTCCCCTCGTCGAGGCCGCCGCCTCCGCCGCCGGCCCCCATGTCGTCGGCGAAGGGGTTGACGCCGCGAGTGACCATCTCGTAGATGTCGAGCAGCTTCCGGATGTTCTCGTCCAGGTCCTGGACCTGCTCGCCGATCTGTTCGTTCTCGTTGCGAACGGTGTTGACCGTCGACTGGAGGCCCCCGACCTCGTTTTCGAGTTCGTCCAGCCGGTTCTCGAGTTCGCCGGTCCCCGCGCCGCCACCGCCGCCGCCGTCGTCCATGTCGCCGAACCCGTCCTCGCCGTCGTCGAAGCCGCCGAGATCGTCGTCGCCGCCGAGCCCGCCGAGGTCGTCGAGTTCGTCGTCGTCCCCGTCTTCCGCCATCAGTCCGCCGTCGCTCCCGAGGTCGTCGTCGGCGATGTCCCCCTCGCTTTCCTCGTCCGAGAGGATCGAATCGAAGACGTTCTTGATACTCATCCCGACGACGCCGCTCGCCGCGAGCGCGACCAGCGGCGCTACCCCTTCGGGCAGCCCACCGGCAGCCAGGGCGAGTCCGACCGGGCCCGCGGCGAAACTACTCATCACTGTCAGTATTCACACCTTACGACCTTCAACCTGTCGGCAATAGTATCACGGCTGATACTCGTCAGACGCTTCGACTGGAGATTTCGGCAGGTACGGCGGATTCGTCGTTCTCGTGGGCGCAGATCGAGCTCGGTTCGCGACCGCGGTCGGACGGGTCGTTATCACTGGTAGAAACAGCCGGATCGCGGCCCGTAATCCAGCGGTCAGATCGTCTCGCTGCCCTTGTTCGCGCTCTTGACGAGCAGGTCGCCCGAGGAGCCCTCGAGGCGGAGGGACCGGCCGTGGTCACCGCCGACGTCCTCGCTGACGATCGGGATCCCGAACGCGTCGAGGGTAGCCTCTACCTGTTCCATGTTGCGGACGCCGATGCCCGAGCCGTTCTCCGAGAAGTCGAGCATGTCGCTGCCGCCGGCGACCTTCGCGCGGACGCGGTCGCGCGCCGCGCCCGCCCGCTCCATCTCCACGAGTAACGTCTCGATCCCCGTGTCGGCGTACTTGGCGGCGGTGGGGTTCTCGACGCCCTCGGCCGACGGCAACATGACGTGGACGAGGCCGGCGACGCCGGCGGCCTCGTCGTACAGCGCGACGCCGAGACAGGAGCCGAGGCCGCTCGTCGTCAGCGTCGCTTCGGCGGTCGTCACCTCGTACTCGGCGATGCCGACCTTCACCCGCTCGCGTTCGGGCTCGTCCTGCCGACCCGGCTCGCTGTCGTATACCTTCATTTGAAGATCCGTTCCGCGTCGGGTTCGGTCTCGTCTTTCCTGGCGACGTCCAGATCCTCGAGGGCCCGACGGAGATCCGCCTCGTCCGGGAGGGCGAGGATCTCACACTCGAACTCCAGGTCGGCGGTCCGCATCCGGGACTCGATGACGAACGCGTGTTGCTGGTGCTGGCCGACCCGGGCCGCCAGCGGGTCGACGATCGCCCGCCCCATGTCGTGGACGACGCGGGGCGGCGAGTGATCGACCGAGGTCTGGAGCACGTTCGCCCAGCCGTCGATGAACCCGCTTGTCATCACGTTCCCGAGCTCCTCGATCGCGCTCTCGTGTGCGTCGGTCAGGCCCTCGCCGCCGGGATCGGTCGGCAACAGTGCCTCCGCGACGGTCATCGCCGACGCCTCGTCGAACAGGATCGCGAGGGTGCCGCTCGGCGTCCCCGTGAACTCGACGACGGTGCCCACGGTGGGCTCGCACCCGACCTGTTTCGGCACGTCCTCGATCTTTGCGAAGCTGATCTGGGTCACCTCCGCCTCGGTCTCGATGCCGGTCATCGCCGTGACGTGCTCGGCGGCCGTCGCCGTCCCGGCGCGAGTCATCTCGTCGAAGACCGACAGCTTGTCGACCGGGATGGCGTCCCCGCCCTCCGCGCCGTCGGCCATCAGCTCGATCAGCCGCTCGGAACCCGGCAGCATGTAGATGTAAAAGCCCAGGTCCGCGCCCGGCCAGTCGATCCGGCTCTTGAACACGAAGACAGGCTGGTCGTCGTCCGTCGGCTCCGGGAGCACGTCCGGACCGGTCGCCTCCAGATACCGCGGCGGCGAGTGTTCGATCGTCGTCCCGAGGTGGTCGGCCCAGCCGTCGATGAAACCGCTCATCATGATGTTGCCGATCTCCGCCACGCTCTCCTCGACCATCCCCTCGCCGTCCCCGGCGCCGGGGAGCGCCTCGACGATCGATCCGGTACAGGCCTCGTCGAACACCAGCGTCGTGTCGCCCACGAGGCCACCCTCGAAGTCGAACGCGACGCCGACGAACGGTCGATCGCCGAGTTCCTCGCCCAGGTCGGCCCGGTCCAAAAGTGTGATCTTCGTCACCTCCACGTCGGCCTCGATGCCAGTCATCTGGGCCAGCATCGCCGTCGCCCGCGTCGCTCCCTCGTCGGCCAGTCGGTTGAACGTCGACAGCGACTGGATGTCGACCTCCATCGCCTACGCCCCGACAGCGTCCTCGATCGCCTCGATGACGCTCGGCTTCTGGAAGGGCTTGGTGATGTAGCCGTCCGCACCGGCCTTGACCGCCTCCTTCATCTTCTCCTCCTGGCCGACGCTGGTGCACATGATCACCGTCGCCTCCGGGTCGCCGTTCTTGATCTCGTCGGTCGCCTCGATCCCGTCCCGGATCGGCATGACGATGTCCATCATCACCAGATCCGGCCGCTCCTCCTTGTACACCTCCACCGCCTCGACGCCGTTCTCGACCTCCCCGACGATCTGATGGTCCTCCTCCAGAATCTCGCGCAGCAGGTTCCGCATGAACTCCGAATCGTCCGCGATCAGTACCTCTGACATTGTTACCGATTCGTACCGCGAATATCCAGATAAACCCTTCCACCAGATTATCGTGAATGATAGGGTCCGCGTGGGTGAGGGAGAGACCACCACCCGAGAGCCGATTTGGAGAGAGTTTTCGTGAAAACCAGTTATCAATTATTTCTGGAGTGGGTCGCCCTCATCGGTGCACCGGGACG